>NZ_CP134050.1:2307500-2654000 GCF_031583145.1 Brevibacillus brevis | reverse complement strand
TTCACTCGTCACCTTCACGCTCGGATTGACTTTTTTCCGCGCCTCCTCCTTGGTGATACGCGGCTTGGGCAACGTGCGCTGCTTGTTGTTGAACAAGTACTCGGTCGCATTGAACCCGGTGACTTCCCCATTGTCGAGAGCGACTTGAACCGTCATGGAGTCCGGGTAAATGCGTACCCCATCCTTCATCGGGACAAACGTGTACACGGCGCTGTTTCCGTAGCTGTCCGTCTCTGTCACGGCCATATCCTTGAAGCCGCGGTGCTCCAAAAACTTGCGTCCGAGCTCTTCTCCCTGCTTCATGTCGATGGTTTCTTTGCCTACCGCACGTTCGTTCATCATCCAGACCACTTTCCCGCCGCGTTTCGTCACGTCCAGGTGGGTCGTATGCTTTTGGTCGGGAGAGCTCACTCGAACGCTAAACGCATTGTATTGCTGGCCCTGCCCGTTCTCATCCACTTCTATTCGGGCACCCTTCGCCTTGTCTCTCAAAAACTCCGTCGCGATGCGCTGAGCATCCTCCTTGGTGATCGTTTTGCCATCGAGCCCTTTGATCCGCTGCTGTTTCTTTTTATCCAGGCTTTGGATGCCGACTCCCCAATCCAGGTCCGGATACTCCTGCACCTTTTTCTCGATGGTTTGGAATCCGTCGACAATCGTGTTGTCCGATTTTTTGTCGTCGGAAGCAAGTGCCGTCTCCACATCCATCCAGCGCAGCTGATTATTGATGACATTGGACTGCACCTTGCGCAGCTCATTTTGAATATCGGCGGAATGCTTATGCAAGCTTTTCAGCGTGCCGTATTCTTTTTCGGTCAGCGGTTGCTTGTCCAGATCTCTCACAGCTACCCGGTAGGAGAAATCTGCGACCCGGGAAAGCATTTCTTCCGTCTTGCTGAACGGCATCAACGTGAGCGGCAATTGCCCCACGTCAGACTGGGCCGCATAGGCGAGGCGCCATACGCTCGTCAATGTAGGAGTCATCTGGCGGCGCGAATTGACGACCAGCGCCTTCCCCAATTCGTCATGAAGTTTGTCCACGTGGTATGTCAGATCATGAAAAGCCCGTTGATATGAGTTTTCCGCCTTGATCAGCACCGAGTTTTTCTCATTGTGCTCCTGATACCCCCACACACCCGCCCCTACCAGCGCGACCAGGGCTACGGGAAACAAGATGCGTGCAGTAGCTCCGTAAACCATATGTTATACTCCTCCTTTCAGCAGTCAAAAACTAATCCAGAAAAGCGGAATCGTGTAGCCCTGAAGCTACATCCCCTTTGGCTTTTCGTGAAGTCTCTGCATAGTGTTAGTGGAGGAAGTATGGATTATACACAGATTCTGGGGAGAGCTCCGCTTGCCATACAAAAAAGACCGACGCGCAAAAACGCATCGGCCTCTCTGTCAAGTCTCGTCTACACTGAAATGCTTGTCATTGTCGCACAGGCATTGCTTGAAGCCTGTTTCTACCTGTCCACCCGGCTCGCGGCGGCCCCTCAGGGTGAATTTTTCTCCACAGACATTGCAGCGAATGGTAACTTTTGCACGTTGGTTTTTCAGCACGTTTCGTCTCCTCCTCTCGTCTATTGTGGACGCGAAGAGAGCTTTTTAGAACCGAAATCGTGGGCGCGCTGCACCTTTTTCAGCCCTTGCCACCAGAGGATGAGCATGAACGGTACGATTACCACCAGCCAGTTTTGGACAGACAAAAAGATGGCGTTGTACAACGCATGCAATCCGATTGGCAAAGCTACTGAGACCCAGAGAAACACCCGCTCTTTGACAGCGGACTTGGAGAACTTCGCCAATCCCAGATAATATCCCATCCACACTGCGAACAAGGCATGGCTGGACACCGGCAACAGAGCCCGCCATAAGGCGATATCCATTCCATTGATAATCAAGTAAAACAGGTTTTCCAACGTAGCGAAGCCGAGCGAAACTGCCACGGCGTATACGATCCCGTCATACGGCTCATCGAATTCTACATGTTTGTACGCTGTAAAAAAAATGACCATCCATTTGAAAAATTCCTCTACTACTGCGGATTGGAACACTTCCGCGACAATGCCGTCCCGCCAGTTCCACTCATTCTGCATGATGTACTGGATCACCATGACAGGGATCACCAGCAGCACCCCAAAGATAAATGACCGGATCACCATCGAAATCGGCTCCGGTTCCAGGCTATCACGCAGGTAAAAATAGCTCAAGATGGCAATACCGGGGGCGACTGCCGCTCCGATCATAGCAATCATCTGCGTATTGCTCCTTTACACAAGGCTGATATTCATCGTACCATGAATACTGGTTGCTGAAAACCCGTTACAGGAGAGAGATCATGTTGAAAAAAATACTGGTACTCAATACAGGCGGCACCATCGCCATGTCTGTCGACGACACAGAAGGCGTAAAACCGCTGGACGATCAAGCGGTCAACAAAATTGTGCCATTCCTCGAACGCTATGCCGACATCACGATGAAAAATGTCCTGAATTTGCCAAGCCCGCATATGACTCCTGCCATTATGAACCAACTGCGGCTGCACATCGAACAGGAGCTCGCCGCCCAGCCGTACGACGGACTCGTGATCACCCACGGCACGGATACATTGGAGGAAACCGCGTACTTCCTCGATCTGACTTTGGCCCTGACGATCCCCGTCGTCGTAACCGGAGCCATGCGAAGCAGCAACGAGCTCGGAGCAGACGGCCCTGTCAATCTGATATCGTCCGTTCGGACCGCCGCCGATCCTGACAGTGTGAACAAAGGCGTGCTGGTGGTTTTCAACGATGAAATTCATGCGGCTTGCCACGTAACCAAGACCCACACGAGCAACGTGGCGACCTTCCAATCGCCTCAATACGGTCCAATCGGCACCATCGCCAAGAAACATGTGCACTATCACCACGCTCCCCTCACACGCGAGCATTACGCCATCACTCATGCGGATGCCAACGTGCCGCTGATCAAGGCGGTAGCGGGGATGGATCCCTCCTGGCTGCAATTTTTGCTGGAGCAGCCGATCGACGGTCTGGTCATTGAAGCATTCGGCCTTGGCAACCTCCCCCCTGCCATCCTCCCTACATTGAAACAGGTGTTGGCGAAAGGCATTCCGATCGTGCTCGTCTCCCGCTGCTACAACGGACAGGTGCAGGACGTCTATGATTACGAAGGCGGCGGACGCCAGTTGAAGGAGCTCGGCGTCATCTTCTCCAACGGCCTGAATGGACAAAAAGCACGGCTGAAACTGATGGTAACCCTCCAGCACACCCGCGATTTTCAACAATTGCAGAAGCTGTTTGATCAGTAAACGGCGGATGATAAAAAAACCCCTCCTTGGTTTTGGCCAAAGAGGGGTTTTGGTTATGGGATGCGGAGTACAGAACGGAACTTCGATTATACCCAGCCACGGAAGCGGGATGCTTCTGCCATTTTGCGTGCCCCCACCATGTATGCGGAAAGGCGCATGTCTACGCGGCGTGTTTGGGACAGGGAGTATACGTTCTCGAAAGAACGAACCATCACTTGTTCCAGTTTTTCTTCCACTTCTTCTTCTGTCCAGTAGTAGCCTTGGTTGTTTTGCACCCACTCGAAGTAGGACACAGTCACGCCGCCTGCACTTGCCAGTACGTCCGGAACGAGCAGGATACCGCGTTCTGTCAAGATTTTGGTCGCTTCGAGAGTGGTCGGACCGTTTGCTGCTTCCACCACGATCTGCGCCTTGATATTGTGAGCGTTTGCAGCAGTGATTTGGTTTTCAATGGCTGCCGGCACCAAGATATCGCATTCCAGTTCGAGCAGTTCTTTGTTTGTGATCGTGTTGTTGAACAGCTTGGTCACGGTTCCGAAAGAGTCGCGGCGATCGAGCAGATAGTCGATGTCCAGACCGTTCGGATCGTGCAGAGCGCCGTATGCGTCGGAAATTCCCACTACTTTCGCACCTGCATCGTGCATGAATTTCGCCAGGTAGCTACCTGCGTTACCAAAGCCTTGGATTACTACGCGAGCGCCCTTCACGTCGATGTTGCGGCGTTTGGCAGCTTCGCGGATGCAGATGGTTACACCTTTCGCCGTAGCTGTTTCACGGCCATGGGAACCACCCAGTGCGATCGGTTTGCCCGTAATGAAACCAGGGGAGTCAAATTCACGGATACGGCTATATTCGTCCATCATCCATGCCATGATTTGCGAGTTCGTAAAGACGTCCGGAGCCGGAATGTCTTTCGTCGGTCCCACAAGCTGGCTGATTGCGCGAACGTAACCGCGGCTCAGTCTCTCCAGTTCACGGAAAGACATTTCACGCGGGTCGCAAATGATACCGCCTTTACCGCCACCGTATGGCAGATCGACGATACCTGCTTTGAGGCTCATCCAGATAGAAAGTGCTTTAACTTCATCCTCAGTAACTTCCGGGTGGAAACGAATGCCCCCCTTGGTCGGACCTACAGCATCGTTGTGCTGTGCACGATAGCCCGTAAACACTTTCACTTCGCCGTTATCCATGCGAACGGGAATGCGTACGGTCAGAACGCGCAGCGGCTCCTTCAAGAGTTCATACATCGATTCTTGGTAACCTAGTTTCTCCAGTGCTTCCTTGATCACCACTTGAGTAGATTTCAGCAAGTTCATGCTTTCTTGCTTTTCATTCCCTTGGGTGCTTTCGGTTACCACGTCTTGATTACCCATTACTTACCACCTCAAAAATGTTATCGGTAAACGCAGCCTTTAGTATACATGTTTGTCTTTCGGATGAGAAGCGTAAAAAAAACCTTTTTTCCAATTCGGAAGCGTTTTCTTCGTTTCATGCGCATATTCATTCAAAGGATTTCCAGCAGCCAAAAACGTTGATATGAGTAGTCTGAATTGACTGTACAAGCACGAAAATGCGATAACGTCCATATGTGTAGGCTCCCCAAATGGGGCCGTTTCATTACCAGTTGAGTGAAACCGTTCCGCCGTAACATGGTGAAATGATGGAAGTTTATTCATGGACAATTTTTTTCGGAGAATGCGTATTTTTTGCTTCAGACGGGGCATTCGCAAACGTTTTTCTTCCAGACCGGCAACACCTTTTCCACAAACCCCCAACACTCTGACCAGCGCCTCTGCGGGCAAAGCGTTGGCAGTAACGCGAAAAATCGGAAACTTCCCTTTCTTTTGCCAAAATTTCAAGACCAAAAAGAGACCAAAAAGTCAAAAAACGACCCCTGAAAACAGCAAAAGCACCTAGCGGTTGACTAGGTGCTGTTTTTATCTTCCCAGGCTTTCAAGCGATCATGTGAAATGCCTGCATATTTCCTTGACTGCATCATCTGCCACGACAACTTTTCCGTATTCCTCCAGCACGTAAATGGTTGTCGGCGTCGCTTCCCCGTACTCAGAGAGAATCGCAATCAGCTTGTGGTAGCGCTCCTGATCCAGTTCCACCTCTTCCAGCACCAAATGATATTTGCCCTGGTAGAAATAAGCGGAACCACCATTTGTCAAAAGAGCGTTTATGCGATGAGCGGCTTCGACCATATGCTCAAAATCTCGGAAGGCGTAGATGATGAGGTCGCTTTCCTCCAACGTCACCTCAAGCTCATACACGTCTTCGTCGTCGAATTCCTCTTCTTCTTTTCCTTCCTTCGAGCCGGTCTTGCCCCGTGTCACGATTACGACCATCCCCTGAGCTGGCAAGGCGAACACTTCAACGGCAACAGGCCCTGACACTTCAAAACCCAATTCATGATACGCCTGCTCCATCATGTCGTTGAACAGTTCATGTACTTTAGGAATGTCACGCCACATGTCTTCTTTCTCTATCCCGCGCTCTGACAGGTCGTCAAACGTTAAAAAGATTCGTATTTTATCTTGACCAAGGCGTTCAACACGCATGACTGTCCCTCCTCGCCATCCAGTCGTACTACAAAATATGATGGTAAGCCTGTAAGAGTTCTCCGCATTTTCCGACGAATACCCGCTCTTCATTCAACCATTTTTAGCGTTTGGGAAAATCCGAGGTAGTCCTATCATATCACATTTGTTATCCAGAACATAGCCACGGGGGTGACGGGCGTGTCGTTCGCGCACATTCGCGGTCGCTGTCGAATCCGATGGGAGAAGATTGGCACCGCCTGTCAATTCCTGCGCTTTCCCAGGAAAAGCAGGTCTCCCCTCGTCATTTCGTACATGACGGCAAGCACAGCAGTGAAGGTGGTGGCGACAGGCATTTTGGCGAACTGTATGACGAGCAGAAAAAACGTGAACAGGCACAACGTCAGGTGCATCCAAACGAGCGCTCCGCCTGCATTTCGCAGGAAAATGTACTGCTGTACGTGAAAATGCAGCAAGCCGAACAAGAGAAACGAAGCGAGCGCAAACAAAAAAGCGGATAGCAATAGTTCAACCGGCGAAAACAGAAGAAGCGAAAGCCAGTCGCCGATGTGGGTAAGCTGGTGGTGTCCTGATGGAAATGCACGCAGTGCCCCATTTCCCAAGATCCAGGCAAGGACCCCTACCAGCAAGCTTCTCCCCATGATGGCCACCACGCGAGGTTCCTCCTATTTGCAGCCCTTTTCTTCCCATAGTATTGACCTTTGCTAGTTCGGGTTCCTCAGCGGCAGGCGCGAAGATCACCCGGCAAACAAAAAACGCCGGTCATCGGCGTTTTTTTGCATCCAGTTCGCGCAACCGCTTTTGAATCCAGATAGCGGCCAGCGCACCGTCCCCCATCGCCACAGCAACTTGTTGCGAATGCTCTCCAATATCCCCAACAGCCCAAACATTTGGATGGTCGGTTTCTTTCGTTCGCGGGTTCGTCAAGACGTGTCCCTTTGGATTGAGCCGAACCGAAAAGCCCTGCAGGAGACCAGTTTGCACCTTAGCCCCGGGAATGGCAAGGAATGCCCTCGTGACCTCCAACTGATGTCCCGAACGGAAACGCTTTTTCTTGCAGCTCTTGCCTCCAATCGTCTTCCACGGGACTTTTCTCATGATTCACCACGACGATGTCTGTCGTATAGTGGGCAAGCTCGTCCGCCATGCCAATCGCTTGCGGCAATGCCCCGATTACCGCCACCTTCTGCCCGACCGTCTCATAACCGTCGCAATCCGGGCACAAGAAGACGGACACACCCAGACATTCATGGATTCCCGGTAGGTCAGGGAAAGGATCGCGTATTCCGGTCGCCATGACCAGCGTCCGTGCATGCAAAGGAGAGGACGCGCTTTTGGTATAGATGAAAAAGCCTCGATCTCCTTCGCTTCGCAGAGAGATCACTTCCTCTTCGACAAAGACGGCTCCGTACTTGGCCGCCTGCTCCCTGCCGAGTTGGCGCAGGCTTTCTCCGCTGATTCCTTCTGGAAATCCCAAAAGGTTGCGGTAGCCTTTCGCGATCATAGACCTCCCGCCCGGAATGTCTACGACCGCGACACGGCGCAAGCTCCTCGCCAATTGAATGGCAGTCTGCAACCCGCCGATTCCTCCGCCAACGATGATGGTATCGTATATCACCGGCAATCGCCACCCGTCATTTCGCATTTCCCCCTAGCATAACCCGGGAAGCAAAATACCATTACGGGGAAAGCGGGACCAGGATCACTTTTCCGGCTGTCAGCTGCGCTTCCACCGACAGGCCGTTGTAGGAAGCGATGCGGGCCACGTTCGAGTTGTTGCCGTAATATTTGCGCGAAAGCATGTAGAGCGTCTCGCCCTTTTGTACCACATGTTTGACGGCTTTCGGCTTCTGTGCGGTGCTGCTTGTCACCGGCTTCGGACTGTTCGACGCCGGTCCCGGATTATCTCCAGTTCCTTGGCTTGCCTTTGCGCCCTTTTCCTCAGTTCGGCCGAAGGATGAAACAGTGCCTGCCGTTTGCCCCATTTCTTGGGTGGAAGCAGGCGGCGCGGATGAATGGCCATCCCGGGAAGGCAGAGTTGGTGTTGGCTGCCCCTGAGTGGCGGACGAAGCCACCGTGACCGGAGCTGACGAAGCATTCGGTTCGACCGCACCAGCTGCTGACTGTTTGTCCTGATCATCCCCGGTGCCTGCCGGTTCTGTCGTTACCACGGGCCCGCCTTCTGCAGCCGGCGGTTTACTGACCTTCGCCTGGTACAGTTCGATTCCGATTACGCCGAAAAACAGCGCACCAAACACAACCAGTCCCGATTGAATAATCCTTTTGAACGAAAATGGCCCCGCTGGGCGATTCCTGCGATGGCGCCTAGGCGGCAGCCCGGTTTGTTCCAAGCTCACTCTTTCTCCCCCTTCCCCTTTTTCAATGTGTACTGCAAGTAAAAGGCCAGCAACAGATCAATCGCGATATGGGCGGTGATCGACGGCCACAAAGTGCCTTCCCATTCATACAAAAGTCCCAGCAGCATGCTGGTGGTAAAAACACTGAGAAAAAGCAGCGGCTTCTTCAAATATCGGATATGGATGACCGTAAATATGACGCTCGTCCCCAAATTCCCGGCAAAATGCTGGACGACGCCGCGAAACAGCCACTCTTCTCCCACCCCGACCGAAATGCAGACCAGTACGGTCATGAGCGGCGACATGCTTCCAAATACCAGCTCGTTCACATTGCCATCGTCTTGCCAATGTGGCGGCAGAAAGCGGTCCATAGCGATGCTCGCCACTACAATCGACAGCGCGAAGCCCATCGCCAGTGTCATGCCTGTCCACTTTGGCATATCAAAAAGTCCTGCCGTTCCGCCTATCCCATGGACGAGAAAGCTGCCGACCGCAGCGATTGCCAGAACCACTACTTGTGTCAGCCAGAGATTTAACCGCAAATTAGCTTCATCCATCTCTTGCCCACTGTCCCTCCCTGTGATTTTCCCCCTATTCCTTTTTCGGCAAAAGGTTCTCCAACGCCTGCCGCAAATTCCAAACGTTCTCGTCCTTGTTTCCAGCCCCGGTGTTCCGATCACCACGATAAGCCTGCTTGTCCAGTCCGCAGCGGGAGCAGCAATGAAGGGAAAAGCGCCTCTCCTCCTCGGAGAAGTAGCGATTCAATTTTTTGCGCAGGCATTCAGCCGATTCCTCTATATATAAGCGCATTGCATGCAGCTTTTGCATCTTCAAACGCTTCCGCCTGTCCATCTCCAGCCAAATTTGCCGTGGAGTTTCCATGGTCCTGTCGATCGCAGCCGCGACTTCTGATCGCCCGCTCGCGTCCTGGGCATAAAACGTCAGCATCTGGACCATTTCTTCCGACATTTCAAGAGCAGCGCAGGCTTCTGCGTTCACAGGATGGCCGGCAGCAAACCATTGACAGAACCTGGCGACCTGGGCCTGTGTCGGGTATTCCTTTTCGACCATGTGCTGATGAATCAGCCAATCGTCCTCTACGTAAAACAAGACGGCGTACCCTGGCTCTCCGTCACGCCCCACGCGGCCTATTTCTTGCGCGTATGCCTCCAGGCTGGCCGGCATCTGATAGTGGATGACATAGCGAATGTCAGGCTTGTCGATGCCCATGCCAAAGGCGTTCGTAGCGATGATGACATCGAGCTCCCCGGACAAATATTGCGTCTGGATCAACATCCGCTCCATGCTGTCCATCCCGCCGTGATAGCCGTGCACCCTTTTTTTGCCCGACAGCTGATAGGTAGCGACGAGTGCTTCGACCGCGCTTCGCGTACTGCAGTAAACAATACCGGGACCTTTCAGTTCGTCGATCAGCCCGATGACCTGCTCGCGGCGCTCTACTTCGTCTTGTACCGAAAGTAGATCGAGGGCAATATTCGCCCGGTTGACCGGTTGAACAATGACATCGTCCAATTCGATATGCAGCAGCTCGCGAATTTCGTCGCGAACATCGGAAGTGGCAGTAGCGGTAACCGCTATAACCGGCGGGTTTCCCAGCTGGCGAATCGCGTCAGGCAGCCTCAGGTAGTCTGTCCGAAAATCATGGCCCCACTGAGAAATGCAGTGAGCCTCGTCGACTGCAACAAGAGATACTCCCACCCGCCGCAATGCCGACTGAATGTAAGGCTGCTGCAGCTTTTCCGGCGAGATGTACAGCAGCTTGTACTTTCTGCTCGCCAGACCTTGCATGATCTCCCGCGCTTCTCCCTGGTCCTGTGTACTGTTGATGTACGCCGCTGCGATTTTCCTCTTCGCTCTCAGCTGCTGCACCTGATCGATCATCAGCGAAATCAACGGGGAAACTACCACAGTGATACCCGGCAGAAGCAGAGCGGGGAGCTGGTACGTAACCGACTTTCCTCCTCCCGTCGCCAGCAGGGCAAGGACATTGCGGCCGTTCAGCACACGACGGATGACTTCTTCCTGACCCGGCCGAAAGGAATCATGCCCGAAATGGTCTTTCAGTTTTTGCAGAAGCATTCCGTTCATTCCCCGCCCTCCCCCTGTCTGCGCGCCAGTGCCAGGCGAATTTGCAAGTAAGAGACGGAAGCGCCCGCTTGGTCTTTGATCAGCCGAAGCCTGCTCGTTTGCAGTTGTTCGCTGATCTGCACAATCAGGGCTCCCAGGCCGGGATCCAAGTAAGCCGAGCAATCCCACTCCGGGCAGCGCAGGGCGATTTCCGCCAGATGGTCTTCTACGGTGCTGATCTTGATTTTTCGGGCTGTGGCAATTTGTTCGATTCCCCATCCTCGACGGATCAGGGAATACGTGCGGGCGGCGCTTTCCGTCAGGCGGGCGTCCAGCTTATCGTCCTGGACGGCCAAGCGCGAAAGCAAGTCAAACTGTCCTGGCTCCATCTGCAATCGCTGGAGCGACGCCGCCAGTCCATAGCGAAACAGCAGGTGCAGATAGGCAGCGGGTTCTTCAAGCTTTTGGGCCAGCTGTCCCAGCGTTTTTCCCACTTGGCTTGCCCCGGACAATTGTCCGACGAGCAACATCTGCACGCGCTCCGGCAATGAAGACCACAGTCGATGCAGCTCCTCGCACAGTTGCCGTTGCCACAGGGCTCTGGCTTTTTGCGTAGCGACTTGCTCCTTGACCCACTGCTGTATTTTTTTGTCGGATACGACAGGCAAGAATCCGAGGTCTTCCGCCAGAAGATGGGAAACCGTCTGCACGAGCAGATGCAGTCGATGCCAAAACAGCTCGATCCGTTGGGCAATGCCCGCGTCGGTAAACGGACCGAACCATTGATCGAGCTGATAGCTCTCCCGCCATTCACGGGCCTGACTAATGCCCTTCGCGGTCACGGCAAAAGACGGTTTGGCGCTCGCTCCCTTCACAGTCAGCGGCTCGATCAGCCCGTCTTGCAACAAAGTTGAAACAATTTTCTCCCAATCCTCTTTTGAAAAACGGGGAAACATCCGATAATACGGATAAAGGTGGTACAAGTGCACGTCTTGCAGAGTCTGATTGGCTTTTCGGCCCCGCAATATGTAGTAGGCTGCCTGAAGCGTTCGCTCGTTGGCAAGCGGAATCATGGCGTTTAAGGCGACAGCGCTAAGAATTTCCTGTGCCGCAATGCTCCGGTTATTCATTGGTACTCCTTTATTTGATCTTTCTTTACTTTTATTATTCGCTGCATCATCAGACGGAGGAGTTTTATGACAAAACGATTGAAAAAGTCAGAATTTATGATGGCGTACATGATCATCATAACACTTGCTTGCACGGTTGGTGGATTTTTTTTCGGCGCCCATTACATGAAGACGCGAATCGCAGCCGAGCAAGCCGCCAAGCAGGAAACGGAACAGAAAGAAGCCCAAAAAGAAAAGATGCTGAAAGAGCAAAAGCTCTATAACGAACAGGACTTCGTCCGGTTTTATTACGCAGTTTACGCTCCCCTGCTCGATTTTCGCCAGGCTCATTTCGAGGAGATGGGCAAGTGGGCTTCGCTGGATCAAACGCAAAGAGCCGATTCGTTGAAGCGATTGACCAAGATGGCAGAGCGGACTTTGAGCACTTTGGAAAAGAACGTGCCGCTGCCCACTTCTCCGCTGCTGGCACAATCCCACACCACTTTTACAAACAGCCTCCGGGCTTATTTGGATAGTATGGAGCAACTGCGATCCGATCAGAATAGTAATGCCCAGAGCCCAGCTGACATCGCTTCACGCCTGACGCTGTTCCAAAACAGCTGGCTTTCGGCCCAGGAGCTGCTGTACCAGTCTGTTGCGGTATGGGAATCCGCCTATGTACGAAAACAGCCGATGCCAAAAACGGTTCCAACCGCAACCGTCAGCACAAATGAATGGAAGCAGTATCCTTTCCATTACCGGACGTACCTCGCCGCTATCGCGATGTCTGGACAGAAACAATGGAGAAATTACAGTCCGGAAGACCTGACGGCGCGGATCGACAAGCTGCTTGCCTCCAATGAGGCCCAGTCGCTGGGAGTCCACGATGTAAAGAGTGCGCTTCTGCTTTTGGAAGCGACAGATGCCGTGCATGCAGGGGATTTCAAGCAAATGAGCAGCAAACTCTACTCCGGGCTGCATACTCCGGAAATTCCGATTTACAGGTAAGTACATTTTTAGACTGATTCAATCTTGAAATCTTGTCAGCAAGAGCATACAATGGTCTATGATAGTGGACGTACCACTTCGTAATGGGAGGTGAAACCACGATGACAACATGGGTAGATAAAGATACTTGTATTGCCTGCGGCGCTTGTGGAGCGACCGCTCCTGACGTCTTTGACTACGACGATGAGGGCTTGGCTTTCAACAAATTGGATGACAACTCCAACAGTGTTGAAATCCCAGACATTCTTCAAGACGACGTTCGCGACGCTGCTGAAGGATGCCCAACTGACTCGATCAAAGTGGAATAGTGATTCCGACTTCATGGGAAGAAAACCTCTCCGCCATTTGGGCGCGAGAGGTTTTTCAGTTTCTTCGCAATCGCCGATGAACGGTTGATCAGCAAATTTTCATTTCCACTTCGCCTTGGATTCGATACAATAAAATCACAGAAAAACCGAACATTAAAACGGCTTTTTTCCATTTTTCGTGAGACTAATATCCTAACGTTCGGTTTTTGGTTGTTTTTCAGACTGTTCAAGACTTCAATTGACCTTTATTTACGAACAAAAAATACTTTTTCATAGATAACGTTCTTTTTTTCTGTTTTTTGTGCTTGACGCTCCCCTTTTTGCCGTGTTATCGTAAGTACAAATCTTACGAACACATAATGCAAAACAGCGATGACGAAGAAACGCTGTGCCCTGGAAACCCTCAGAGAGCCGATGGTTGCTGCGAATCGGCGGTTCCAATCACAGATAAGCACTTTCGAGCTGTTGCGTCGAACGAGGCCCACCTCCTGTAGACGCGAACGGTAGATCCGTTATCTCTTTAGGTCATGTACCTGCTAAGGCTCTTCTTTGAGAAAAGAAGGGTAAATGAGGGTGGCACCGCGAAGCAAAGCCTCTCGTCCCTCACTGTTCTGTGATAGGAGCAGTGTGAGAACGGGAGGTTTTTTATTTTGCTTGTATTCAAGGAGGAGAGAGAGCATGTTTACTGACAAATTGATTTTGAGAATCCCGGGTCCTACCCCGATCCCGCCGCGCGTGCAAAGCGCCATGAACCAGCCGATGATCGGTCATCGCAGCGGCAAGTTCTCCGCTCTGTTCGCACGTACAGCTGAGCGCCTCAAGCCGTATTTCGGAACCAAGCAAGATGTCTACATCATCGCGGGAAGCGGAACAAGCGCATTGGAAATGGGTGTAGTCAACACCCTCCAGCCAGGAGATGAAGCGGCAATTCTGGTCAGCGGCAACTTCGGCGAACGCTTCGCCAAAATTTGCGAGCGCTACGGCATTGTTGCTCACCGCCTTGAGGTTCCTTGGGGCACGGCAGTCACTCCGGAGCTTCTGGACTCGTTCCTGAATGAAAAGCCGCAAGTGAAGGCCGTCTTTGCTACCTACTGTGAAACTTCTACCGGGGTGCAAAACCCGATCGCCGAGCTGGCACAGGTCATCCGCAAAAAGACGGACGCTCTGTTCATCGTAGACGCAGTGAGCTGCCTGGGCGCTGTCCCTTGCGAAATGGACGCCTGGGGTGTCGACATCGTGGTGACAGGCTCTCAGAAAGCGTTTATGCTCCCTACCGGCCTCGCCTTCCTGGCAGCCAGCGAACGCGCCTGGTCCGTCATCGAAAAGAACAAGTCGCTCGCGTTTTACCTGGATCTGAAAGCGTACCGTAAGAGCCTGGCTGATCAAACCACACCGTATACGCCTGCTGTATCCTTGATCTTCGGCCTCGCGGAAGTGCTCGACATGATGGAAGAGGAGAGCTTGCCTGCCATCGTCAAACGCCACGAGCTCATGCGCGATATGACCCGCGCGGCGATGCGGGCACTGGGAATCAAGCTGATGGCCGAAGACGCCTACGCAGCGACGACCGTCACTTCCTGCGACCCGCAAGGCGCTTTTGATGCCGAAGCGATGCGCAAGGCTCTGACCAAGCATTACAACATCACCATCGCAGGCGGACAGCAGCATCTGAAAGGAAAGATTTTCCGTATCGGCCACATGGGCTACTGCGAACCGCTCGACGTCCTGCAAGTCATCGCTGCCCTTGAAATGTCGCTCCACAAAATCGGTGCCCCTGTCGAACTGGGCGCCGGCGTAAAAGCTGCTCAGGAGGTGCTCATCGCACATGTATAAAGTACTGATTACGGACCCACTTAGCGAATTTGGTATTCAACAGCTGCTGGACGCTCCCGACGTCGAAGTCGTTCGTCAAACCAACCTCTCCCCTAGCGATCTGCTCGCTGTTATCGGAGACTACGATGCCCTGCTCGTCCGCAGCCAGACGCAAGTGACAGCAGAAGTGTTCGCGGCAGGCAAAAAGCTGAAAGCCGTAGGCCGTGCCGGTGTGGGTGTCGACAACATCGATGTGAACGCCGCTACCCAGGCCGGTATTCCGGTCATCAATGCCCCTGACGGAAATACGATTTCTACTGCAGAGCACTCCTTTGCGATGCTGATGGCAGTCGCCCGCAACATTCCGCAGGCTCACAAGAAACTGGTGGACGGCACTTGGGACCGCAAAAGCTTTCAAGGTGTCGAGCTGAACAACAAAGTGCTCGGCGTCATCGGAATGGGACGGATCGGCTCCGAGGTAGCAAAACGCGCGAAAGCGTTTGGTATGACCGTCATGGGCTACGATCCATTCCTGACAGAGGAGCGCGCGCAAAAAATGGGCGTCATCCACGCAACGGTCGACGAGATTTGCCGAAATGCCGACTTCATCACCGTGCACACTCCGCTCACGAAAGAAACCCGCCACATTATCAGCTCCCGCGAATTCGCGAAGATGAAGGATGGCGTGCGCCTCATCAACTGCGCTCGCGGCGGGATCATCGATGAAAAAGCGTTGTACGAAGCGCTGACGACCGGAAAAGTAGCCGGAGCCGCATTGGATGTCTACGAAGAAGAACCGCCTGTAGACAACCCGCTGGTCGGTCATCCGAAAGTCGTCACGACCCCTCACTTGGGTGCTTCCACCATCGAAGCCCAAGAAAATGTGGCCGTAGATGTATCCGAGGAGATTCTCAAGGTGCTGCGTGGAGAGCCGTTCAAAAATGCAGTGAACTTGCCTTCGATCCCGGCGCACGTCATGGAAAAAGTGCAGCCGTACTTCACTCTCGGCGAAAAATTGGGGCACTTCCTCGCACAGGTGACTGTCGGCTCCATTTCGGAAGTGGAGATCAAATACAGCGGCGAACTGACCGATGTCGATACGTCGCCGCTGACGCGCACTGTGCTGAAAGGAGTGCTGTCTTTCCGCCTGGGTGAAGAAGTGAATTTCGTGAATGCGCCGCTTCTGGCCAAGGTTCGCGACATCACAGTAACGGAACAGAAAGCCGCTCAGAACAAGGGCTTTACGAACTTGCTGACGGTTTCCCTGAAAACGACGCAGGAAACGCGTACCGTAGCAGGTACCCGCCTGAACGGATACGGCGCCCGGATCGTGAAAATCGACGACTATGCGATCGACGTCGCTCCGGAAGGCTATCTGCTCTACATTCACCACAATGACCGTCCGGGTGTAATCGGACGAGTCGGTTCCATTCTCGGCGAAAACAGCGTCAACATCGCTACCATGCAGGTCGGTCGTCGCGACGTCGGCGGAGACGCGATCATGATGCTGTCCGTAGACAAGCCGCTCACTGCTGAGCTGCTGGATACCATGGGTGAACTGGCCGAAGTCAAAAGCGTGACACAAATCGAGCTGTAAGGGATCGCTTTATTCGTAAGGCTTGAAAAGACCTGGCTGCGAGCCGGGTCTTTTTCTTTACCCTTTTTTTCCTTCTCGCTATAATAGGACAAGACCACCCTGCAAATGAAAGGAGCTTCTTATGACGAATCAGGCGCTGTTTGCCATCGGCATCTTTTTAGTCACGTACGCATTCATTATTAGTGAAAAGCTGCACCGCACTATCGTTGCGATGTCCGGCGGGATCCTCATGGTTTTGTTTGGCATCGTAAGCCAGGAGCAGGCCATCCATCACATCGACTTCAACACATTGGGGCTGCTCATCGGGATGATGATCCTGGTAGCCATCACCGCGCAGACAGGCGTGTTTAAATACGTCGCCATCCGCGCTGCCAAGGCTGCAAAGGGCAAGCCCATTCGAATCCTTGTCTACTTAAGTATTATCACAGCGGTCGCGTCCGCCTTTCTGGACAACGTGACGACTGTTCTGCTGATCGTTCCGGTCACGTTCAGCATCGCACGCCAACTGCAATTGAACCCGATCCCCTTTTTGATCAGTGAGATTATTGCTTCAAATGCAGGGGGAACCGCGACACTGATTGGCGATCCTCCCAATATCATGATCGGCAGTGCTGTACCCGAACTCGATTTCATGGCCTTTTTGTTCAACCTCGCTCCCGTTATCGTGATCATTATGGCCGTTACGATCCTCTGTTTCGTGTTCATTTACCGCAAGCAATTGGTCACAACACCGGAACTGAGCGCGAAGATCATGCAGCTGAACGAACGCGACGAGATTACCGACACCGTTTTGCTGAAAAAATCGTTAACCGTCATGGCTTTGACGATCATCGGGTTCATGCTGCACGGTGCTCTTGAGCTCGAGTCCGCCACGATCGCTTTGACTGGCGCCTTCCTTTTGCTCTTGCTCACCGGCGAGCACTACTTGGAGGATGCCATCAGCAAAGTCGAGTGGAATACCATCTTCTTCTTCATCGGCTTGTTTGTCCTCGTCTCGGGGCTGGTTGAAACCGGTGTCATCGGAAAACTCGCGGCAGAAGCCATGAAGCTGACCGGTGGCGATCCACTTCATACCTCCCTGCTCATTTTGTGGCTGAGTGCGATCGCTTCCGCTTTTATCGACAACATTCCTTTCGTCGCGACGATGATCCCGATGATCAAGGAAATGGGCTCTCTTGGCATCACGAACTTAGAACCACTATGGTGGAGCCTTGCGCTCGGGGCGTGTCTGGGCGGTAACGGTACGCTGATTGGAGCAAGCGCCAACGTCATCGTCGCAGGACTGGCCTCCAAGGAAGGACACAACATCAGCTTCGTCGGCTTCCTGAAAGTCGCTTTCCCGCTGATGCTCATCTCCATAGTGATTTCTCATCTCTACGTATACTTGCGCTATTTCATTTGGTGAGGAGGAAACCGCTTGCTGAGCTATACCTTTGACGAATCTTTGATCGATATTCAGAAGATCGAAAACCACAACGACGTCTCGTTCCAAATCGTCGTCAAATCCGAGGAGATGCGCAAACGTCTCAAGCAAGTTCGCACATTTTTCGAGGAGAACAAGGACTATACGGACGCGCTGTTTTACTCGCACGAAGATGGCACGTACGAGGTGATCGTGCGCAAGAATGTCGTGGATCTGTTTTTGATTCACGCCTTCCGTTGTCAATGCCTGAAATCGCTGCAATGGGAATAAAAGAGGTCAGCAAAAAGACTCCGCCTGGATCTGCCAGACGGAGTCTTTTTTGAGTCAATCGATTCGCGTTCGTCCTCGCCCTATTTCAGAATGGACAGGAGACCGCGTACATCGTCGAGGATGTAGTCGGCTTTGACTTCCTCAAACTTGGACCGCGCCTCCTGACCAGACAGGCCGGTGAGCGTAGCCGCAAATTGGCAGCCGATGGAACGTGCCGCGAGGAAATCCGCCATAGAGTCTCCGACGATCAACACTTCCTCCCCATTGGCGATCGGGAGAGGAATGTTCACCACACCGCTGTTCGGGGCAGATAATCCCAGCATCCCTTTTACATAGGAAAAAGGATGCGGCTTGGACAAGGGAGCATGCTCCGGATATTCCTCTTCGGCCTGCAATACGTGGGACGCCGTCACGATACGATCCGGGTCAAACCATTCCAGGACCTTCAATTCATTCAAAGGGACGTGTGTCTCGATCGTCGGCCGTCCGGTGCCAATCCCGAGCGTATACCCCTTCTCTTTCAATGTGCGAAGCAGCTCGATCAGCTCAGCTGGCGGAACGATCGGAATTTCATCGGCCAGAAAGCCTTTCTTGCCGGGCTGCATCGTGTCTCTGCCGATGGAAGCGGCGACCCGCTCATCGCCGAGGTACCATTCCTGAAACGTCTCCTGACAAAGCTCCCACAGCACGCTGTTGCGCGAGAACGTGTCCGTCTCGATACCGCAGCGCTCCTTGGCAATTTGATTGAGATAAAGCAGCATCTCCGCCTTTTGCGCAGTACCCTTCGCGAAATCGGGAGTAAACGCAGCGTAGTCGGGAGCAAAGCCTGGAGCGTATGCCTCTTTCCACACTCGCAGCTGTGCCAGCTTCTCACGGTCGATCTGCCCGCCAAGCAGGCTGGCTGCTTTCTCCCCCATTTGCGATTTCAATTCCTCAACCAGTCGTATCAAATGATAGGAAAACGTCAAGTAGACCATGTCCCAGTTGGAGTTGATCCCCCGTGCTTTGATCAAGTCCAGCACTTCGTCTCTCGCGAACACCTCTTCGCGAATCCGGCGAATATCGGTTTCCTGCGGAGCGGGGGTAAAGGCGTCCGACTTCAGCCCGAGGTATTGCGGGCTGTACAGCAGCTCCCATACAGTCAGTGCGGACGCGTCAAAGTAACGTTCTTCACTGAGCATGACGCCATCCACATCAAACAAGATCGTCTTGATCATTTCTCTCTACACTCCTATTTTGTCTTCGCTTGGACAGGCAGGGCTATCGTAAACGTCGTTCCTTCTCCCAGCTTGCTCTGTACGTTGATCGTCCCACCGTGCGCCTCTACGAGGTTCCGCGCAATCGCGAGACCAAGGCCCGTGCCGCCTACCCGACCGCGCGTCCGAGCCTTGTCCGCCTTGTAAAAACGCTCAAACACGAACGGCAGGTCTTCCTGTGGAATACCGCTGCCCGTATCGCTAATTTCCAGCAGCAGCGTCTTGTCTTTTTCTCCGCGGGCCCGAATCGTCACACTTCCGCTTGCCGGCGTGTGCCTCAATGCATTGTCGATCAGATTCGTCAGCACCTGCTCCATCCGATCCGGATCGATGTTCACTTCGCTGTGAGTGGTCGCCATGTCAAGAAGCAGATGAATGTCCCGCTCCCGAGCCAGATTGGTGAATTTGCGCTGGATTCGCTCCATATAAGGCCGCAGCTCCACAGTTTCCCGGAACAGCTCTACATGCCCCGCTTCCATCCGCGCCAGGCTGAGCAGTTCATTGACGAGCTTGGTCATGCGCACCGATTCGTCGTAGATGATCTGCGCCAGCTCCTTGTGCTCTTCGGGCGTCGTGGCGAAGTCGTCCACGATCGCTTCGCTGTATCCTTGCAGCATGGACAGAGGCGTGCGCAGCTCATGGGAAACGTTGGCGACGAAATCGTTGCGCATCTTGTCCAGTTTGCGCTCCTGTGTCATGTCCCTGAGAGCCGCAACCGCTCCGCGAATTTGCTCGCGGTCGTTCACCGGCACCATGACCAGCGCCCAGATGCGTCCCTGCAGGGGTATATCCTCCGTCACTTCCTGTCCGGTCTGGACGACTTGCTGATAAATCGAGAACAGCGGAATCGGTTCGGACGGATGCTCGTATTTCCAATCCCGCAAAAAGCGCTCAGCCGGAGGGTTGGTCAAAGCGATCTTGCCTTCCGTATCGATCATCACGACTCCGTCGACCATGCTGCGCAATACGCTGGCAAGCTGCTCCTTTTCCTTGGACAAGGCATCGACGAGCTGATTGAGCCGAGTGGCCATCGTATTGAACGAAGCAGCCAGCTCGCCCAGCTCGTCCGTCGTCCGGATGGGAATCTCCGCATGGAAGTCCCCTTCCGCAATCCGATGGGCGGTCTCCTTCATCTGCCGCAGCGGAATCGTGATTCTCGAGGAGAGGAAAAAGGCGAAAACAGTCGTGGAAATAAAGGCGATGACCCCCACCACGAAAATGAGGAATCGTACTTCGTTCACCGTATCATCAAAATCTTCGATCGCCTGATACATGACGACCGATCCGTACTGTGCCGCAGCGGATTTCATCGGGACAGCCACCGCGAGTATTTGTATATTGGCGTTTGGATTGTTCTGTCCGCCGCCCCCGACTGGCAAATAGATCCGCTCGGGTGCTGGATGCTTGCCTGCCAGTGCGTCCTGCAGCCTTAGCTCGGGCGCAGCCAGCAGCTGGTCGATCGGAATTGGGGGAAGACCTTTCCCTTCGCTCGTTCCAATCACTTTTTTCTGGTTGTCCAGCACGACCATCCCGGTATGGTGCACGACGCCAAACGTCGCAGCCATCTCCAGCGCCCGCTGCGTATCCTCGCTGGCGGACAGGCCGTTTGACAGACCTTCCGCTAGCTCTTGCAAGTTTTTGGTTTGCCGATTCGTGTAAAAGCTATCGAAGGACTGTACGATCAGCAGGCTGAAAATCGTCAAGACCAGGGCAAACAAGGCGATAATGGTCATCCATAGCTTTCCGACTACGCTGCGAAAATAGACGTCCACGTTATTTTGGCACCTCTAGCTTGTAGCCGACGCCCCACACTGTCGCTATCATGTTTGCCGCCTGAGGAGAGACGCGGTTCAGCTTCTCGCGCAAGCGCTTGATGTGCGTATCCACCGTGCGCAAATCTCCGAAGAACTCGTAGTGCCATACATCCTTCAGCAATTCTTCCCGGGTAAAGACTTTATCAGGGGAGAGCGCCAGGTAGTGCAGCAGCTCGTATTCTTTCGGTGTGAGACTTACTTCCTGGCCGCTTGCGATGACTTTATGCGCATCGTGATCAATCGTGAGTTCCGGGAAGACGAGGACCGAATGGCTATTGAATGTCTCTGTTTTCAAATAAGCGGTAGCGGAAGAACGGCGCAGGATGGCCTTCACACGGTACATCACTTCACGGGGGCTGAACGGCTTCACCACGTAATCGTCGACTCCCGCCTCAAACCCGTGAACGCGGTTGGTCTCCTCTCCTTTTGCCGTCAGCATGATGATGGGCGTAGCTTTGAACTCGCGAATGCGCTGACAGACTTCAATGCCGTCCATGCCTGGCAGCATCAGGTCGAGCAGGATGATGTCGTAGTCGCTGCCGACCGCCATTTCGACTGCCTGCTCCCCGTTGTCGGCTTCGTCGATAAGGAAGTTTTCTCGTTCCAGATACATCTTCAGCAGACGGCGGATGCGCTCTTCATCATCAACAACAAGGATACGTGCCATTTTCTCCATGCTTTACACCTCTTAGCCTCATGATATCGTATAACCGTAAGAAAATAGTCCAAAAAGCTGGCGTTTGAACCAGCTTTTTCTCGGATAGTTAGACGCCTGCGTAGGAGTGCAAACCGGCAATGACCAGGTTGACTACGACCAGCGTGATCAAGATGATGACAAAACCGATGACGGACATCCAGGCTGACTTTGCACCAATCCAGCCGCGCGACAGGCGCAAATGCAGATATGCGCTGTAAAACAGCCAGACGATCAACGCCCATACCTCTTTTGGATCCCAGCCCCAGAAGCGTCCCCATGCCTCTTGCGCCCAAATCATGGCGAAGATGAGGGCTCCCAGCGTGAAGACTGGGTAGCCGATGCTGATCGCACGGTAGCTGATCTCATCCAGCAATTCCGGCTCGATCCCTTCTACGGACGGCTGAATGATCGCCCCCAGCCTCTTGCGGAAGAGCAAGCGCAAGACTCCGTAAAGGATCACGCCCGTAATGATCGACCACAGCATCGTATTCAGTTTGCGAGCGGCATCTTTGCCTTCCATCCAGGTAGGTGCCGTAAACAGCGGAGACATCGGTCCTGCCTGAATGACAGTGGAATCGGCTGGCGCCACGATCGCCGGCATGGTGTAGACGGCTTGCGGCTTCTCCATTTGCCCTAGCGCGTTCGGCTGCGCCTTGTTCATTTCAAAGATCGTCTTTTGATCCAAGCGGGCGAATGTAGATTCCATTCCGATAAAGCCCACCAGCATCAGTACGACGGCCAAAACCACTTCCAGCCATTTCGTGCTCCTGGTGGAGACATGTTGCGGGACTGTGCGAATCAGGTACATGAGACCTGCTGCAAATCCGACCGCCAGAATTCCTTCTCCCAATGCCGCTGTCGTTACATGGATGTGCAGCCAATAGCTTTGCAGCGAAGGGATGAGCGGCGTGACTTCCTTCGGGAACACGTACGAGTACGCCAGCATGATGACCCCGAGCGGCAGGACGAAAGCACCGATCACTGTCAGCTTGTAAATCCTGTAAATAATCAGATAGGCGAGAATAATACAGAAGTCCAGGAATGCCATGAACTCGAACATGTTGCTGGTGGGACTATGCCCGCCCCCGATCCAGCGGGTCACGACATATCCGGTCTGGGCCAAAAAACCGATGACCGCCATCACGTATGCAATGCGGCCAAAACGCGCTTCGTGCACGTGGGGATCGCGCCCCGCCCATTTCTTCCCCGTCACCGCTACGACGAATACTACAGACGAGAGCACGTAAAGCAGAAACGCGATATCCAATAACCAGTCACTCAATTGGATGAGCTGCACTCAGAAGTCCCTCCTTGAAGCCATTACGCCTTCGATTTTTCTTCCAATACGAGCTGCCATTTCATCTGATCGATCAGGCCGTCCACTTCTCTGCGCATGCCATACCAGTTTTTGTTGGTATGGGCGGCGAGCAGGATGTGCCCTTCCTGAAACTGGACCCAAATGCGGCGATGCTGCCAGAAGAAGCCCATTACCACCCCGATCATGAAGATGAACGCACCGAAGTAGATCAAGGGAACCGCTTTGTCCATGCGTACGTTCAATCCCGTGATGTCGATCAGATCCGGCTTATGGATGACCAGTCCGTAGCGAGGGTCCGACTTCTGGGTGATGATCGTTCCTTGCAGGTAGACCATTTTTTCGTTGAGGCTCCCGTTTTCTCCGATGACTTCCAATGCGACCATCGGGTTTTTCGGCAAGTTGGTCTGGGTTGCAGGTTTGCCGTCCTTCCCCATGATGAAATCCGGAAAGTAGTCGAGCGTTCTCACTTTGATCCCGTTGCCGATGTCCTGCTCTTTCGGCGGATTGTACAGGTCGATCTTGATTTGCCCCAGCTGCTTGTTGCCCGCTTTCTGATCGACCAGTTCGAAGTTCAGAGCGCCCAACTGCATTTCCTGCACGCCCGATTGGTACAAGTAAAGGCTTTCATGCTCCATCGGGTGATTGACCACGATCGGTCCCTTTTTCACTTCCACCAGCTCGGGTTTGGCTCCCGGCAAATCGGCGTTTTTGTTTATGTACAAAATAGCATCGGTCTGGAAGCTCTTCGGGATGACGCCGCCTTTCAAGTCCAGCTGCTGCGGCATGTCACTCTCGGACCAGTACTCGGTATGGTACTGCACATTCTTGACGTAGTATGGCGTATCGGGAATCGCCACGGTCTGGCCTTCCCGCACCCAGACGTACTCATCCAGGAAGAATCCGGGAAGATTGCGCATGAGCACCCCGATCAAAAAGAGAATCAACCCGATATGGTTGATGTACGGCCCCCAGCGGCTGAATCTGCCTTTTTCGGCCATCAGCGCGCGATCGGTCGAGAAAATGCGATAGCCTTTCTTCCGGAGCGCTTGCCCGGCAGTACCCAATAGTTCTTCCTGAGTCTGGCCGGCCGGCATTGATCCCTCGCCAAAGAGCTTTTGGCCTTTTAAAAACGACTTGTGCTGGTTGAGTCGCGGTTTGGAAAGCGCTTTGTACAGCGGCACGACGCGATCCAAGCTGCAAATGACCAACGACGTCCCGAGCATGACCAGAAGGGTCACAAACCACCAGGAAGAATACAAGTTGTGGAAGCCCAGTTCGTAGTAAATGGTCCCCAGCGTTCCGTACGTCTCTGTATAGAAGCGGGCCACGTCCGCTTCCGTCGGCACGGGCACAGGTATGTATTGCTGTTGGGGGAACACCGTCCCCACAGCCGACGCAATCAAGATGACAAGAATGATACCGATTGCAATTTTGACAGAAGAAAACCAGTTCCAGACCCGGTCGATGATTGTCTTCGTGTACGTCTGGGAACGGCGCGCCATTCCTTCGTAGCGCATGTCCGGAAATGCTGTCTGCTCCGCTAGTTCAACGTCCAGGGGCTTGCCACAGGATTCGCAGAGCAGCGTTCCAACGGGATTGGCATGTCCACATTCACATTTTCGCTGATCCATAGTAAATCCTCACTTACGGCAAGATTTTCGTCACTTTCTCTGCAATCATGGCTTCGTTCAACTGGCCGATGAAGATCTCTTCCACATCCCCATCCGGAGAAATGAAGTACGTCGTCGGAATGGGACCGATGCGATACAGCTTGGTGATTTGGGAATCGCTGTCGAGCAGGATCGGGAAATTGACACCGAACTGCTTTACGAACGGCTCGACGGCAACAGGAGATTCGCCGATGTTGACGCCGATCACGACCAGCCCTTTGTCCTTGAACTGGTTGTATTGCTGCTGCAGCGCAGGCAGTTCCTTCTTGCACGGCTCGCACCACGTTCCCCAGAAATTGAGCACGACCCCTTTGCCCTTCAGATCGCCCAAGGCCATCTCTGGTCCGTTCAGCTGCTGCAAGCTGAAGTTCGGAGCCGCACTCCCCACCTTGACCGCATTCGGATCCTTGACAAAGCTTGAATAGAGAGCAAAGACAAGCGCCACGAGCAGGAGGCCCAAAACGGCGACGCGAATGTATGTACGATTGCTTTTGTTCATATTTGCCCTAACTCCCATCTACCCTAATCAATTACAATGTTTTTCCTTTCTATTATAGCGTTCCTAGTTTTTCCGGCAGCGTATAACTTATGAACAGATTTTGAACGTATCAACGCCGATTCTCTCGGGGCTTTCGCTTTTGGACGAGCCCTTGCTTCAGCCTTTCGACTTCCGTGCTCGTCAGTGGACGGTACTGCCCAAGCTGCAATCCTTCCAATGTCAGGAAGCCGAGCCTGATCCGCTCCAACGAAAGGACGGGATGGCCGATCGCCTCGCACATTCGCCGCACTTGCCTGTTTCGCCCCTCGTGAATGGTCAATTCGACGAGCGCCTTGTCCTGACCGGGGGCGGTTTTGAGCAACCGGGCCTCTCCTGGCGAAGTCATACCGTCTTCGAGGCGAATCCCTGTCGCCAGCCTTTTGATTTTGTCAGGACTCGGAACACCTCGCACCCAGGCGCGGTACACCTTGTCGATCTCGTAGCTCGGATGGGCCAGCCGGTTGGCCAGCTCCCCGTCGTTCGTCAGCAGGAGCAAGCCGGACGTATCGTAATCCAGGCGGCCTACCGGGTAAACACGCTCCTTGATTCCCGTGAGCAGGTCCGTGACCACCCGCCGTCCGCGCGGGTCCGATACACTGGTAATAACGCCCGTAGGCTTGTATAGCATCAGGTAGACGTGCTGCTCGATGCGGATCGCCCGGCCGTTCACCGTGATCCGATCGACGCTTGGATCCACTCGCGTACCCAATTCACGCACCACTTTGCCGTTCACTTGAACACTGCCTTGCACGATCAGTTCTTCGCAATGCCGACGAGAGGCGACTCCTGCGTGTGCCAAAACTTTTTGTAAACGTTCCATTCATGGATCACCTCTCCAACATCATACCCATTCTTACCAGTGTGGACAAGAAAAAGGGAAAAACTTCCCCAAGCCGAGGAAGTTTTTCCGGAACTCTGTTTAGGAAAATACGTACGAGACGACAAGCAGGGAAAAAATGACCCCGGCCAAATCGGACCAGAGCCCGACTTTCAAGGCGTAAGCCGAGTTGCGGATTCCGACGGCGCCGAAGTACACAGTCAGGACGTAAAGCGTCGTATCGGTGCTGCCTTGCATGGTCGCCGCCAGCCTGCCCAAAAAGGAATCCGGCCCGTATTGAGCGATCAGGTCCGTGGCGATCGCAAGCGACCCAGTCCCCGTCAACGGTCTCAGCAAAGCGAGCGGGACCAGCTCTTCCGGGAAATGCAACGCATCGAGCAGCGGTCGGATCAGTCCAAGCAACAGTTCGAGGGCACCCGACTCCCGGAACATCGTCACGGCCACCATCATGGCAATCAGGTGCGGAAGAATGCGGATCGTTGTCGTGAGTCCGCCCTTCGCCCCATCCACGAAAGCCTCGTAGACGGGTACCTGCTTCCGCCAGCCGTACAGCAGCACGAAGGAGATCGTTACGGGAATGGCCCAGAGAGAAAGCAGGGATACCCATTGGTACATGCGACTTCCCCCTATCTGTGACGTTTCGCATGACGGTAGCGGTACCAGCGGTCTAGGAGAAGGGCGACAATCGTTGCCCCGAAGGAAGAGAGCAAAGTCGTTCCGACGATTTCTACCGGACTCGCGGAGCCGTACTGCATCCGGATGGCAATCATCGTGGTCGGGATGATGGTGATGCTCGCTGTATTGATCGCGAGGAGCGTGCACATGGCAGGGGAGGCCACATGTTTGTTCGGGTTGAGTTTTTGCAGCTCTTCCATGGCTTTCAGTCCCATGGGCGTCGCTGCGTTACCCAGCCCGAGCAAATTCGCGCTCATGTTCGACAAAATGTAGCCGATGGCGGGATGCCCATTGGGCACATCGGGAAACAGCAGCCGGATGATCGGGGACAGGACGCGTGCCAGCAGCTCCAGCAGCCCCGATCTTTCTGCTATGCGCATGAGACCCATCCAGAAGGCGAGAATGCTCAGCAGGCCAAAGCAAACGGTCACGCCTGTCTTTGCTCCCTCGAATGCTGCCTGGTTGACGACATTGATCTTTCCATTGATGGCGGCTACCACGATACTGACGACAATCAGGGCCAGCCAGATGATGTTAAGCACTCCACAGCCCTCCCGCCGCTATCGTCCAGAAGTGCCGCCAAAACCCGCGGATTCCGGACTCGGGTCTCCCCTCGACCGAGGAATCGGCACTTACCAACAGCGGCACTTGTCCGATCATGTCCTCCTTCAGGTAAAATTGCAGAAAGCCCACCAATTGACCGTTCATTTTCCCGTTGATCACCGACTCCCCAAGAACGACGCGCTTGTGTACGTCATCGGCCTCGGTTGGCTGCAGCGGATAGCGAAACGCGTTCATGGTGACAAGGTGCGTACCCCTCTCCATCGTAACGGGCGTATCCGGCTTCACGTCCTGCTTGCCCCCTACCAGTTCTTTCAGCGGAAAGTTGGCAAAGCCGTAGTCCAACAGCTTGGCGGAGTCGTTCCAGTCGTCCGAGGCATTAAGCGTGATCGTCGCCAGCTGCCTTCCGTCGCGCGTGGCGGACGATGCAAGGCAGCGCTTCGCTAGCTTCGTATAGCCGGTTTTTACTCCGTCCGCTCCCTCGTACAGGTGGAGCATTTTGTTTTTGTTCAAGAGACGCCGGTCCCACTGCTCGCCCTCCCACGAGATGTCCTTTACTTTTGTAGACACGATCTGGCGGAACACGGGATTGCGCAAGGCGTAGGCGGACAGTTTGGCCATATCTTCGGCCGTAGAGTAGTGCATGTTGCTGTCGTCGAGCCCGTGCGGATTCGTAAAGTTCGTGTGGCTCATCCCGATCATTGCCGCTTTCTCGTTCATCATGTAGACGAAGCCGGGGAGCGAGCCCCCGACATGGGTGGCGATCGTCACTGCCGCATCGTTGCCGGAGCGTAGCATCAGCCCGTACAATAGCTCTTCCAGGGTCAGCTTTTCCCCTTTTTTCAGGTAAATGGAAGAACCTTCGACTCCTACGGCCTCTTGCGGCACTGTGACCACGTCGTTCAGCTTGCCCGACTCGATCGCCACAATCGCAGTCATCGTCTTGGTCAGACTTGCGATTCGCATTTTTTTCGTGCCATTTTTCGAGTACAGGATTCGCCCGCTCGTCACGTCAATCAGCGCTGCACTCTCCGCCGACAGCCCAGGGGGCTTGGCAGCGGCATTCGCGTCCGTAGCAGGCAACAGAAGGACCTGTATAAAAAGAAAAACGACGAGCACGCCGGACACTAATTTTCGCACCTTCATAAACGTCCTCCCCATTACAAAGTACGACGATGCACAGGTTTGTACCAAGTATATGGGGACGAGTCGTCTATTAGTACGAAAAACTGCCCGTACGCAGCTAGTCGTTTGTCGGTTCTTCGGCCTTTCCGAACAGGGCGGACGCTTCCATGCGGGCCTCCTCAATGTCCAAATTGACCGGGGGCTCCGGCAGGTCCGCCAATTCCCGCAATCCAAAGTGTTCCAAAAAGTCCTTGGTCGTCGCATACAGGATGGGTCTCCCGATGCCTTCCGCTCGCCCCGCTTCGCGAATGAGCTGCTTGGACAGCAAGGTGTTGAGCGCCTTTTCGCATTTCACTCCCCGGATTTCTTCGATTTCCGAGCGGGTCAGGGGCTGTTTGTAAGCGATGATGGCCAAGGTCTCCAGCGCAGCCTGGGAAAGCGTCGACTGGTTCGGCGAGCTGGCCAGCCGCTCAAAGTAAGGAACGTGCTCGGGCAGTGTCGTGAGCTGATACGCCCGGGCGACCTCTACGATCTGAATCCCTCTCCCTGCGCGGCGAAAGTCTGCTTTCATGTCTTCAATCAAGTCGATGACTTCTTCTTCCGATACCTCGATGATCTCGCTGATTTCCTTGGCATCGATGCCTTCATCGCCCGAAATGAACAACAAGCCCTCAATGACGCCTTTCAGCTTGTCATAGTCCATCTTCAGGGACTCCTTTCGTTTTGTTCTCGCAAATCATGATGTCCTGAAACAACTGATTCTGGACGCAGGTGATTTCTTTCGCTTTCATCAGCTCCAGTAAGGCCAGGAAGCTTGTGACGATCTCCGAGCGGGTCGCTCCTTTGGAGAAGAGCTGGGAGAAGCGAACCATTCCTCCCCCTACCCGGACCAGCTCGCGAATTTCGCGCATCCTGTCCTTGATGGACACTTCATCGCGCGATACTTTGGTAATCGGCTGCTTGTCCGTCGCCTTTTTCACCAATCTCTCCAGGGCGGAAATGAGGTCGTAAAGTGTGACGTTCTTCACGGTATGATCCTCTTCCCGCACGTAGGGAGCCAAATTTTCCGCCGGGCGCGTATACACCTGATTGCGTCCGATTTCCATCTCCCGCAGGCGCTCCGCCAGCATCTTGTAGCGCTTGTACTCCAAGAGCCGCTGGACCAGCTCTTCCCTCGGGTCGATCTCTTCGACGTCCATATCGAGGAGCTGCTGAAAGACGTGCTCCTCTTTCTTCGGCAGCAGCATCTTGCTTTTGATCGAGAGGAGGCTCGCCGCCATGACGACGAATTCGCTCGCTACATCCAGCTGCAGCTGCTGCATCGTATCGATCGTCGCCAAGTACTGCTCGGTTATTTCCGCGATGGGAATGTCGTAAATATCCACTTTGGCCTTGTCTATCAGATGGAGCAACAGGTCGAGCGGCCCCTCAAAAGAATCCAGTTTGATGCTGTAAGCCACAGGTAGTCCCTCGTTTCCTTATACGAACAGTGTGACGATCTTCAAAGCTGCTTGTTGCACCCACATAATGACGAAGCCGAGCGGTATTCCGAAGATCGTGGAGCTGATGCCCGGGATGAAGATCAAAAGCAGCAAGATCCACGGTCCGTAGACCTCGTAATTGTAGAAAAAGCGATCCCAGCTGCGCGGTGACAAGAAACGCAGGATCTTGTATCCGTCCAGAGGGGCGATCGGCAACAGATTGAAAACAAACAAAGCCGAGTTGATGATGATGCAATACTCTATCGTAAGCTTAATGGCGTACGCCCATTTCTCCGTCATGCCTTCCAGTGCTCCCGAGTAGCCCACCACGATGTACAGAACGGAAAACAAAATGCCCAGCACCAGATTGATCAGCGGACCTGCTGCCGACACGTACACGATCCCCAGCCTTTTATTGCCGCGAAAATGAAGCGGATTGATCGGAACCGGTTTCGCCCAGCCAAACGGCCCGAACAGGATCAGGATCAAACCGAACGGGTCGATGTGGGGAATCGGATTCACGGTCAAGCGGCCTTCGTCTTTCGCCGTATTGTCTCCCAGCCTCCAGGCGACAAAGGCGTGAGCCCATTCATGCAAAGAGAAGGCGATGACGAACGCGATCATGCGGAACGGCACCGTCTTCCAATCAAAATGAAAAAGATCCATTGGTTCCTCCTCAAAAAAATCGTCTATTTTCTAGGATACCAGCAGATGGATAGGCTTACAAGCCTCTGGCCAGCGCGTTCCTTGACAAACAGAAAAACACCGGCGATTCAACGCCAGTGTTTTGTCGGGGCACTCCTATTCAGCCGTTACTTTGACGGTGCTCATCTTGTCGCCTTGTTTAATGGCATCGACGTGCTCCATGCCGGAGATGACGTTGCCGAATACGGTATGTACGCCATCCAGGTGAGGGAAGGAATCGTAGCAGATGAAGAATTGGCTGCCGCCGGTATCTTTTCCCGCATGGGCCATGGACAGAGCGCCGCGCAGATGCTTGTGCGGGTTGCCTTTTGTTTCGCATTTGATGGTATAGCCAGGGCCGCCTGTACCTGTTCCGTAAGGGCAGCCACCTTGCGCGACGAATCCAGGGATGACGCGATGGAACGACAGACCGTTGTAGAAGCCTTCGTTTGCCAGCTTCTCGAAGTTGGCAACGGTTCCCGGAGCTTCTTTTTCAAACAGCTCCAGTTCGATTTGGTTGCCGTTTTCCATGGTGATCAGCGCTTTTTTCATTTGTGAGCCTCCAGACATGGGTTAAGTTAACGTACCCATTTTACCATGGGTGAGGAGTGCCGTCCAACTTATACCTGCGTTTGGTGCGTTTCATCGGCTGCGCAGTCCCTTTCGTCGAGGAAGACGGTGCCTGGCAGCTCCTTGGCCCGCTTTTTGACGTAAGCGGCCCGCTCGGCAATCGCTTCCACATTTTCATAGAGCCCAGGGATCATGCATACGCCGGCCATCGACATGGAAAGGATAGCTCCTTCCCCCAAGCCCCTCTTTTCATAAATGTCCGCAAAAAACAAGGGGAACGCCTCGAGCAGAAACGATATCAGCTCGTCTGCACCCGCGGCCTTCGTGATCAAAATAAAGTCGTCTCCGCCGATGTGCCCGATAAAATCGTCTCCGCTGCCGCACCGCATCACCGCTTCCTTGAGCAGATTCGCGGTCCGGACAATAATCTGGTCCCCCGTCTCGAATCCATAGCGGTCGTTGAACCACTTGAAGCGATCCAGATCGCAGTAGATGACCATCTGCGACACCTGCTGCTTGATGCGCTTGTTCAACTCCCGTTCGATCTGCACGTTTCCGGGAAGTCCTGTCAGCGGATTGGCGGAAGAAGCCATCTCGAGCTTGATGGAGGCCATTTTGTCCAGCAAGCTCTGTACGGTGACAATTCCGATGTACTCCCCTTCAACGCCTGTAATGATGACCACATCGTACAAGTGGTAGGCATCCCGTGTCATCGCCCTGCGCGCCACTTCGTCCAGTTTGTCGTCCTTGGTGACGATGAGCGGATTGGCGTTCATGATTTGCGAGACCGGCCTCTCGTAATAAAGGGCGATTCCGTATTGACCACCCAGCACTTGATAGAGTGCAAAGCGCATGACGAGCCCGACTGGCCGGCCCTCTTCCAGGACCACGACACTTTCAATCCGCTGGTTTTGTTCGAAAATTTCATGGACGCGTCGCACCTTCACATGCTTTTCCACCGTGATCGTCTTCGCCAAGATCTCCGACATGGCGGGAGTGAACAGGAACGGCTCTTCCCGTACGCTCGCTTTTTTCTCCTGCATCGTGCGCAGAAAATTCATCGCTTGCCCGGATGCGTGCCCCATGCCTTTGTCCGGTTTGCCGAGAAAATAGCCCTGGCCGTAAGTCACTCCGACCTCGATCAGCGTTTCCAGCTCGCGTCCGGTCTCGATTCCCTCCGCGATGATTTTGCACCCGACCTTTTCGGCAAACTGCACGATGGTTTCCAAGAGAGCCTGCTTGATCGGATCGACATCGACGTTGCGAATCAGCGACATATCGAGCTTGATGAAGTCCGGGTAAATCTCTGTGATCGATTCCAGGCTGGAATAGCCCGCTCCCGCATCATCGACGGCTATGAGATACCCCTTTTTGCGGTATTCTTCGATGATTTTGCGAAACACCGCATAGTTCGAGATGGCATGTCGCTCGGTAATTTCAAACACAATGTTATACGGATTCAAGCCGTATTGTTCAAAGCGGGCAAACACTTCTCCCCGCAGAAGAAACGGATCGTCAATTGCGCGGGGGTCCAAATTAATGAACAGCTTTTGTTGAGGCTTGACGTAACGCAGCTGTTCCAACGCCCGTTTCCGGCAAATGTGTTCCAGCCGGAAGACCGTGTCCGTCTCTTCCGCATAGCGAAACAGCATCGACGGCGTCGCAAACGGACTTCCCTCCGGTCCACGTGCCAGCGCCTCCCAGCCTAGGGTCTCCCCATCCGGCAAATGAACGATGGGCATAAAATTCATCGTCACATTCTCCTCGGCGAGTACCTGGTGAAATTGCGTGACGTGCGTATAGGTTTCGGAGGTGATTCCGTACTTGGCCATATGTGCGGCCCGCTTGACTGACGTGTACATTTCCTTGACGATGTCTTGTCCCGAGATAGCCGCATAGCCGATATGGACGCGAAGCTCCTCCCGGTTGACGAAACTCACCTGCCGATTGAGCTGTTTTTCGGCTTGTTCCTGAAAATGAATCGAGAGCATCCGGCAGTCTTCCTCATTCACGTCCCCGCCAAACGAGACGTAGATGGCAAAGTCGTCGCCCCACAGCTTTTGAATGGCGAGTATGTTGCCGCGAATTTCAAACACCTGGCGGGAGACATGCGGCAGAATCCGCTCGAAAATATGGAGGACCCGTTTGGCGATCACATCGCCATAGCGATTCTCCACTTCCGTCAGTTTGACGATATCTACATAAAACATGATGACGCGCTTCCCTTTCCCAACTTCCTGGTGGATGACGTTTTTCATCCATTGTCGCTTATCCAGGGAAAAGACGGGAAAACGCCGAAACTTTCTCATGAGCATCGACCACATGGTGAATCCTTCCTCCTCGCCCCCTTCCATTATGGCACCCGCTCGTGAATTTTTTGTAAATGAGTGATGGAGGATTGATAAATAATCTCGTCGCGAGCGCGAAAAAGCCTCCCCGAACTCCCGGGGAGGCTCTCAATTTCATTCGGTTAGCGTTGCAATTGCGCACGCTTTGGCAGCAGGTCATGGCTGATGACGTCCGCGTAACTCTCGCGCTTGACGATCAGATCCGCTTCGCCGTCTTTTACGAATACAACGGCCGGACGAGCGATTCGGTTGTAGTTGTTTGACATGGAGTAGCCGTAGGCGCCTGTGCTTGGCACCGCCAAAATGTCACCTGCGGAAGAGGCGGGCAGCTTCACGTCCCAGATCAGCATATCGCCGGATTCGCAGCACTTGCCGGCGATGGAGACGACCTCTGTGGCAGGCTCGTTCATTTTGTTGGCAATGGCCGCTTCGTATTCAGCCTGATACAGGGCTGGTCTGAGGTTGTCGGTCATGCCGCCGTCCACCGCTACGTATTTGCGCACGCCCGGGATTTCCTTCCGGGAGCCGATGCGGTACAGGGTCGTGCCTGCGTCGCCTACAATGCTGCGCCCCGGCTCGATCCACAGTTCCGGAAGCGGAATGCTGCGGGCGTTCAGCTCTTCGCGCACGGCGTCTGTGATCGCCTTGATATACGCTTCCGCAGGCTGCGGCGTATCCCCTTCCACGTAGCGGATTCCGAATCCGCCCCCTACGTTCAGCACTTCCGGCACGAAGCCAAACGCTTCCTTGGCCTCGCCCAGCAGCTCGGTCAATTTTTTCACCGCGACGAGGAAGCCTTCCGTCTCGAAAATTTGCGAACCGATGTGGCTGTGTACGCCCAGCAAATGAAGATGACGGCTCTCGTGCGCGTATCGCATCGCGTCCAAAGCGTGGCCGTGTTTTACGTCAAATCCAAATTTTGAATCCACCTGGCCGGTGGAAATGTATTCGTGCGTATGCGCCTCAACCCCTGGTGTGACACGCAGCAGGACCGATACTTTTTCGCCCCGTTCCCCCGCCAGCTCTTCCAGCAGGTGAAGCTCGTAAAAGTTGTCGACTACGAAGCAGCCGATTTTTGCATCCAGCGCCATGGTGATCTCGTCCGGAGATTTGTTGTTGCCATGGAAATGAATGCGCTCCGGCGGGAAGCCTGCCTGCAAGGCGGTGAACAGCTCGCCTCCTGACACGACATCCAGCGACAGCCCTTCCTCTTCGACCAATTTGCACATGGCCATGGTGCAGAACGCCTTGCTGGCATATGCTACCTGAAAAGCAAAGCCTGACTTGCGGAAGGCCTCAACAAATTCCCGGCAATTGCTGCGGATATGCGCCTCATCGTATACGTAAAGCGGTGTGCCGTATGTCTGTACGAGCTTGGTCGTATCGCAACCTCCGATCTCCAGGTTGCCCTGCTCGTTTACTCGACTTGTCCCGTGTAAAAACATGCTTCTTTCCTCCCCAGTCTCCTGCACCGAATCAGTCTTGCCTCTTTCAACCTTTTATAGAGAAAGGCAACCGACACAAGGTCAGTTGCCGAACATACTTATCTAAGCAAGGCTTCCCATCCAATGTACTACATGGACGTTCATTTGACAATGGGTGTTGACCGACGTTTTCAGAATATTATTGCCTGGCGCTATTCTTCGATCGGACAATACTGGGGCGGGTGTTTTTCTGCGGCACGGCCATCCGGATCAAAACATCCTTCAGCGCTTTGTAATTGAACGGAATGAACGGCCACAGGTATGGAGTATCCAGGGAACGGGTGGCGGCCAGCGCGATCAGGACAAGCGTCAATCCGATCATCAAGCCTGTCGTGGAGAAGAACCCGACCATGAGGATCAAGAAGAGGCGGACCAGGCGGTTGGCCATGCTGAGCTCATAGCTTGGCGTGGCATACATGCCGATGGCAGCAACCGCCAGGTAGAGAATGACTTCCGGGGCGAACAACCCCACTTTGATGGCCACATCTCCCACCAGGATCGCCGCCAGAAGTCCCATGGCCACGGACAGAGGAGTCGGCGTATGGATCGCGGCCATTCGCATCAGATCCAGCCCGACCTCCGCCATCAGGAATTGCCCCAGCAGAGGAATGCTCCCTTTGTGCTTGATCCCGATAAAGTGCAGCGGCTCCGGAATCATGCTCGGGTGCATCACGAGCAAAAGCCAGATCGGCAAAATGAATAGCGATGCGAAAATGCCGAAGAAGCGCACCCAGCGCAGGTAAGCCCCGACAACCGGTGTCTGGCGGTACTCTTCTGCGTGCTGGACATGGTGAAAATAAGTCGCGGGGGTAATCATCACGCTGGGAGAGTTGTCTACGTAAACGAGCACGTGTCCCTCCAGCAAATGCACTGCCGCTACATCGGGACGCTCCGTATACCGGACCATCGGAAAGGGATTGAGCGTCTTGCCGATGATAAACTCCTCCACCGTCTTTTCCGCCATCGGAATCCCGTCGATCTGAATATGTTGCAGGCGTTCCTTGAGCGTGTCTACCAGCTTGGGATTGGCTACATCCTTCAAATATGCGACGGCTACGTCCGTCTTCGTGCGCTCCCCGATCTGCATGATTTCGAAGCGCAGGCGCTCGTCGCGAATCCGCCTTCGAGTCAGGACCGTGTTGGTGACCAGCGCCTCCGTGAAGCCGTCGTGGGCCCCCCGTACGATTCTCTCCGTATCGGGCTCTGCCGGTGTCCGTACCGGCAGCACCTTCGCGTCCATGATGATGGCATGGGGAGAATGGTCGATGATCAGACCCACCTGCCCAACCAGCAGCTTGTCCATGAATTCGTCGGTCGTGCTGACTTTTTCCAGTTGGTAAAAGGGAATGTACTTGTAAAACAGAAGGTCAAACACGTTGTTTTGTACCTCTCGCCCACGCAGATCGTTCAAGTCTTTCATGATCAGGGTGATGAGATGGCTGTCGGCAAAACCGTTTATGTAATACAAAAGCACCCGCGTGCTCCCGATGTAGAAGTCGTGGGCAGCGATATCAAAGCTGGTGCCCACCCCCAGCCGGTCGTGAAAATACTCCTTGTTCTCTTCAATGTGGTCCGAGATGGGACGGCGCTTCTCGGTTACGTGTGTCATGCTCTCCGCTCCTTTCCAATATCCACTGCACGGCTTTTCTGGTAATCGGGCAGCCGTTGTCCAGACTGTCTCTTCCATCCATCTTACCGATGTCGCCGATGCCGATGACATTTGGCACGTGAAGCGTGTTCAAAATATCCACGGTGTCGCCATAGATGCGATTTTGAAGCTGCGGGTCAGCATATCCGTCTTTGTCCACGGCGCCTTCCACCACCCTACCCCGGTTGTCGACAGAGTAGCTGACGGTCGCGCCACGGACCGACCTCGTATTCGAAGCGACGGCAATGGCGCCGATCACTTCGATATCCGGGTGTTTGACGACGTACTCAATCGCCTGCTCCCCTCTTCCCCTCCCAAAGTCGCCATTGTCGTCGAACATGACCATCACGGGATCGTACGGTGCCATCTTGATGAGTTCAACCATCTGGCTGCCTCGCAGCGGCGTCGGATTGCCTGCGGAGAGCGAGATGCAGCGTCCTCCTACCTCGCCGGCGACCCTCTCGATTACTTTTTGGGCGACGTAGTCCCCGTCCGTTACCAGAATCACCCTTCTTCGCTGTCGGTTCATCACCGGTCACCGCCTTTGCTCACTTGCCTTACCCTTTCGGCTTGAAGACGAGAGAGGCCAGAAATCCAAATGCGATAGCGGCTGATATACCGGCGCTTGTCACTTCAAAGATTCCGGTCACGACACCAATCAGACCGTGCTGGTTGGCTTCGCTGATTGCGCCGTGGTACAGGGAGTGCCCGAAGCTCGTGATCGGCACAGTGGCGCCCGCTCCCGCAAAGTCGATAAACTTGTCGTATACCCCGATGAAATCCAGGACGACACCGGCCACTACCAATGTGCTCATCACATGCGCGGGAGTGAGTTTGCCAACATCCAGCAGCAGCTGGCCTACCACGCAAATCAGTCCTCCGATGACAAACGCAATGACGTATTCCATCATACCTCTCCTTCCAAAGCGACCGCATGAGCGATGCAGGGGATTGAATTTCCTTGCTGATAGCTGATGGGACTGAGCAGTGCTCCCGTCGCACACACGAGCACTTTTTTCAAAAGTCCCTTCTGCAGCTGATCCATGATGTAGCTGTACGTGACGACCGCACTGCTCGCACAGCCGCTCCCGCCAGCGAACACATCCTGGTCCGGGCTGAAAATCATCAGGCCGCAATCGTTGTAGACCGGCTCCATCTCGTACCCGTCGTTTCGCATCAGCTCTTTTACGATCGGATAACCGACGGAAGCGAGGTCCCCCGTGACAATCAGGTCGTATGACTGCGGGGTTCTTCCGGTATCCTTGAAATGCGTCTGCAACGTCGAGACCGCTGCTGGAGCCATCGCTGAACCCATATCGAATGGATCCTTGATGCCCATGTCGACTACTTTCCCGATGGTCGCATAGGTGATACGCGGCCCGCTTCCGCCAATCGCGACCAAGCCTGCTCCCGCGCCCGTCACCGTCCATTGGGCGGACGGCGGCTTCTGTCCGCCGTATTCGGTCGGATAGCGATATTGCCGCTCTGCCGTTGCGTTATGGCTGCTGCAGGCTGCAATCGCCCTGCTCGCATAGCCCGCGTTGACCAAGGCAGCGGCTGTAGAGAGCGTCAGCATTGAAGTGGAACATGCCCCGTACATCCCCAGGAGAGGAATCGCCAGCTTTTCGGCGGTAAAGTTCGTCGTGATATTCTGGTTGAGCAAGTCCCCGGCGAGGATGAGGTCGACATCCTTGCCCGTGATGCCCGCTTTTTTCAAAACCGCGGAAACCGCATCTTCCATCAATTGCCGCTCTGCATCCTCCCACGTTTGCTGTCCGCAGTACAAGTCGTCGTAAACCTTGTCAAACAACGAAGCCAAAGGTCCCTCCCCTTCTTTGGGACCGACCGCAACGGCTGACGCCTGCAAGCGAACATCATGGGTGAAGCGCCATGTTTGCCGATTGATTTGGGATCCTTGCTTGCTTGCGTCCACTGCGCTCCCTCCTCAAACGATCATTTTGAACAACGTTTTGATGATGCCCGCGATGAAAGCGGCCACCACGCCAAACACGATGACCGATCCAGCCAGTTTGAACATGTTGCCTCCTACGCCGAGCACCAAGCCTTCGCTGCGATGTTCAATAGCTGCCGATGCGATCGAGTTGGCGAAACCGGTGACCGGCACCGCTGAGCCTGCCCCGGCGTACTGGCCGATGTTGTCGTAGACACCAAGCCCCGTCAATAAAACCGAGAGAAAGATGAGAGTCGCAACGGTAGGATTGCTCGCCGTTTTTTCCGTGAATCCAAAGACGTGGATGTACATGTTTTGCAAGATTTGTCCGAGCAGACAAATGGTCCCGCCTACCCAGAACGCGCGAATGGAATTAAGCAGGACGTTTCGCTTCGGCTGGTATTTGGATGCATGCTGCTGGTACAACTGCTTTGTCATCTGCATGGATCCCACTGGTTTAGACTTTGCCTTGGTCGCCATTTTTCCACTCCTTCTTTCGCAGTCTTGGACCGTACCTATATCTTTCCTGTTTCAAAAGTTGCCTATGAATAGTGGTATTTACCAGTTGGCTCTATTACAAATGCAAAAGCCACTGCAAAATGGAACCGATCACCTTGCCGAATACGAAGGCCATGAGCAGATAGAGCAGCTTCCCATCCATGTTCAATCGCTTGGCCAAGATTGGAAACACGTTTAACACTTCTGTCAGACCGGCGGCCAGCGTTCCGACGAATATCCCGGCAAACAGTCCATAGATGGATGTGATGACAAGCGGAAGCCTGGCTCCCCATTGAAAAAAATCGATGAGCGTGAAAAAGATAGCCCCCATAACCAGGGACCATTCGAATGCCCGAATGAAGCGGTGGGAGTTGGTCAATTGGGTCAATCGCGGAATGATATCCAGCACGGTGATGAACGCGACCAATCCGCTCCCGACTGCCAAGCCTCCCCCCAGGCCGATCAGCACCAAAAGCGCTGTGATCCAGATCGTCATGGCTTCGTCCGCTGGTTTTCCTTGTTTTCGTGCTGGATGTAGTATTGGTCGAGGCTTTGCTGGTACATGAACAGCTCTACTTCCAGAGGGCTTGGCTCCTCGTTGATCTTCTTCTTGAAAATGTGGTTAAAAAACAAAATCATCCCCATCCCGATCCCGATCGAGTACGGAATCTGCAGCCAAAGCGGTTGCTTGCTTTCTTGTCCGGTAATCAGATAGAAGATCCGTTGGTGGACCTGCATCATGCTGACATCGGTATGAAAGTTCATGATCGCAAGACCCGAGCCGACGAACAGCAAAATCCAGACCAGCGTCACCAGCACAAGATTGGCGCTCTTCTTTGGATTCTGCACTTCCACGATGATCTGCGGCGAGCCCTGGATCTCCAGCTCCACTTCGGGATAAGCGGAACGAAGCCGCTGAATTACTTGCATGATATCGATGATGATGAGATTGCCGTCGGCAGGCTTGACCCGGTAGATCGGCATGCGCTTGATGGCATCTTCGCGCTCCCCATTCCAGTAAATTTGACAGATGTCTCCCATCGTGATGAGCGCTTCGGGTTTTACCGCGAGCCGTTTGCGCAGGCGTAAAAACATCGGTTCTGTCAAAACGGATTCCTCCCTTTTGCTTTTTCTCTCGCAGTGCTAGTATGTGTCCCTCCCTGAAAGCCATACCCCCTGCAGCGTTCCAGTCTTGACCCGTCCGTTTTTTTTTGCACAGCAAAAAACACCAAAGCAATCTGCTCTGGTGCGTTCGGCAGCCCCCCTCCTAACCGCAGGGAGCTAGTTTTCAATCTGATCCTTGATCGTTTGCAAAATGCGTTTTTCCAAACGAGATACCTGGACTTGCGAGATGCCCAGCCGTTCCGCTACCTCTGACTGGGTCTGATCTTTGTAATACCGCAGGTAGACGATGAGCTGTTCCCTCTCGCTCAAGCGGCTGATCGCATCTTTCAGCGCAATCTTTTCAAACCATTTGTTTACCCCTTCGTCCGCGATCTGGTCGATCAGCGTAATCGGATCTCCGTCGTTTTCAAATACGGTCTCATGGATAGAAGAAGGCGCTCGGCTCGCTTCCTGGGCAAAGACGACTTCTTCCGGCGTGATTCCCACTGCTTCCGCAACCTCCGCGATGGTGGGTGCCCGGCCGAATTGCTTATACAGCTCATCCTTCGCTCGTCTCACCTTGTTGGCAGTTTCCTTCAAGGATCGACTCACTTTGACCGTACCGTCATCGCGCAAAAACCGCTGGATCTCCCCGATAATCATCGGTACAGCATAGGTGGAAAACCTCACATCGTAGGTAAGATCGAACTTGTCGACGGCTTTCAGCAGGCCGATGCAGCCGATCTGAAACAGATCGTCAGCCTCGTAGCCACGGTTGATAAAGCGCTGGACGACGGACCAGACCAGCCTGATGTTGCTGTTCACGAGAAGCTCGCGGGCATCCGCGTCACCAGCCTGGCTCTTGGCGATCAAATCTTTCACTTGGTCATTGGTCAGAAATGGTTGACTCGCATTTTTGATATCGGCACCCATTTGGCACTACCCCTAATTTTGCAAGGCTTTGGCAAACGACAGGCGTTTGGTCAGGCGTACAGTCGTTCCTTTGCCGACGGATGTCGCCACTTCCAAAGAGTCCATGAAATTCTCCATAATGGTGAAGCCCATGCCGGAGCGCTCCAGCTCCGGCTTCGTGGTATACAGCGGCTGCATGGCCTGCTCCACGTCTTCGATCCCCTTGCCGTTGTCTTCGACGACAATATCTACAGTTCCCTCTTCAATCTTCACGGAGATATGTACCACACCCTCGGGATTCTCGTCATACCCGTGGATGATCGCATTCGTCACCGCTTCAGAAATCACTGTCTTGATTTCTTCCAGTTCATCCATGGTGATGTCCAGGTGCGAGATGAACGATGCGACGGCCACCCGGGCAAACGCCTCATTTTGACTTACAGCCGCGAACGACACCGACATGAAATTGCGTGTTGCCATGGTTACGCCACCCCCAGGACGAGCAGTGCTTCTGCTTCGTTTTCACGAAACTTGATCACTTTGAACAAGCCAGACATCTCAAAGATCCGATAGATCGTCGGATTGATCGAGGTCACGTACATTTCACCCGATCGGGAGGACACTTGCTTGTACCTGCCCAAAATGACCCCGATGCCTGAACTGTCCATGAACGTCAAATCAGCCAAACTAAGCACAATATGACGAATGTGGGGTGCTCGTAAAATTTCATCCACCTTACTGCGCAATTCTTCTGCCGTATGATGGTCCAGCTCTCCTTGCAAACGGATCACCAGCACGTCCTGCCGGGTCTCCATCGCGATGCGCAAACTCATAGCTGACTCACTCCTTCATCCCGTAATGAAAGTCTCTTTCTTCCTCTCGCAAATCAATTCCTGCCCCTCGACAAAAGAACAAAAAAATCGAGCAGCCACCATGGTCCATTCGAGGCAACTCGATTCTTTTCGCGTTCATTGGTGTCTGCCTAGTAACTGATGAAGACGTTCTTGGTCGTCCGCTTAAGAATCTCCCACATGCCTGCTTTCGCCACCGACTGTTCCGGATGCAAGTCGATTCGGTTTACTTCCTTGCCGTCCTTGGTCCGAATGAAAATGTGCCCGATGATTTGCTCTCTGCTGACGGGCGCATTGACACGCTGGTCGAGCACGATCTCCCGGTTGAACTGATCGGCGGATTCTCCCTTTTTCATCAGCAGGCTGACGGAATGAGGGGTCACCGCATTGATCTGGGGCTGCTGGCCTTTATCGACCGTGATGGTCTTGACCGCTTCTCCCTTTTTGTACATCGGCAAGACCTGGAAGTGGGTAAACGCGTAGTTGAACATTGTGGAAACTTCGCTGTTTCTGGTTTTCACATCCGGCTCGCCCATGACGACCGCGATGATCCGCATATTGTTGCGCTTCGCAGTCGCGGTCAAGCAGTATTTGGCTTCGCCGGTATAACCCGTTTTCAGGCCATCTACCCCTTCGTAAAAACGCACCAGCCGGTTGGTATTGACCAGCCAAAACGGGCTCGCGCTATCCTTGCGCAAGTAATCCTGGTACGTCCCCGTGAAACGGGTGATGCCTTCGTGTTTCAGCAGTTCTCTCGACATGATTGCGATATCGTGCGCGGAAGAGTAATGGTTCTCCGCGGGCAGCCCGTTGGAATTGACGAAATGCGTGTTCTTCATACCGAGCTGCTTGGCTCGCTCGTTCATCCGGTTGACGAAGCCTTCTTCCGTCCCTCCCAGATGCTCGGCCATGGCAACGGAGGCGTCATTTCCCGATGCGATCGCGATGCCCTTGATCATATCTTCCACGGTCATTTCTTCGCCTGGCTGGAGGAAAATTTGCGATCCGCCCATGGAGGCAGCTCTTTCACTTGTCCTCACTTTATCCGTCATTTTGAGTTCTCCACGGTCAATCGCTTCCATGATCAGAAGCATCGTCATCACCTTGGTGATGCTGGCCGGGGGCATTTTTTCATTGGCGTTTTTGTCGTACAAGACGGTCCCCGTATCTGCCTCGATCATGACAGCCGATTTCGCATGGGGCGCAAAGTTCATCTCTCCAGTCTGGGAACCAGACTTCTCAGCAGCAACAGCTGAGGCTATTGGGGAGAAGAAGGTGAAGCACATGATGAAGCATAGAGCGAGATATCCATTCCGTTTCATAGCAGTCTCTTCCCTCCATTCATGGTTTTATTCTCACCAAGCAGACAGGAAAATATTCACAAAAAAAATCCCTTCTGCATCATACAGAAGGGACTTCTCATCAGATCACGAATCGGCTTACGTTTTCCGTCAGCTCGTCCGCCATTTTCTTCAGTTGTTCCACGTTTTCATTAATCCTTGCAATCGAGTGCAGCTGCTCATCGACCGTCTCGACGACACCGGTGATGGAATCGCTGATTTCATCCGACATTTCGGCCAAACGCTGCATGGAGCCTGTGACTACCTGATTGCCCGCCGCCATTTCTTCCGACGTAGCGGTCATCGATTCGCTTTGCTCCGCTGCGGACTGAATTTCCGCCACGATGTTCTGGAAGGCCGTGCCGACGGATTCCACCGATTGCAGACCGCCGCTGACCATCGTCACGATTTCGTCCATGTGCTTGCTCATATCCATCGCCTCGTCGTTGATGGAATGAGCGATCGATGCGATTCGCTCCGAAAATGAGCTGCTCTCCTCCGCCAGCTTACGAACCTCGCTGGCGACCACGGAAAACCCTCTGCCGGCTTCCCCGGCCCGGGCTGCTTCGATGGCGGCATTCAAGGCGAGCAGGTTGGTCTGCGACGCGATGCTGCTGATCATTTCCACGATGCTCGTAATTTGGCGGGCACGGTCGCGCAGGCTGTGCATCTGCCCGGCTGTGCGTTCGACCTCGGCGCTCGCCCGGCGCACGGTACCGATGACGTCCTCTACCAATTGCAAGCCGCCTTGCGCACGTTCAAATGTCCGTGTCGTCGCCATGGAAGTCGACTCGGCAGCGACAGCCACCTGCTCCACCCCTTGGGAGATTTCCGATACGGTCAGTGCGGTCGCCTGTACTTCGCTCGTTTGCGTCGAGACGCGCTGCGCGATGAGGGAAATATTCTCCGTGATCACGTTGATGGCACCCTTGTTTTCTTCTGCAAACAGCGTCAGTTCATCCGTAGCGATATTCAACTGATTGGCTTGTCCCTGGACCAAGGCAATGAGATTGCGCAGCTCGCCAGCCATCTCGTTCATCTTGCGGCCGACCATGGCCAGTTCGTCATTGCCGTTTACCTGGACATGGACATCGAATTGACCGGAGCCGATCCGTTCCATGTCCTGTGCGATCGCGTACAGCGAAGAACGGATACGCCTCGCGAACCACCAGATCAGCCATACCGATACGGCAATCACCGGGATGCTGATGAGCACGAAGTACCAACCCATGCCGTTCACTTCGCCGTACACTTCATCCACACCGGTCGACAAAACGACGTGCCAATGCAGCGTAGGGATCGGAGCGAATGCGGCAAAGCTCGATTTCCCCTGATCGGAATAGAGGAGGCTGTTGCTCGCATCCTGCTTCATCAATTCCATCATGTCGCTGTACTCGCTGTTTCCTGCCAGAGAAAGCTTGTTGTTTTGCTCCGGATTCTTGTGCGCGACGACCAGGCCATCCGGACGGACAATGAAAGCGTAGCCGTTCTGCATGAAAGGAATCTGCTGCGCCTTTTCGACGATTTCATCAATCGTGAAGCCGACGATAAACAATCGGCTGGTATCCTTGTTCTTTTCCCCGATCGGAGTCGCAATATAAAGAAAACTCTTGTTAATGCCTTCGATGATTTCTTCATCCGAGACGACGGGTTCTTCGCTGCTCATCGCCTTCTGGAAGTACTGCTTCTGCTTGAAATCGATCTCGTTTTTCCCGGTCAGGGAGTAGAGAGATTTCCCGGTCGCCGTATCGACCAGATAGATCTTCGAAATCTCCTTGTGGCTTTGCCGCAGCTGGCTGAACTGTTCCATGATCAACGGCTCCAGCTCGGTAGACATGACGCGCTTGGCTGCCGTTGACTCCGCAGACTTGACGATAGAAGACACCCAGTCTTCCATGCTGGTGGCGTGTTGCTCCGCCAACATTTTGGCTTGCTTGGAGGTGATGTTGATCAAGGTTGACTTTGAAAAAGAAAGGGCTATGTATTGCAAAGAACCAATAATAATAAGGACAAGAATCAGGCCAAACACAATCATTTTTGTTGCAATCGATCCTTTTAACTGGCTGGCAGAGCTCTCGGTCAACGACTTGACTTTTTCAAGGAATGGCGCGGATCTTCCCGGGTTTTTTCCCTTCCATCGTGGCAATGATATTTTTTTCATGTTTTTTTGCCCCCTTTTTCTAAATGCTCTACAATTTACCAGAACAAAAGCAGAAAAAAACACCTCTGAAAAAAATCCTTATGGGTATCGTACCCGTTTTTTCCAGAGGTAAAACCACGTCCAGAAAGGAAAGCGAGTTCCCAGCCTAATGGCATGAGAACCCGCTGGATGTGATTAGTTATACAGATGGCAGGCAGCAAAGTGTCCCGGCTCGATTTCCTTCCACTCTGGCGCCGCAGCAGCGCACTCCGGCATGGCTTTCGGGCATCTGGTGCGGAAATGGCAGCCGCTCGGCGGATTCATCGGGCTTGGCACATCACCTTGCAGAACAATGCGTTCACGAGAGCGCTCGATTTCCGGATCCGGAATGGGAATCGCAGACAACAGTGCTTGTGTGTACGGATGCAGCGGCTTCTCATAAAGCGCCTCACTGTCAGCCAGCTCCACCATTTTGCCCAAGTACATCACGGCTACACGGTCAGAGATATATTTCACCATGGACAGGTCATGTGCGATGAACATGTAGGTCAGTCCCATTTTCTCCTGCAGCTGCTCCAGGAGGTTGACTACTTGCGCCTGTACCGAAACGTCCAGGGCAGAGATCGGCTCGTCGCACACAATGAACTTCGGCTCAACCGCCAGCGCGCGGGCAATCCCGATTCGCTGGCGTTGGCCCCCGGAAAATTCGTGCGGGAAGCGGTTCATATGCTCAGGGTTCAGGCTGACCAGCGACAGCAGCTCCTGAATGCGTTCCTTGCGCTTTTGACCGGTGGCCAGGTTGTGAATATCCAGCGCCTCGCCGATGATATCCCCTACTGTCATACGCGGGTTCAGAGAAGCATACGGGTCTTGGAAGATCATCTGCATGTTTCGGCGCATCGCCTTCATTTCCTGGTTGTTCAGGTTCATGATGCTTTTGCCTTCAAACAACACGTCCCCGCCAGTCGCGTCGTACAGTCGGAGAATGGTGCGGCCTGCAGTAGATTTCCCGCAGCCGGACTCCCCTACGACACCGAGCGTCTCCCCGCGCTTGATTTCAAAAGAGATATCGTTTACGGCTTTCAGTGTATTGTCACCAATGCTAAAAAACTTCTTCAGGTTGCGTACTTCAATCAGCGTATCACGGTTTTCCACGGTTACCCCTCCTCCTACGATCCTGCGCGGTTCTGAGCTAGCGGATGCTGGAGCCAGCAAGCAGCTCGTTGGGTCTTGCTGACATCGTTCAGTTCAGGATCGATCTCTTGGCACACGCGCATTGCGGATTCACAACGTGCCGTAAATCCACAACCGACCGGCGGACGAAGCAGGTCCGGCGGAGTTCCGAAGATCGGAGTCAGCGGCTCGTCGCGGTTCAGGTCCAGACGCGGGACGGAACGGAGCAATCCTTTGGTGTACGGGTGCTGTGGGTTGTAGAAAATATCGTCTACGGTTCCCGATTCAATCACTTTCCCTGCGTACATGACGATGACGCGGTCGCACATTTCAGCTACGACGCCGAGGTCATGCGTGATCAGAATGATCGACGTGCCGGTTTTCTTTTGCAGGTCCTTCATCAGGTCCAAGATTTGGGCCTGAATGGTCACGTCCAGAGCCGTCGTCGGCTCGTCGGCGATCAGCAGCTTGGGAGAGCAAGCCAGAGCGATGGCGATCATCGCGCGCTGACGCATCCCGCCGGAGAATTCGTGCGGATATTGCTCGACGCGTTTTTCCGGCTGCGGAATCCCGACCATCGTCAACAGCTCGATCGCACGCTCGCGAGCGGCGCTGCGAGACATGTTTTGGTGTTTGATCAAGCCCTCTGTAATCTGGTTCCCAATGGTCATCGTCGGGTTCAGGGACGTCATTGGGTCCTGGAAGATCATCCCGATATCTTTCCCCCGGATGGCTTCCATTTCTTTATTCGACTTCTTGACGATATCCTCGCCGTTGAAGAGAATTTCCCCTTTTTTGATATCGCCCGGAGGCATTGGGATCAGTTTCATCAGAGACTGGGCTGTCACGGATTTCCCACAGCCGGACTCCCCTACGATCGCGACCGCTTCCCCGCGGTTCACGTGGAAATTGACACCGCGTACTGCTTTTACTTCCCCTGCATACGTATGGAAGGAGACGTGCAGGTCTTTTACATCCAGAATGCGTTCCATAACGATGATCCCTCCTATTTCCGCAGGCGTGGGTCTACTGCGTCGCGCAGACCGTCACCGAACAAGTTAAATGCCAAGATGGTCACGGAGATGAAAACAGCCGGGAACATCAGCCGCCATGGATAGTACTTCATGGCAGGCAAACCTTCGGACGACATCGTCCCCCAGGAAGCAATAGGCGCCGCTACCCCCAATCCGATGAAGGAGAGGAAGGATTCGGCGAAAATAGCCGACGGAACAGTCAAGCTCAAGGTAACGATGATCGGACCCAAAGCGTTTGGAATCAGGTGCTTGAAGATCAGACGGCTGGAGTCGGCACCGAGGGAACGGGCTGCGAGAACAAACTCCTGAGACTTCAGCTGAAGCATTTGTCCCCGCACGATCCGGGCCATCCCGATCCATCCGGTTATCGTCAAGGCGATAATAATCGTCCCTACCCCCGGTTCTAACACAACCATGAGCAAAATCACAACGAGAAGATATGGAATGGCAAACAAAATATCGGCGATACGCATCATGACTTCATCCACTTTTCCGCCGTAGAAACCGGCGATTCCACCCCAGATGACGCCGATGATCAGGTCGATGAATGCAGCGGCGAGACCTACTTCCAAAGAGATGCGGGCGCCGTACCAGATACGCACGAAAACGTCGCGACCCAGGTCGTCGGTACCAAACCAGTGCTCCATCGAAGGTTTTTTGTTCTTTCCAGCCAAATCAGTCGTAAAGTAATCATTGTGAGTGAGAAACGGCACAAAGATCGCTGCGAGAATCAGCAAAGCGATAAAGATCATAGATGCCATTGCCACTTTATTCATTTTCAATCGGCGCCATACGTCTGCCCAGAACGACAGGCTGGGGCGCTTGATTGCTTCAGATTGGCGAAGGTCAACGGAAATCGGCTCGAAATGCTCTTTCGTCAATTGTTGCATCTTATCATTACTCCCTTCCTGCGTCTGCCAGCTTGATCCGTGGGTCTACCAAGGTGTACGCGATGTCAACGATCAGGATCATCACGACCAAGATAATGGAGTAGAATACTGTCGTCCCCATGATTACGGTGTAGTCGCGGTTGGTAATCGAGAGAACGAATTCGCGTCCCAATCCAGGAACCCCGAAGATGCGCTCGATAACGAATGCACCTGTCAAAATGTTGGCGATCAGTGGACCCAGGTAAGTGATGACTGGCAAAAGAGCATTGCGGATTGCGTGTTTTACCGTGATGGTAAACGTGTGCAGTCCTTTTGCTTTGGCCGTTTTAATATAATCTTGTCCCAGCACCTCAATCATGTTGGAACGAGTCAAGCGTGCGATAAACGCCATGGGCGATGCAGCAAGCGCGAGAGACGGGAGAATCGTGTATTCGAAACCTTCCCACTTCGCGATAGGCAATAAGCCCCATTTAATGGAAAAGAAATACTGGTAAAATGATGCCAGGATAAATCCTGGAACGGAAAGCCCGAGTACTGCGAGTACCATGGCTGAATAGTCTTGCCACTTGTTGTGCTTGAGTGCTGCGATGACACCGAGAATAATGCCTCCGAATACTGCTAGCAAGAGCGCTTGCGCTCCCAAGTGAGCGGAAACAGGGAAACCGCGATTGATCATTTCATTGACCGTCGATGATTTTTCCGTAAAGGACGGACCCAGATCCCAGGTAATAACACCTTTCAAGTAATCAAAATATTGCTCATGCAACGGCAAGTTGAGTTTGTATTTGGCCTCCAGAGCCGCTTTGATCTCATCCGGAACATTTTTCTCTGACGTAAATGGTCCACCGGGAACTGCTTTCATGATGAAGAAGGTGGCCGTTACGATCAAGAAGAGTGAGATGAGCATGAAGATGATGCGCTTACCAAGATAACGGATCAACTAACTTACCCCCTTGACAGATAATGATTGCTTTCACGTCCCATGTTTACACTGCGGACGTTACCGACACAGTGCAAAAATCGGCTGTGTAAATAACCCATGATATGATCTCTTGCAAAATTTTCTCTCTTTTTTCTACTGGCTGCTGCGCGCCATCTATGTTTTATATGGAAAGGCCTGGCGGGCGGGAGAGACGAAGCTGACCCTTTCCCGTCCCGCCGCCAAACCGGATTCCTGCTGCCAGATCTGCTTGCCGGGTGCGGCAAGAGATGGTTTTACTCGATATAAGCGGTTTTCCAATCCACGTCGCCAAGACCGGTCATCTGCACGCCTTTGACTTTTGGATCTTGGACCCAAGATTGCGTGTAGAAGTAAATCGGCATGATCGGCATGTCATCCATCAGCACTTGCTCGGCATCTGCCAGAATCTTTTTGCGCTTATCGAGATCGGACTCCAATGCGGACTGATTGAGCAGCTCCTTGAACTTCGGATTTTCCCAGCGGGTATCGTTGTTTCCGCCATCCTTGTCTTTGTACAGCTCCAGGAAGTTGATCGGATCGTTGAAGTCACCCAGCCAGCCCATCCGGCCGATTTGGAACTTTCCTTGATGCAGGTCCTCGAGGTATACTTTCCACTCTTTGTTCTCGAGTTTTACCTCCACGCCGAGATTCTTTTTCCATTGGTCCTGGATGGCTTCGGCGATCTTTTTGTGGCCTTCCGAAGTGTTGTAGGACAGGGTGATCGGCGGCAGCTTGGAAATGCCCAGCTCCTTCATGCCCTCTTCCAGCAGCTTCTTCGCGGTATCGATGTCTTTGTCCTTGAAGTAGCCGTTTGGATTGAGCACCATGGAAGGCGGTACGGCGCCGGTCGCAGGGAGCTGTCCGGTTTGCAGGATGTTGTCGATCAAGCCTTGGCGGTCGATTGCGTACGTGAACGCTTTGCGGATCTTGACGTTGTTGAACGGCGGCTTCTCCGTATTGAATTTGTACCAGTACGTACCTGCAATTGGCTTGGTGACCATTTTTCCGGAGTCTTTCAATGCAGGAATCGCATCAGTCGGGAGCGAGCTCGTTGGAGAACCGGCCCAGTCAAGTTCGCCGTTTTCAAACATGGACAGCTCGGTATTCTCGTCTTCCACCATCGCGAATTCGATGCGGTCGAGCTTCACGTTGTCCTTATCCCAGTAGTTGTCGTTCTTCACGAGAACGAGCTTGCTCTTGTGCTCCCATGTTTCGATTTTGAACGGTCCGTTTCCGACGTGCGTATTGGCTTCGCCTGCCCACTTGTCGTTGCCTTGCACCACTTTCGGGTTGACCGGGAAGTAGGTGCGGAATGCAAGGAGTTCAAGGAAGAACGGAGTCGGATTCTCCAGTTTGACTTCCAAAGTTTTGTCGTCGAGTGCCTTCACACCGACATCGTCAAGCTTTGCTTCGCCCTTGTTCGCTTTTTCACCGTTTTTGATGTAGTACAGCTGATATGCGTAATTGGAAGCCGTTTTCGGATCGAGAGCACGCTTCCAAGCATATTCAAAGTCATGAGCTGTGACGGGATCTCCATTGCTCCACTTGTGATCGCGGATCTTGAACGTATACGTAAGCTTGTCGTCCGATACGGTCCAGCTTTCTGCTGCAGCTTCGTGCGGCTTGTCGTCTGCACCGATCCGCGTCAATCCATCGAAAGTAGCAAGAATGATAGCGCCGGAAGTGGTATCTTCCGCAAGTCCCGGATCCGCAGTAGGCGGCTCGGAATGGAGATTCAATCGGAGCACTTGAGGCTTCTTCTCGGCTGGCGCAGGTGCCGCTGGCGTTTGGCTTTGGCCGTTTCCGCTTTGCTGCTCAGCAGGCGGTTGATTGGATGCTTGCTGGCCGCCACCGCAGCCCGCCAAGGCAGTTCCGAGTACAGCAAGAGAGCTCACGAGTGCAAACACATTCTTTTTCAACGCAATTACCCCCAGTACGTTTTTCTTTTTTGTCTTTTTTCAGAAAATAAAGAGCGAAAAAAACGAACGTCTTGCGAAGCGATCTGACTTCGGTTGGAAGGCATCAACCCCTTTCACTGCAAGGTCACCTCGTCATCCTGAACGAAAGAGAAGGAATCCTTGTACTGCTTCAGTTCCAAAGAAACATCGGCAGCCACAATCCCTTCAATTTGAGAGAGTCGTTCATTGACAAAGGTGATCAGTTCATCATTGCTATGGAAACACGCCTGGAGAATCAAGTCGTGCTTACCGCTAAACGCACCCACAAACCGCACGGCAGATATTTTGCTCAGTTCTTCGGCGACGTTTTTCTGCATGCCCAGTTTGGTGGTCAATCCGATGATAGCCTGTACATGCAGCCCCAATTTCTCCGGATCTGGATGGATCACGAATTGGAAGACTCCATCTTGCAACAGGCGGGTGATACGGGAACGAATCGTACCTTCACTAACACCAAGTTGATGCGCGATTTCTGTATACGGTGTTCGTCCGTCTTCCTGGAGGATTTGCAGGATCTGCTTGTCAACATGGTCCAGCTTTTTCATAAATACGATTTTCCGAGAACCTCCATCATTTTTTTACGAAATTCGAAAAAATCTTTTACATTATGTTTGTTACATTAAAAGTAATCTGAAATGATAGCGGTGTCAACGAAATTTGACAAGTAGAATTATAAAACATTATAAAGAGCATCCGAACAATAAAATATTTTTTACTTTATTGAACATCGTGCAGATAAATAATATTGAATATGAAAAAACGAATTTAATCAACTATATTTTTTCGAGAAACTACATTTTTAAACAGAAAAGAGGTATGCGACATGCAGTGGGCATACCCCTTTTTCTTTGCGTATCAATGACAGGTTCTTACTCGATAATTTTGTAGATCAGTGGCTGCTCGATCGGGGCTTCTGTCGAAATCGAGTACGCGCCTTTCAGCTCCTGCAAGGCGCTTTGCAGCAGTTCATCTTTATTCGCGTGGATCGTCAGCAGCACGTCTCCCTTTTGCACGCGGTCTCCCCGCTTTTTGTGCAGCACGAGGCCGACTGCCAGATCGATCGGCATGTCCTTGGTCAATCTGCCCGCCCCGAGGACAACCGAAGCATGTCCGACAGCTTCCGCATCAATTGCCGTCAAATAGCCGTCCTCCTGTGCTTTCACCTCATGGATAATCGTCGCTTTTGGCAGGCGCTCCGCATCGTATACATCCTTTTTGTCCCCGCCTTGTGCCGCTACCATTTGGGCCAGCTTCTCCACGGCGGATCCATCCGCCATGATCTCTTGCAGGCGGCTGCGGCCCTCCTGCTCGCTGGCTACGAGCCCGCCCAAGAGGAGCATGCGAGAACCGACGGCAAGCGCCAGCTCGGTCAAGTCGCGCGGTCCTTTTCCGGCCAATGTCTCGATCGCTTCCTTCACTTCCAGCGCATTGCCCACGGCAAAGCCCAGTGGCTGGTTCATATCGCTGATGACGGCCACTGTTCTCCTCCCCACTTGCTTTCCGATTTCCACCATCGCACGCGCCAACGTCTCGGCCTCTTCCAGACTCTTCATGAAAGCGCCTTTGCCCACTTTCACGTCGAGCAGGATGGCGTCTGCCCCCGCTGCGATCTTCTTGGACATGATGGAACTGGCGATGAGCGGTACAGCTTCCACTGTCGCCGTCACGTCACGCAGCGCATACAGCTTTTTGTCCGCCGGCGTCAAATTGCCGGACTGGCCGATGACGGACACGCCAATGTCCCGCACCTGCTGCAAAAACTGCTCGCGCGTCCGCTCCACCTCGAATCCGGTGAAAGACTCCAGCTTGTCAATCGTCCCGCCGGAATAGCCAAGACCCCGCCCCGACATTTTGGCAACGGGAATACCCGCTGCCGCGACGAGTGGAGCGACCACGAGCGTCGTCTTGTCACCTACCCCGCCTGTGCTGTGCTTGTCTACCTTGATGCCCTTCAGGGAAGACAGGTCCAGCTGTTCGCCAGACCCTGCCATCGCCAGCGTCAAGTCTCCGGTCTCCCTTGGTGTCATCCCGCGAAACACGACTGCCATTGCCCATGCGGACATTTGATAGTCAGGAATGCTGCCATCTGTGTAGCCACGGACCAGAAATTGAATTTCTTCTGTCGTCAGTTCGCCGCCATCTCGTTTTTTGGCGATGATATCGACCATGCGCATTGCTATCCCTCCTAGGGTTGCCTCTTACAGCTTGGCAACGATGCCGTTCACCAATGCCAAGAATTGCGTTTTCACCTTTTCTGTCGTCTCCATGACTTCATCATGGGACAAAGGCTGCTCCAAAATACCTGCGGCCATGTTGCTGATGCAGGAAATCCCCAGCACTTTCACACCCATATGGCGGGCGACGATCACTTCCGGTACCGTCGACATGCCGACTGCGTCCCCTCCCAGAATGCGAAGCATGCGAATTTCCGCAGGAGTCTCGTAGCTCGGACCAAGCAGGCCGACGTAAACACCTTCCTGCAGCTCGATGCCTTGTTCGCTCGCCACCGCCTTCGCCACTTGACGCAGCTCCCTGGAATACGCTTCGGACATGTCGGGGAAGCGAGCTCCCATCGCTTCATCATTCGCTCCGATCAGCGGATTGCGGAACGTCATGTTGATATGGTCGGAGATCAACATCAGATTGCCGGGACGGTAGCTTTCGTTGATGCCGCCTGCCGCGTTGGTCACGATGATCGTTTCCACACCAAGCAGCTTCATCACGCGAATCGGGAACACGACCGCGTCCAGTCCATGTCCTTCGTAAAAATGAAAGCGGCCTTGCATTGCGACCACTTGTTTGCCTTGAAGTTTTCCGATGACCAGCTGCCCTTTGTGACCGACCACCGTCGATACGGTAAAGCCCGGAATTTCATGGTAAGGAATCACGACCGGATTTTCGATTTCATCCGCAAGCACTCCCAGCCCGGATCCGAGTACAAGACCGATCGTTGGAGTTTCTGCCAATTTTGGTTGAATAAAGGCGACTGCTTCATGGAAATTTGCCATCTGGAACACTCCTCTTCATCTGTTTCTTCTATATAAATGTTTATAAATCCTAATCTTTATAAACGGCTCAGGAAGCTTTTCCCAATCACGGGAGCTTGCACGCCGAAGTTGTCTGCAATGGTAGCCCCCAAATCCGCAAACGTCTCCCGAACTCCGAGATTGCTGCCTCCGGTCATTCCTTTGTGGTACGCCAAAAGCGGTACGTACTCGCGGGTGTGGTCCGTGCCGTGGTGCACAGGATCGTTTCCGTGGTCGGCGGTAATCACGAGCAGGTCGCCATCCTGCAGGGCAGCCAGCAGCTCGGGAATGCGCGCATCAAATTCCATCAGGGCTTCTCCGTAACCTTGCGGATCCCGGCGATGGCCGAACTTCGCATCGAAATCGACCAGATTGACAAAGCTCAAACCGGTAAACGGCTCTTGCATCGTAGCCAAGAGCTGGTTGACTCCGTCCATGTTGTCCTTGGTGCGGATGGACTTCGTGACCCCTTCCTCTGCGTAAATGTCGCTGATCTTCCCGATCGCAATCGAAGCGAGACCAGCCTCCTGCAAGCGATTCATGACGGTCGGCGCGAACGGCTTCACCGAATAATCATGACGATTTGCCGTCCGGGTAAAATGGCCTGGTTCGCCTACGAACGGGCGGGCGATAACGCGGGTCACGGCATATTCGTCCCGAAGTGTCAGCTCGCGCGCGATCTGGCAAATGCGGTACAGCTCTTCCAGCGGGATGACTTCCTCGTGAGCGGCCACTTGGAACACGCTGTCCGCTGAAGTATAGACGATGACGTTTCCCGTCTTCATATGCTCTTCGCCCAGCTCATCCAAAATTTCCGTGCCGGAAGCGACCTTGTTCCCTAGCACTTTCCGACCGATCCGCTCTTCGAATTCGTGAATCAGCCTCTCCGGAAAACCGTCCGGGTACGTATTAAACGGCGTAGACACATGAAGCCCCATGATTTCCCAATGGCCCGTAGTCGTATCCTTGCCCATGGAAATTTCCTGCATCTTTCCGTAGTGGGCACTAGGGGCAGGGACGGCAGGCACGTTTTTGAGTGGGGCGATGTTCCCCAGGCCAAGCGCTTCCAGATTCGGCAAACGAAATCCTTCCACCCTCTCGGCAATGTGTCCCAATGTGTGGGCGCCTTCATCGTGAAATCTCGGAGCATCAGGCAATTCTCCAATTCCCACGCTATCCATCACGATCAAAAATACTCGAGAAAAACGCAATACAAACGCCTCCAGTTCCGCAAATGATTAGATTTTCATCAAGTCGTCAGACGTCTGACCTGATGAGAAAAAGGTTGCTCCGCCTCGCAGTGCGACGGAGTCTTCTGCACCCGTAAAGGGCTCTCTCTTTTTGATTGGCGCCGCAGCTCCCGAGGCATCCGCCGATTCGGCTACGCCCTCGGGTGAGTCTTGGCATAAATATCTTTGATCCGGGTCCGTGTGACATGCGTGTAAATCTGTGTCGTGGAAATGTCTGCATGACCCAGCATTTCCTGAACGGAACGCAGATCCGCACCATTTTCCAGCAAATGGGTCGCAAAGGAATGGCGGAGCGTGTGCGGGGTGATTTCGGTGCGAATGTTGGCTTTCAGTGCGTACCTCTTGATGATCTTCCAAAATCCTTGCCGCGTAATCTGCTTGCCCAGATGATTCAGAAACAGGGCTGTATCGCCCGTTCCCTTGACCAGCTTCGGCCGGCCGGCCACCAAATATTGCCGCACCATTTGTACGGCGACCGAGCCCAAAGGAATGATCCGCTCCTTGGAGCCTTTTCCCATACATTTGACAAAACCCATGTCCAGATTTACGTCGGCTGCATCCAGATTGACCAGCTCGGAGACGCGAATCCCCGTCGCGTACAACAGCTCCAGCATCGCCTTGTCACGCAGTCCTGCAGGATGATGAACCGGCGGACTTTCCAGCAAACGCTCCACTTCCTCAATCGATAGCACCTTGGGCAGCCGCTTCTCAATCTTCGGGGTCTCCAGATGGATGGAGGGGTCTTTGTCTATGTATTTGTCCCGAACGAGAAACTGGTAAAATGCCCGGATCGATGCCATGTTTCGGGAAAGTGTAGCTGTCGCTCTGCCCTTTTCTCTCAGGACGAGCAGGTAACCGATAATCTGAGTTCGTGTCGAATCCTCGATACGCGTTATTCCCTGTTCCTGCAAGTACGTGGTATAGGCGACCATATCCCGCTGGTAGGACTCCAGGGTATTCTGCGAAAGCCCCTTCTCCACAGCCAGGAAATGGATGAATTGATCAATCAGACTGTCCATGAAGCTGTCCCCTTCAGGTGATAAGTATCCTGTATTTCTTTCCACGCAGAGAAAGAAACTCCTGCTTTTTTGAAAAACTTCTTTCCGCCTACTTTCGGAGGGCCCTTACTCTCCGGTGACGTAAAACAACTGCAGACGACTCCAATAGCTTTCCAGATCTTGAGACTGCGGTGAATTCAAAAGCTTGATGACCTTCACCGCGTTGCCATGGGGCTGTTCATAGGGACTTTCCGGAAGCAATTTGGCGGACAGAAGCGCAATAATCCCATAGGAGAGCAGCGTGCACGTCACAAACAGAAGCAGAAAGCGCAGGACTTCCATCAACCGGCGGTACGGAATCCGCATATCGATCCCCTCCTACTTGTTCCCCTCCATTATATGCACTTGTCCGCTCCCCCATTCGACGCTACATCGGCAAATCTTGCAGAACGTCATCCAGCGGCGTATACGGCAGCTGCAGCGAACGGGCGACCGCTTCATAGACAATGTGTCCGTTGATGACGTTCACCCCCCGGGCAAGCGCACGGTTTTGCGTGATCGCGGTTCGATAGCCCTTGTTTGCCAAGAGCAAACCGTAGGGAAGCGTCACGTTGGACAAGGCGATAGTAGAGGTGCGCGGAACGGCCCCGGGCATGTTGGCTACGGAATAGTGGACGACGCCGTGCCTGACGTAGGTCGGATCGCTGTGGGTGGAAATCCGGTCGACAGTCTCGATGGATCCGCCCTGGTCGATGGCCACATCCACAATGACAGATCCAGGCGACATGGATTTGACCATTTCTTCAGTCACGAGGCGCGGTGCCCGTGCTCCCGGAATCAAAACGGCTCCGATCAGCAAATCAGCCTGGCGAACCGCTTCCGCCAGATTGTAGTGGTTGGACATCAGTGTCCGCAAGCGCCCCTGGAACATATCGTCCAGCTCGCGAAGCCTGTTTGCGTTGATATCGAGGATCGTCACATCAGCGCCCATCCCGATTGCCATCTTCGCCGCATTCGTACCGACGATTCCTCCGCCGACGATCACGACCTTTCCGGGCGGCACGCCTGGCACGCCGCCAAGCAGGATGCCCTTTCCTCCGTGCGGCTTCTCCAAAAATTGCGCCCCGATTTGCACGGACATACGCCCTGCCACCTCGCTCATCGGCATCAGCAGCGGAAGTGCCCGATCATCGGTCTGGATCGTCTCATAAGCAATCGCCACTACTTTTTTCTCCATGAGCTGCCGGGTCAGCTCTTTTTCAGGGGCGAGGTGCAAATACGTAAACAGGATCTGATTTTCCCGAAAAAGCGGGTATTCGTCCGGCAGCGGTTCTTTTACCTTGCAAATCATATCGGCGTGCAGCCAAATATCGCTCGCCTTTTCAAAAATTTCGGCCCCTGCAGCCAGGTAGTCCTCGTCTCCGAATCCGGAGCCCGCTCCTGCCCGGGTTTCGACCAGCACGCGATGGCCGGCCTGTTTATACGCGCTTACCCCGGCAGGTGTCAGGCCGACCCGATTTTCATTGTTTTTCAATTCCTTCGGCACGCCGATGATCATCAGCCGTTTCGCCTCCTGTCTGTTATTCCTTGTATATGATGCCACGCGGAACCGATGACCATTACAAAGGAAAAACGTGCGGGAAAAAGAAAAAAACTTCTCCGTTCCCAGAGAAGCTTTCTTTATTTAAAGTCTTCCACGTTGACTTTATCGATGCAGCGGCTGCAAATTCCGTAAAAGGTCAAGCGATGGTCGGTAATGTAAAAGTTGTAAACATTCTTGACTTTTTCCTCTGCTGTAACGAGCAGGTCTTCGAATATCTCATCGACAGTTCCACAGTTCAGACAGATCAGATGATGATGATGGTATGCTGCATTGTCATCGCGCAGATCGTATCTGGCTACGCCATCGCCGAAGTTCATTTTGTGAAGAATCTTCAGCTCGCTGAGCAGCTCCAGTGTCCGGTATACAGTCGCCAGCCCGATCTCCGGCGCTTTATCTTTAACCAAGAGATACACATCTTCCGCGCTCAAATGGTCTTCTTCATTTTCCAACAGGACGCGAACAGTGGCTTCACGCTGTGGTGTCAACTTGTAGTTTTGTGACTGCAGTTGCTGCTTGATTTTCTCTAATTTTTCTTCCAACATTAATGCCCCTCCCCGCTCGCATGAAACCTGTTCCTATTATAGTAGAGGGTCCTTGAATAAGTCAAATGCAGAAGTTCTTACATGAGAATTATTCTTAATTAAGCACCAGCTGCATCAGCCTGGGCGATACGAACGTCTCGAACAGCGCGGCGAGCGTCAAGACAGCAAGCATGCAGACCACCAGAACGGTGTAACCGACAAAGTGAGGCATGATGACATCGCGCTTGCTGATCAGCCTGGTCTTGATCAGTCGCAGCGAAAACGAAATTCCGCTCACGCCTACGATGAACAAGGCGGGAATGACCAGCAAATTTTGCGGCAAAACGCCCAAAAGCGCAAACGTCACCCCGTGCCATTGCAGCTGATTCACAAGGAAGCCGACGGTAAACCCGACGACCACCCCTTTCAGGAAGAGAATGAGCAGGATCATGGGCAAGCCGATGATGGACAGCCCCAAAACCCACATGATACCCACTGTCTTCGCGTAATAGCCGAAGGCATCTTGAAAATGGGTGGTCGTCTCCGGGATGCCTTGCTGGGATAAGCTGTTGAAGAAATATTGAAGAAAGCCGTATAGTTCCTGCTTCTGCGAAAGGGGCAAGGAATTGACCAGCACGGCCCCGAAAATGACGCCCATGGTAAACAGGACAATCGTGAACCAATAGAGCGACTGATGGTCTTTCGCATACGTTTGGATAGTTTGTCCGACTCGTGAACGCACGATGCGTCGCCTCCCGCTTCCCTGATTACTGTACAGCTTATGCGGACGAGTATGACGCTATGCCTGCTCACTCCCGGACGATCCGCCCGTATGTCCCTGCCCCGCCGGCCTGTACGGAAAGCGTGCCGAGGCGGGCTTTTTCAATCAGCGCCGCGATTTTTTCACCCGTGACCCGCGCGAGGTCGTCCCTGCTGGCTCGGTGCAGGACGTCCATCTGCGTGCCGAATGCCTCGTACAGCTTTTGCATCAGCTTGGGTCCTACGCCGGGGATGAACTCGAGAGGAACCTGCTCTATGTAAGGAGGGCGATGAGCGGGATGCCGATCCGGAGGACAATCCGACAGCTGTTCGATGCGCGCTGCGACTCCGCGGACGACCCGTTTGTACCCGCACTCCGGGCATCTCCCTTCGGCATCCGCGGGGAGCTGGGACTGGCAATTCTGGCATGCTGTCAGATGGTATTTGCCCAACGCGGGCTTCAAGCCGTAATTGACCGCCACCCCTCGGCCCTCTTCCCTCCGAATCGCTTTTACCCACTCCGCATACGTCCGCTCCGCCATGCGAATCGCTTGGTACTCACGGCCGATTTTTCCGAGGGAATGGGCGTCCGAATTGGTGAGGAATGTCTTGTCATGCAGCTCCGACAGGCAATCGGCCATCCGGGTATTGGCACTGAGGCCTAGCTCTACCGCGTAGATGAGCGACGGGTCCAGCACATCCGCCAGCGAATCGGCGCAGTTGCCGTACAGGCCCTTGTGCGGTGTGAAAATATGCGCAGGGACGATCACGCCTCCGTGTTCTTCCACATACGTCTGCAGCTCCTGTAAGCTTGCATGGATCCGCTGGGAGCTGAGATGCACGTTTTTGCAGCGCGCTGCGAGCCGTCCGGTAAAGGATTGCATGTCTCTCACACGCGGCAGGTAGACCAGAAAATGGGCTTCTCCCCTGCCTTCTTCCTTGATTTCCACCTCGCAGCCGAGGATGAGCACCGTATCCTTGTAGATGATGCCGCCGTCTTCGTGCTCTGACGCGGACCCGCAGGAGAGCAAATCGAGCAATTCCTCCTGCACTTCGGGGGAATGCGCATCGATAATGCCCACGACGTCCATCCCTTTTCTTTCGGACGCTTCCTCCAAAATGCTGGTCAGCGTCATTTGGCGGGAGGCAGTTATTTTCACCGGTTTTCCGCTCCGTGTACCGCCGATGTGGATGTGCATGTCGCAAAAGAAGTCGGCCAGCATGATATTATTCACGGGATCTCAGCACCCTGTTTTCCCAGGCGAACAGCGCGACCACCGTCTTGGCGTCGCGGATCTCTCCGTTTTTATGCAGCTCCTTCGCTTCGTCGAGCGTCAGCTCCAGCACATCCACGAATTCGTCTTCATCCGGTCTGCTCTCTCCTTTGGCAAGGCCAGTCGCCACGTACACGTGAAGCAGTTCATCCGCGAAGCCCGGCGATGTATAAAACGAGCTCAATAGCTCCATGTTTTGGGCCGTATAGCCCGTTTCTTCCTCCAGCTCGCGGACGGCGCAAGCGAGCGGTTCTTCTCCCAGTTCCAGCTTGCCTGCCGGAATTTCCACGATAGTCCGCTCCAAAGGCTTGCGGAACTGGCGCACGGCGATCAGTTTTCCATCGTCGGTAAGCGGCATGACTGCCACGGCCCCCTGGTGGTTCACGATTTCCCGCTTCGCCGTATGCCCATTCGGGAGCAGCACATCGTCGACCTTTACTTTGATGATCCGTCCTTCGTAAATCGATTGGCTGGAAATGGTTTTTTCGTAAAGATGCTCGTATTTGTTGTTCATGTGTGATCCTCCCTATTCTATTTTCTCCTCGTTCTAAATGCCAACGCGCCACCATATGTTGGGAACATGAAGCTTGTCCACATTATTGTAGCGGAGGAGATCAAGGATGAAAACCTATGTGAGCGAAAAGGAATTGCGCATGGTGGGAAAAGCTTGGGAGATCAGGGCTGCCCTCCGTTCCTGGCACAAAAAAGACGTAACGCTGCAAGCCTATCTGGAGAAGAGAAGCAATGCGGGTCGGCGCTGAACGCCTCGGCCAAATCCATACGCCGGTCCCCGAGCCAATCGGCGGCAAGGACGGCAGTCTGAAACGGGACCGGATCCTCTTGCCAGGTCCTGCCCATCGTCGTAAAAGTCAAGCCATAATGATTCTCCATCTCGGCGATTCGTTCCACGTGAGGAGCCGTTCCCTTGACATAGACATGCGTCCCCCGCGCTTCCAGACTTGAGATCTGCTTCTGAAGGACAGGATCGCGGTCATCTTCAAATACCGGAACGCAGACAACCGCCGGCCGCAGCGCATACCTGCTGAGGATCGCCGTCGTGTGGTGGCTGATCCCGTAATGACGCTGGCGCGGATCTGCAAAGCTGATCCGCGGGACGAGCATAGGAAAGCCCCCAAGCGCCGAGACTGCATGGATCACTTCCGCCAGCTGTATGCCGGAAAAAGCAAACGGTGTACCTGTCCCTGCCACGCCCGGTCCGAGCATGCAAACGATCACATCTGCCCCGGCGACATGACGGGCCGCCAACAGGCCGCTATGGATAGTGACGGCTTCAAAATCACCACCCCAGGCGTGTCCGGCCGTGATCGTCGCGTCCAGCAGGCCTGCCTGCTTCAACTGATGCACATTTCCGCTCAAAGCGATCGGCAAGGAGGACCCATCCGGCATTACATAGACGATCTTTGCCTGCGGTTCTTGCTGTTTCAAGGCTATGACAGCCGCCGGCAGCAGGCTGTGCAGCTCCCCGATCAGGACCGGTGTTCCCTCCAACGACAAATCTTCCCGCAAAAACAGATCGTGATACGGACTGGCTTGCTCCTCCACGGAGTCAACCGCCATCTGCCAAGGAGAGTAGCGCAGCTTCATCACATGACCCCACGCCCCGGGATAGAGGTCAAGCTCAGGAGCCGGCTCAGCTCTTCCCACGACGAAGTGGTAGCCGCCCGTCCCGAGTTGCATCCGCATTGCCGTCGTATTGACGAGTAACGCATCACCGGGGACATACTCTTCACATGTGAATGACACGGCTTTTTCCCGCTTATCCCCCTCCATCATCGCAAGCTCCAAAAGCTGCATGCCTGGCCGCGTCTGAAGCACGCACACTACCGTCCCCGTTGCGAGGCGAAGCATGGACCATCCTCCTTTTGCGCATTTTCGCTCTCCTTTACTTTCCAATGTATGACATGCAAGGCTTGGCTTAATCAGGAAAATGAAAAACCGGAACCCTTCAGGATTCCGGTTGACGGCCATCTCTCTATTCCTGCGCCTCGGCGATCACCGCAAGCACCAGCTCCGCAGCCTTGTTGAGCTCCTCAATCGGCATGCGTTCGTTTTTCGTATGAATCTCTTCGTAGCCGATCGCGAAGTTCACGCTCGGGATGTTGTAACCATTGAAGACGTTTCCGTCGCTGCCGCCGCCGCTCGCGACCAGCTCCGGATTGCGGCCCACGCGCTTCACTGCGTTGATGGCTTTCTGTACGACCGGTGTTTGTTCGTTGAACTTGTAACCATGGTACATGAAAATGACCTGGTTCTCGACAGTCGCGCCCATTTCCGCAGCGGCCTCTTCGAATGCAGTAGTCATTTTCTTCACTTGCGCTTCCAGCTTGTCCATGACCAGACTGCGTGCTTCCGACCATACCTCTACGTAATCAGTCACGATATTGTATGCTTTGCCGCCCTCGAAGCGTCCGATGTTGGCGGTGGTGTCGCTGTCGATGCGTCCCAGCGGCATACGGGAGATGGCCTTGCTGGCTACTGTGATCGCACTGACGCCGTCTTCCGGGTTGACGCCGGCATGTGCCGCTTTTCCATGGATTTTCGTCACGATCCGATATTGCCCAGCACCTGCTACGGTGATTTTTCCGACCGGACCTTCCGAATCGAGGATAAAGCCCATCTCCGCCTTCAGCAGGCTGGAATCCATGGCGCGAGAGCCGACCAGGCCGGATTCTTCCCCGACCGTCAAAACGACCTGAATGGTAGGATGGGGGAGGTTTTGCTCCTTCATCGTCCGAATTCCTTCAAAGATGGCTGCGATTCCCGCTTTGTCGTCCGCGCCCAAAATCGTGGTACCGTCGGAGTACACGTAACCGTCGCGCACTTGCGGCTTGATGCCATTGCCAGGCACTACCGTATCCATGTGGCTGCTGAACAGGATCGTCGGTCCTTTTGCAGTTCCTTCCAGCGTTGCAATCAGGTTGTTGCCGCCATGGCCCGTCTTCGCAGCAGCATCGTCTTCCTCCACGGTGAAACCCATTTCCGTCAGCTTGTCTTTCAGCACTTTGTTAATCTGTGCTTCGTTTTTCGTTTCGCTGTCAATTTGCACGAGCTCCAAAAACTCGTTCAACAAACGTTCCTGATTAATCACGCGAGTAACCTCCCGAATTATTGCCCGATTTTGGTACATATTCACAAGTTCAAGTATACCGCAAAAAAAATATTTCTACCATGTAAACGTCGCAAACTTACTCGTGGCCGGATTCTCCCTCTTTCGGATATTGGCACAACTCGTACAAGACTCCGTTCGCCGCTTTCGGGTGCAAGAATCCGATTCGGGCGTGGTGAGCCCCGTCCTTCGGCTTGTCGTTGATCAACGGCACACCGTTCTCTTTCAGGTTGGCCAACCGTTCCTCTACATCGTCTACATCCAACGCAATATGATGGATGCCCTCTCCCCGCTTTTCGATGAAAGTCGCAATCGGGCTCTGAGGAGAAAGGGGTTCCAAAAGTTCGATCCGGCTCTCGCCAATTTCCAGGAACGCCACTTTGACCTGCTCACTCGCTACTTCCTCCATGCCGAGCAGGGTCAATCCCAGCTGCTCCGTGTAAAACGGCAAAACCGCATCCAGCTGTCTTACAGCAATTCCGATGTGGGCAATCTTATTCGGCGCTTTCACGGCACTCATCCTTTACTCATCGAATTCGATAAAACCGGCTCCTATGTCCCACACCGCAGCGAAAGTATGCCGCTCGCACAGATGCGACGCCGCAAGCGTCTTGGACAGTAACGGTTGCCACACCTCGTCCGATTCGGTACAATCAAATGTAGTTGTTTCCAGTTGGGACAGCAGGCGTTCCCTTCCATTTTACCACACCTTCCTACAGGCAAACCTTGCCTTTTCCATAGAGGACCGCATTTTCCCGCACAGAAAGGAGGATCGCCTCAATGAAACAATCCTTGGTCGCCAAAATCTTGATTGGCATTCTTATCCTCTCTCTGGTTGTTCCGACCTTCTTCTATTTCCAATAACGACAAAAGAAGAAAATCCCCCATACGCTCGAGGCGTGGGGGATTTTCTTTGCGCGAAGCCGCGTCGAAATGTGACGCGATCTCGATCTTACTTGTATACGTACACGCTGGATGTCTTGGCATCCCAGCCTACTTTGTATCCGAGGTTATCCGTTACAAAGCGGACCGGAATCATCGGCATGCCGTCTTTCAGGACAACAGGAGCTGGCAATGTGATTTCTTGGCTGCCAACACGTGCTTTGCTGGATCCCACGGTGAATTTCAACACCTTCGTCCCGCTGATGATCGCGACGGACTGGTTGTTCCATTGGGTCGTCAGCGCCAATGCTTCCTTGAAGAATTGCGCTGGAACCATCGTGGTGTTGCCGTTTGCCAGATAAGGCGCTACTTGCAGCGGGTACGTTTTGCCGTGCAGGGTAAACGACTTCACGTTGACTTTGAACAGCGCAGAGTTGGCCGGTACATTCACTGCCGGCTGCTGCGTCGTCGGTGTCGTCGTGGTCGGAGTAGTTGGCGTCGTCACTACCGGTTGGGCAGGCGACGGCATTCCCACACCCACAGCGCGGGCAAATTGCAGCCCTTTCTCTTCCGATGTGTACACGCTAATGCTGTACGCGTTTTTCACGGCCGGATTCACGATGTTCGCCGCTGCATTGATGGAGACAGTCGCTGCCGTAGCGGCTGGAATGTCTTGCGCAGGATACACCAGGATGTTTTGGCCGCGGACCGCTACGTAGTTTGCTGCTACGCCATTGACTGTGATGTTCGCAGGCGCGATGTAAGCAGGCACTTTGTAGCCAGCCGGGAATACCAGCTCGATGAAGTCTCGCTGTTTCGCAAGTCCTACACCCAACCCTTTGATCGCCACATTGACGCCAGTCGGCTTGGCGAGCGCATTGGAGGTCAGGGTAATGGTAGCCGTGCTGTTGTTGACCGGCGTGGTGGTCGTAGGAGTCGTCGGAGCCGTCGGTGTGGTTGGCGTCGTCGGATTCACAGAAGAGCCGCCGATCGAGAACGATTTGGACTCGATGGTTTTGCCTGCGACGGTCGTTTTCAAGGTATAGGAGCCTGGCGTCTTCGGATTCGTGATCCATGCCGTGTAGGAAACTGTCACCTTCACGTCGCTGTCCGAAGAGAAGTTGCTAGGGGTCGTAATATACACCTTGTTGCCCGAAGCCACAACTTTTTTCGCCGTCTTCCCGTTGATCGAGAAATCAGATGGCGACAGAATCGCCGGAACCATGTCGGCAGACGGGAACTCGATGACCAGCTCGGAATCAGCCTTCAGTTCCTTGCTGCCGAAGTCCGTCTCGAAAATGTAGCTGGAACGTGCGCCTGCAGCCGGATCCGATAGGTTTACCGTGTAGTTCCCGGATTCCGTGGTGGAGCTGGAGCCGGATTTCGTCACTTCAAACTCTTTCGACGTATATGTAGTGCCGTCGTATTTTACCTTGAACGTGTATTTGTCAGCCTTATCCGGGTTGGTGATGCCTGCGGATTTCAGGAACTCGAGATTGATGTAATCATCGCCGTCGGCACCGCTCGGCACGTCGATGGACACTTCGTCGCCGTCTACGTCAACCGACTTGGCGGTTTTGCCGTTTACCTTCACATCGGCCTCGTCAATGCTGCTAGGCAGCATGTCTTCATCCGGGAAGATGACGGTGATGGTCTCACCTGTCTCCAGCTCGCTGCTGCCCTTGAGGTCGAAGTCGCCAAGCTCGATGGACACCTTGTCGCCACCGGCCTTGCTGCTGACATCAACGGCGAACTTGCCGGAGCTGCTGCTATTCTTCGAACCGCCGTCTTCCTTGATTTTTACGTCGTCGTACTCGTAGCCTTTTTCATTTGTTGTCTGTACGCCTACTTTATAGGTGCCATCATCATCCGGGTTTGTAATGCCGTCCGAGATGGTAAGCGAAACGTCATCGTCTGCACTAATTTCATCGTCGATTTTGATCTCGATTACCTTACCGTTAACTTTTACACTCTTGATGTCAAAATCCGCATCGATATCGTCTTCGCTGATGTCTTTGTCGACGTCGTAGTCAGAGTCGAATTTGATATAAATGATATCTCCGGTATCAAGATCCTCTTCCGGGGTAAATTCAATCTCGTACTCGCTATTTTCCCCTGCCGTGTTGTCGTCGGCGGTGACGCTCACATCTGTCAACGCGCTCGCCTGGTTTGGCGCTACGACCAACGGGGTTGCCGCCAGTGCGGATGCCAGCACGATCGGCAGTGCTTTCTTGCTCTTCTCCATAGTTTTCCTCCCATATTTGCCTAAAATCAGGAAAGTTTCTCTAGCAAATCGCTATCAGTTTACCATAAATGAATAACAGAGGAAATGTATTCTACGGAAAATGATAGACTCCTTGCTTACATTTGCTAAGACGAAGGCATTCGCCAAAAAGTTACACGGAAGGCGGGCCGTCATTCAAATTTTTTACGGACTTGTCCAGCCGACACAAAAGAACCAGGCAGCTGTTCTCGCCTGGTTCCAGGGGTTAATAAAGCTTGGTGTCTGGTCCGATGCTCTCCACCTTTTGCTTGACGCTCTGCAGGAAGCGCCCGCAGATGAGCCCGTCGAGCACGCGATGGTCAAGCGACATGCACAGATTCACCATGGAGCGAATGGCGATCATGTCGTTGATCACCACAGGACGCTTCACGATCGATTCCACACTGAGAATCGCCGCTTGCGGTGAATTGATAATCGGCTGGGACTGGATCGAGCCGAACGAACCCGTATTGTTGACCGTAAAGGTCCCACCGGTCATGTCGTCCATCGTAAGCTTGCCAGCGCGGGTGCGCGTGGCCAGATCGTCTACAGCCTTGGCAATGCCGAGAATGGATTTTTGATCGGCGTCCTTGATCACCGGTACGTAGAGAGCATCCTCCGTCGCCACAGCGATCGAGATGTTGATGTTTTTCTTGACGATGATTTTGTCACCCGCCCAGGTCGAATTGATCATCGGGTACTCTTTCAACGCTTCAACGACGGCCTTGATGAAGAACGGCAAGAAAGTGAGGTTGAGCCCTTCTTTCCTGGCGAATTCCGCCTTGGCCTGATTGCGGAAGTTGACGAGGTTGGTGACGTCTACCTCTACCATCGTCCAGGCGTGCGGGGCATCGTGCTTGCTTTGCACCATCCGGCTGGCGATCGTCCGGCGAATCGGTGTCACCGCTATAATCTCGTCGCCGCTCGCAACCGGAATGTCCACATTCGCTGCCGGTGCTGCTGGCGCGGATGGCGCGCTGCTGGCGGGAACTTGCGGAGCAGGTGCTGCGGTAGCCTCTTGCCCTGCTCGGCTGATCTCTGATTGTTCTTGCTGAGGCTTTTGCCCTCCTGCGTCGATAATCGCCTGTACGTCCTTCCGCGTCACCCGTCCGCCTGCGCCTGTTCCCGTCACGCGGGACAGATCGATCCCGTGCTCTTGGGAGAGCGCCATGACTGCAGGTGAATACCGCTGCTTCGTTGCATGTGGCTCCACAGCCCTCGAGACGGGCGCACCTGCCTGTGGTGCGGCCTGCTGGGTAGCTGCTGCCGCTACCGCCTCAGTTGCCGGCGGCGTCTGGGCAGGGGCGGCCGCGACGGTTTCGCCAGCCGCACCGCTCTCTTCGATATAGAGAATCAGCGTGCCGATCGCGACGGTTTCACCCTCCGGCACGACGATTTCAGTCACTGTTCCCGATACGGTCGAAGGCACTTCGGCGTTGACTTTGTCCGTGGTCACTTCCGCCAGCGGATCGTACTTTTTGACCGTATCCCCTACTTTGACCAGCCATTTGCTGATCGTGCCCTCGGTTACGCTCTCTCCGAGCTGGGGCATTAGCACTTTTGTTGCCATGACTAGGTCCTCCTCGCCTTAAAAGTGAGCCAACTCCCGCATTGCTTCCAGCACTTTATCCGGGTTCAGCATAAAGTATTTTTCCATCGGCGGGCTGTACGGCATAGCCGGAACATCAGGACCACACAGTCGTTTGATCGGGGCATCCAGCTCAAACAGGCACTGCTCGGCGATAATTGCCGCCACTTCGCCTCCGACGCCGCCTTCCTTGTTGTCTTCGTGTACGATCAAGACTTTGCCTGTCTTGGAAGCAGCCTCCGCGATCGCCTCTTTGTCCAGCGGATAAAGTGTCCGCAAATCGAGGACATGGGCACTGATCCCTTCCTGCGCCAGCTTTTCGGCCGCCTGGAGACAAAAATGCAGGGCCAATCCGTACGAAATGACGGTAATGTCTGTCCCTTCCCGCTTGACGTCCGCCTTGCCGATCGGCAGCACGTAATCGTGCTCAGGCACTTCGCCTTTGATCAGGCGATAGCAGCGCTTGTGTTCAAAAAACAGGACCGGATCGTCATCACGGATCGCCGCCTTGAGCAGGCCTTTCGCATCGTACGGCGTAGAAGGAGCCACGACCTTCAAGCCAGGAATGTTGGTAAACATGGCCTCCACCGATTGCGAGTGGTAAAGCGCGCCGTGCACTCCGCCGCCAAACGGCGCCCGGATCGTAATCGGGCAATTCCAGTCGTTGTTGGAGCGGTAGCGCATTTTCGCCGCCTCACTGACGATCTGGTTGACTGCCGGCATGATAAAGTCGGCGAACTGGATCTCGGCGATCGGACGCATGCCGTAAGCAGCAGCGCCAATCCCGACCCCGACGATGGCCGATTCAGCCAGCGGCGTGTCGATGACCCGTTCCTCTCCGAACTCTTCGATCAAACCTACGGTGGCCCGGAATACACCGCCGCGCACACCGACGTCTTCTCCGAGGACAAATACATTCGAATCGCGACGCATTTCTTCGCGCATCGCCATCGTGATCGCATCAATAAACGAGATGACTGCCATCAGGCTCCCCCCTTATTTCCCGTATACGTGTGTCAGTGTCGATTCCGGCGCCGGATACGGCGCATTTTCTGCGTACTCCGTCGCCTCGTCCACTTCCAGCTGCACGCGGGCCAGCATATCTTGCTCGGTGTTTTCATCCAGCAGGCCGACTTCCCGCAAGTACGCGGCGAATACGATCAGCGGATCTTTTTTCTTCGCTTCCTCGACTTCCTCGCGGGTCCGGTATACCCGATCATCGTCGTCACTGGAGTGCGGAACGAGACGGTACATGACCGCTTCGATCAAGGTAGGTCCGTCGCCTCTGCGGGCACGTTCTACCGCTTCTTTCATGACACGGTATACCTCGATCGGGTCATTCCCGTCCACGCTTACGCCGGGGAAGCCGTATCCGATCGCACGGTCAGCCACGCTCTCGCATGCCAGCTGCTTTTTCAGCGGCACCGAGATCGCGTATTTGTTGTTCTCACAGAAAAAGATGACCGGGAGCTTGTGTACCCCTGCAAAGTTGGCCCCTTCGTGGAAATCCCCCTGGTTGCTGGACCCTTCGCCGAACGAGGTGTACACGACGAAATCCTTTTGCTGCATTCTTCCGGCCAACGCCATGCCGACTGCGTGCGGCACCTGGGTCGTCACTGGACTGGACCCGGTCAAAATGTTGTATTTTTTGCCGCCAAAGTGACCCGGCATTTGGCGTCCGCCACTGTTCGGATCCTCCGCTTTCGCGAACGCCGACAGCATGCAGTCGCGGGCTGTCTGTCCAAACACGAGCACCAGTCCGAGGTCGCGGTAGTAGGGGCACAGGTAGTCTTTCCCCGTCTCCAAAGCGAAAGCCGCACCGACCTGGGCAGCTTCCTGGCCTTGGCAAGAAATTACGAACGGAACTTTGCCCGCCCGGTTCAACAGCCATTGACGCTCGTCGATCTTCCGCGCCAACAGCATGTAATAGTACATGTCAAGGACTTGCGCGTCCGTCAAACCAACTTGTTCGTGCCGCTTGGTTGTCATCCCATTGCCCCCTCGCTAATTGTGAATCGCTTTGCCGTCGACCGCCAGCGCTGCTTCCATCAACGCTTCCGAGAGAGTCGGATGCGGATGGATCGCCATCCCGATCTCCCACGGGGTAGCGTCCAGTACGCGGGCCAGGCCCGCTTCGGAAATCATGTCCGTCACGTGCGGCCCTATCATGTGAACGCCGAGCAGATCATTGGTCTTGGCATCCGCCACGACTTTGACGAAGCCATCGTTCTCGCCGTGCACAAGCGCTTTTCCCAACGGCTTGAAGCTGAATTTCCCGACTTTTACGTCATACCCCTGCTCCCGTGCTTCTTTTTCCGTCAGGCCGACATTGGCCACTTCGGGACGGCTGTACGTGCATTTGGGAACTTTCGTGTAGTCCATCGGATGAGGATGCTGACCAGCCATGTGCTCTACAGCCAAAATCCCTTCGTGGGATGCCACATGGGCAAGCTGCAGGCCGCCGATCATATCGCCGATCGCGTAAATGTGCGGCTCGGCTGTCTGATAAAACTCGTTCACGACAACGGCCCCACGCTCTACTTTGATCTCCGTCGCTTCCAGACCGATGTTCTCGACATTGGCCTGACGACCGACCGAAACAAGCAGCTTCTGGGCTTCGAACGAATGCACGCCGTCCGCTGTCTCCGCCTGGATCATGATGCGCCCCTCGCCTTTCTCCAGCGACTCGGGCAAAACCTTTGCCGACGTGACGATATTGACCTTCCGCTTCTTCAGGAGGCGAGCCATTTCCTTGCTCACTTCCTCGTCTTCCAGCGGGAGAATGCGATCCGCATACTCGACTACCGTGACCTCCACACCGAAGTCGTTCAGCATGGACGCCCATTCGATGCCGATCACGCCGCCGCCTACGATGACGACCGATTTCGGCAGCTCCTCCCATTGCAGGGCCTCATCGCTGGTGACCACATAGGAGCCATCAATGGCAAGGCCCGGGAGCGTGCGCGGACGCGATCCTGTCGCAAGCAGAAGAAACCGCGGAACGATCATCTCCTGTTCCCCGTTTTCCTTTTCGATGCGGACGGCCCCCGCTTGCGGGGAAAAGATCGATGGACCCATGACGCGGCCGAATCCTTCGAAGACTGTAATGCTTCCTTTTTTCATCAAATACTGGATTCCTTTGTACAGCTGGTCGATAATCCCTTGCTTGCGGCCCTGGATCTTGGCAAAATCGTAGCCGACATCGCCCGCAGTGACTCCGAACTTGTCTGCTTCCTTCAAAGTGGCGAAGACCTCGGCGCTGCGCAACAGCGCTTTGGATGGAATGCAGCCGCGATGCAGGCAGGTGCCGCCGAGCTTTTCCTTTTCGACGATCGCCACCTTCATCCCGAGCTGCGAAGCGCGTATGGCTGCCACGTAGCCCCCGGTTCCGCCGCCCAAAACGACCAGGTCAAACTCTTGAGACATCTTCAATCTCTCCTTTCGTGAAAAAGCCGTTTCAGGTCACTCTCTACCGGTTTGGCTCTCCTACGTATTTAAGCGAATACGAATATTCAAAGAACGAAATGTATGTACCCCCTTGGCCGCTCGAAGCTACCCAGCGGCCAGGGGAAGGCAAACTTTGCCGTTATTTAGCGATGGTAAACAGTCTTGCCGTTTTGCAGAAAAGTATTACGCGATTTGGCGACGCTGGCAATCCGTTCTTCCGCCATGCGATCCGCCGCTTGGTAAGAAGCCATTCCATCGCGTTCTGCAATTTCGAATACGCGCAGGATGTTGTCGTACACCGTCTCCACCTTTTTCAGTGCGCGCTCGCGATTGTAGCCCTGCAGCTCGTCGGCTACGTTGATGACGCCACCGGCATTGATGACGTAATCCGGTGCGTAGACGATGCCCATGCTATGGATCTGATCGCCATGTCTATCTTCTTTCAGCTGATTGTTCGCAGCTCCGGCGATGACTTTCGCTTTCAGCAGCGGAATCGTGTCATCGTTGATGATCGCACCCAGCGCGCACGGAGAGAAAATGTCGCACTCGACGCCGAAAATTTCATTGACGCCGACCGCTTTCGCTCCGAAATCGTTCACGGCACGGTTTACGTTCTCCTCGTTGATGTCCGTGACGATCAAGTGCGCCCCTTCTTCATGCAGATGGCGGCAGAGGTTGTATGCTACATTCCCTACTCCTTGAACAGCTACGACACGGCCGGACAAATCGTCGCTGCCGTATGCGATCTTGGCTGCTGCTTTCATCCCGCGATAAACGCCATAAGCAGTGACAGGGGATGGATTGCCGCTCGAGCCAAACGCCGGGGATACGCCCGTCACGTAGTCGGTTTCGAGGTGGATCATATCCATGTCGGCAACGGTTGTTCCTACGTCTTCCGCTGTGATGTAACGGCCATTCAAGCCCTGGATGTAACGGCCGAACGCTCGGAACAGCTCTTCCGTTTTATGTTTGCGCGGATCGCCGATGATGACGGCTTTCCCGCCGCCGATGTTCAAGCCGGCAGCCGCGTTTTTGTAGGTCATGCCGCGTCCCAGACGCAGGACGTCGATGATCGCTTCTTCTTCTGTTTTATACGGCCACATCCGCGTACCGCCGAGTGCCGGACCCAATGTCGTATCGTGAATGCAAATGATCGCTTTCAATCCGGAATTAGCGTCCTGACAAAATACCAGTTGTTCGTAATCGTACTTTTGCATGTAGTCAAAGATGTTCAATGAAGAGACCTCCCTAGTATCATTCGTTGTACGCCTGTTGCTTGGTGCCGTCGTACATGGGACCCATTGGATAAATTCCCCGTCTAGAAGTATATGCAAAAGTCATGCCAATACCTTTCTGATTTTGAAAGCGCTTTATTCACCTGGATATTGGATTGTTTGCCGGACTGTCGGGTGTGCAATTCATTGCACAACAGCGCAAAAAATTGCATGCAAATTATTGCACTCTCGTCCACTCACGCTTCCTCTTCGCTGATCCCCAGCTTTTCCAGCTTGTAGTACAGGCTGCGGATGGAAATATCCAGCCGTTTGGCAGCCAAGGTCCGGTTGCCGCCTGCCGCTGCCAGCTCACGCAGGATGTGCTCGCGTTCTGCTTCCTCCACCGCTTCCTTCAAGGTCTTGCCCGTGGCACTCGCGGTTGAGCGGATTTCGGAACTGGCGGACGTCAGCCTGCGCTCCAAAGGGGGCAGGTGCTCCGGCAAGATGATGCGCTCGTTGATCCGCATGTGGATCATGGCTCGCCCCAACACGTTTTCCAGTTCGCGCACGTTTCCCGGCCAATGGTACGAGAGCAGCAGCTGAAGAGTTTCGTCATCGATCTCCTCGACATTGCGGCCGTATTCCAGGTTGTTCTTGCGCACCAGGTGCATCGCCAGCGGCTTGATATCCTCCAGACGCTGCCTCAGCGGAGGAATGTGAATCGGCACCACGTGCAGCCGATAGTACAGGTCCTCCCGAAACTTGCCTGCACTGATCGCCGTTTCCAGATTGACATGCGTCGCCGTAATGATGCGCACATCGATGGGAATCGGCTTGGTGCCGCCGACGCGGACGACTTCCCGTTCCTGCAGCACGCGCAGCAGCATCACCTGCATGCTCATCGACAATTCGCCGATCTCGTCCAAAAAAATGGTGCCGCCGCTCGCTTCCTCAAAAAGGCCGCGTTTGCCGCCCCTGCGTGCGCCTGTAAATGCCCCTTCTTCGTAGCCGAACAGTTCGCTCTCTAAGAGGCTTTCGGAAATCGCGGCGCAATTGACGCGAATGAACTGTTTGTACTTGCGTTCACTCGCGTTGTGAATGGCATGGGCGAAGAGCTCCTTCCCCGTGCCTGATTCGCCTCTCAAGAGCACCGTAGCCGGGGTCAGCGCGGCTTTCTTGGCCTGTTCGATGGCCGCTCGCATCGGCTCGCTGTACCCGATAATGTCTGCAAAGCTATATTTCGCCTCCAGCGTACGAATAATGCGGTGCGCTTTTTCCAGCTCTTCGGTCAGCCGCTTGAATTCGGACACGTCGTGAATGACGCCGACGCTCCCTTTCAGCTCGCCATCCACCATGACCGGCGCTACGTTCACCACGACATCCTTGCGCTTTGGTCCCAGCTTCATGGGCACGCCGCGTACAGGCTTTTTCGTCTTCAGCACCTGCATGTGCATGCTCTCCCCCTCGGAAATGTCCACCGTGGCGGGCTTTCCGAGGATGTCGTCGGGTGTCAGTCCGGTGAGGCGCGTGTATGCCGGATTGATCAATAGACCGTTTCCGTTCTTGTCCACCACCGAAATCGCCTCATCGGAAGAATGGATGATCGCCTGCAGCATGCTTTGCAGCTCCTTGAGGTCGGTCACTTCCTCTGCTAGGGCCATAATTTCGGTGATATCCCGGAAAATGGCCACCGCCCCCACGACTTCCCCGCGCTCGTTTCTCACGGGCACGCGATTCGTGATGATGCGGGTCTGATTGGGCAAAACCTGCTCTTGGTTGAGCTCCGGAGAGCCCGTCTCTAATACGATATGTAACCGGGTGTTGGGTATACGTTCCGACACTTTGGTGTTCAACACTTCGCTCGCTTCTATGCCCATGAGGCGTTCAGCCGCCTTGTTGAACAGCGTGATGACGCCTTGCCGGTTGACCCCGATGATGGCATCGTGCGTCGAGTCGAGCATCGTCTCCCGCTCCCGCTCGTTTTGCATCATGACGGCAATCAGCTTGTCCCGCTCGCGAATCAGCTTCATCACGATGCGGGCGAAGGTGCCGGGTATGAGCACGGTCTTGTCTGTTTTGAGCTGGCGCAGATGCTTATACTCCTCCTGGTCCCCTGTCGTCTCCAGGATGACGTCCAGATCGGCTTCCAGGTACGGGCGGTAATCGACGTCCGTCTTGATGCCGAACGAACGCGCCAGCTCCAGGCCGGGGGCGTCTGGCCGGTGGTCGACTACCGCGACGATCTCGATCCGTTCCATCTGTTTCAGCACGCGCAGGAGGGCGGTTCCACCGCGTCCGGCGCCAACGATGAGCAGCTTGTGCATGTGTGCCCCCTCACTTTTTGCAGGTGTTACTCGTTACCATTGTACTCCAATGGTTTCGGGATGGACAGGAACAGTTGCCTAGCGTGCGCTCGCTCGTGTGCAGATCGCTTATGGACAAGCCAGATGGCATTCGCTATGATGAATGTGATGAGACAGAAAGGTGTGAAACACCCTTGATCGTTCAAAAAGTGATCGCGCTTCTGATCATGGTGATTCCGGCCGCGATCGCGATGTTCGGAATCAAGCTGATCCGGGATGCGTTCTTTTACTCCATTTCTTCCACGACCGGCTTTTTGTGGGCCAAGCTCATCTTGGGCATCCTGTGCTTTGTCATCCCCGTTCTGTTTATCGCCGGATTCATCTTGCATCACGACCGGAAAAAGAATCGGGTGCAGCCGCGCTTCATGGTACCGGAACCGGACGAAGACGAGTAGACCAGGCAGCAGTCGCTGCCTGGTTTTTTATTCGTTCGGCTCGGCCGACCTGCCCCACCGATCGATCCACGCGAGCCATGCGGACCGCTCGATCCACCCTGAGAGAGACACGAATTCGGCTGCAATCGTGATCGCTACGAACAAAAGAAGCATCGCTGCCTGAGCCGCAAGCGGAGTCGCTGTCACCCAAAAGTAGCCGCAGCAATATCCCAGCGCGTTGGCTCCTGTGTCTCCCAGCATGAAGCTCTCTCTGGCGTCATGGCGGAACCACAGACAGACCGATGCGACGACCGGGAGCTGCCACACCCCATGCGCAAACAGGCTCGTTACGCCGCCTGCCCAGAAAGAGACCACCCCCCCGGTCACGAGCAGCAGTCCGAAGATCTTTACCGCCCGAACCGGACGCAGGTCAAACAAGTTCAGAACGTTGGGAGAAAGAGCGAGCAGCGAAGCGGCAACCATCCAGCTCCAGAAGGTCTCAGGCGAAAGGGCCAACGCTACGGCAGCTCCGGTACTTCCGCCGCCCCACACCTTCCACATCCCGCTGGTGATTCTTCGCTCGCGAAGCAAGGCCGTAAAATGGCCGCGAAACCCTTTCGACCGCCCGTCCGCCGCACAATCGTCCTGCCATCCCCACAGAGCCGCCGCAGCCACCCCCGCTCCCAAGAGTGCCCCTTCCCGCCAGCGAAGCGGGGCCGACTGGACAATCCCCTGGATCCACAGCATCGGGAGCAGTGCCGCCAGGATAGAACCGGCGACGATGACGCCGCCAGCCGTCAGTACCTGCCGCCCTTGGTAATTGGCTCGCAGCATCCCCCGTTTTTGCAGGCTGTGTCGGGCATAGCTGCACAGCGGACGGTGCAGAATCACCGGCACCGCGATTCCGACGGCGGCCGGGATCAGCCATTGCACTTCCATGCGTACCCCTCCCGCCACTTGTGAAAAAGCGTCCGGCTGATGGCCAGAAACTCCTTCCCGCGATGACAGTATCCGGACCAGTCATTGCCAGTCTCGCGGTGGGAAAAGAGCACCGGCACCTCCATCACCCGGTACCCTGCCCGCAAAGCGTCGACCGTCAGACCGACCTCGATGCCAAATCCTTTGTCAAGCTTCCTCACGTTCTGCAAAATATCGCGGCGAACCGCTCTCTGCCCGGACAAGGGCGCACGGCTTTCAAAACCGGTCAGCATGCGGATTCCGTGACGGGCGAGTCCTTTCGCCAATCCCATCCCTGCTTTGGCTTGGGGAGGAGGCAGCACCGCCACTGCCATATCGCACTCTTCGTGCAGCACCGGCGAAAGCAGATGGGCAGCCTCGCCTGCGCTCTCCCTCAGATCGCCGTCCAGGAACATCACGATGTCCCCGCGTGCCTGCTGCCAGCCTGTTTGCAAGGCTGTTCCCTTTCCTCGATTCGCAGGGTGCGAGATGACGACATCGGCCCATTTCTTCGCAACTTTTCCGGTTCCGTCTCGGCTCCCGTCGTCAACGACGATCAGCTCATCACAAAAAAAACGCTCGCGTATGGCGCGCAGCGTGGCGCCGATCGCATCCACTTCGTTGTAGGCCGGGATCACCACGCTAACTTTTTTCACGTTCCACCCTCATTTCGCTCAGCTTTTTTTGCACGTTCTCCAAGAGAGCCCACTGCTTTGCAGGCGAATCCGGTACTTGGGCGAACTTCAGCACTCTCGATGGCTGCTGCATCCCTCCCAGCCACTGCGGCTCTTCGTGAGCAAAGACCAAAAGCAGTCCATTCCCCAGCGCCTCCCCTTCCCGATAGGATTGGACGTCGACCCCTGTCGACTCGAGGAGCCGCGTGACGGATGTCAGCCTCATGCCCGGCTCGTGCCAAACAAAAACTTTGTTTCCGGAAAGGTCGGGAGAGTAGCGCATCGCCATCAGATGGGTGACCTCTTCCTCGCTCCGTTCCACCTCGAGGAGGAGGCGATTCATCTGCTGTCTGAGCTCATTGTTGCTCTTGACCGCTCGATCGTATTTGGCCTCCATTTTCGCCAAGACTTCCCGTTCCCCCCAAGCAAACCAGGAATGCCCGGCGGTTCCTCCGAGAAGGATGCCGACCCCCAAAGCAAAAAAGACGGCCGCTAACGACAGCAGGTGATAACGAAATGGAATCATGATGCTCCTCCTAAAACGCCCAAATGCGCCACTCCCTCCACAGCATTTGGGCAGCATGCCGGGCTACGGGATTGATCACGAGGGCAGCCGCGATCGGCATCAGCATGGCGGCCAGGCACCAGCCCCAGAGCTTCCACGACCAGCGAGGCTGGTAGAGCTGATTGACTCCTTTTGCGTCGATCAGCTTCGTGCCGATTTTCGTCCGGACCAAGAGCGTGCTTGCCATCCCTTTTCTTCCCTTTTCCAAAAAGTCGATCATGGTGGTGTGCGTGCCGATCGTCACAATCAATTGCGCCCTCTTTTCGAATGCAAGCAGCATCGCCACATCTTCGCTGGTTCCGGGAGCCGGCAGCAAATGATACGGCAGTCCGAGACGATCAAGCCGGCTTCGTCCGGGAGCGCGTCCGTCGGAAAAAGCGTGAAGGACAATTTCCGCTCCGCTCATCAAAGCCTTGTCGGAGACGCTGTCCATATCCCCGACGATCAAATCCGGGAGGTAGCCGGCCTGCATCAGCGCATCCGCTCCGCCGTCTACTCCGATGAGCACGGGACGGTATTCCCGTATGTATGCGTGCAAGGTCTGCAAATCTTCCCGGTAATGCTTGCCCCTCACGACCACCACAACATGGCGGTCGTCGATCCTTGTTTTCAACGCGAGCGGGCACAGCGGTTTCAAAAACAGGTCTTTTTCCATGCCAGCATACGATAGCGTATTGTCAATAAAGCGGGAGAGCGTCACATCCAGCGAATCAGTCGCGTCCCTCCACTTCGCTTCGATTTTCTCCTTCGTCACGGCCAATAGCGGCATGACAAGCCGTTCCCCTTCCGCAGTACAGACCTTCAGCTGATTGTCCTCAATTGTCGCAAACACGCCATCTAGCCGATCGATGAGTCCGGACTCGACTAGATCGGCAGCGAGCTCAAAAAGATGAACCCCTTCATCAAGCAGTCTACGTGCTCCCTCAGCAGGGTATTGGCCGGTCATGTAAGGTGACAGGTTGACCACAGCCCGTACGCCCGTATCCAGCAAGGCACAGGCGGCTATCTCGTCTACATCCGCGTGATCGATCAAGGCGATGTGATGGGAGCGAAGCCGGTTGCACAATTGTTTGGTTTTGCGGTCCGCCATGATTTTTGCGGTGTACGTAAACGCGCCGATTTTTTTTCGACTGGCCACCTGTTCCACCTCCGCCCTTAGTATGCTAAAAATTTCCTTGGCTCATGCGCCAGGAATACGAAAAAGAGGCTGCGCAGCATGCACAGCCTCTTCCGTAATCGTTTTCGAAAAAATCGCTGCTACGCGCCTTTCGTTGCGTAGTAAATAATCAAACCATCTGCAAACAGGAATACCAGCAAAGAAATAATCCCAAAACCGATCGCAAACTTGTTTTTTGCCTTAACCGAGTTGATGCAGCCCCATGCGATGAAAACCGTGAAAATGAACATAAGGAAATCAAACAAAACCACTTTCATACATAGACAACTCCTTTACCAAGATGAAGCAAACCGGAATACAATGGCAATTCCATTATATAGCTTTGCCTATTACGAGACAAGCATATCCAAATTTGTGACAAACGATTTCACAATTACCAGGAAGATGTCTATTTATTGTGCCTCAAGGTTTGACTCCTATCCAAACGGTCCAGTGGTCTTGTTCCACGATCGGCTCCAGGTGCGCCACCTTTTGTTCGATATGGCCCACGAGCCTGCGGAGCTCTTCATCTGTCAGCTCATGCAGGATGGAGCGCCCCTTGCGCTCGAGCAGGTCGGACTCCAGCTCCGCCCATCGTTCGTATGTCCGGCGCGTCTCCCACAGCTGTCGCGCCTCGATGCGGACGAAACCCGCTTCTTCCATGGCCGCTCGCACCGCTGCGTCTTCCGGGCGTCTCCTCGCCTCTTTTTCCAGGAGCTGCGGAAACTGTTCCAGAAAATATCCGCGAAAATGCGTCGGGGAAGCAGGCAAGAGCACATCGTTCATGGTTCTGTCCTGAACGATGCACATCCCTTCAGGGGCAAGAACGCGTGCTGCTTCCTCAAAAAAGGGACCGTACTCCGGCAGGTGGTGAATCAGCGCGCGGGCAAAGACGATGTCGACGCTGTCTGCCTCAAGCCCCGTAGCGTGGGCTGCTCTGCGCAGAAACGTAATGCGGGAATCCTCCCGGCAATGGTCCCAGGCGGCTTTGAGCATGACTTCCGAAAAATCGGCACCGATCACAGTCGCAGCACCGAGCTCTGCCCACGCCTTGCTGTAAATGCCTCCTCCGCAGCCCACGTCCAGCACCCTCTTGCCTTCTGGAGCCAGGATGGACCGCATCGACTGACGCCACGTCTCGTCAGCCGACCGCCCTATGTAGGAGGATTGGTTTGCCTCATCGTGAAAGTCGATTCCCATCGTCACTTCGCCTCCATAAACTCCAGTCGGTTGCCAAACGGATCTTCCGTAAAGAATCGGATCAGTCCGGGAATCTCATCATCGAGCCGCAGAGGAATGCCCTGTTCCTGCAAGTGGTCCATCAGCTGCTCGATCCGGTGAACCAAAAATGCGGGGTGGGCTTTCTTGGCCAGCTGAAAGGGGGTTTCCACCCCGATGTGGATCATCTGCGGACCGCACTGGAACCACACTCCCCCTCGAACCTTGAGCTTTTCCGGCTTCGGCACTTCCGTCATGCCCAACACGCCACGAAAGAATCTCCGTGCCTCCTCCTCGCATCCGGCAGGTGCCGCCAGCTGCACGTGATCCAACCCCATCCATTCAAATGCAGGATTTCCCATGTCAACGATCCCCTCTCTGTTTGCGGCAAAGCACCATCCACTCATCGATTTGATGGGTACGCACTCTGCCGTTTTCCACATTCATTTCCAGGTAGGCCTTCTGTCTGTCAGTGGCGCTCAGGAGGGCCTGTTCTACCGCTTCCTCCTGCTCCTTCGATTCCGCTGTGCGCGCGACCCAGTCCGGAAAATCAAACCTTTTTTTGCGGTAGCGCTCCATGCTGCCGATCAAGCCAGCCCTTTCGAATGCGCTTTTCCACTCTGCGACCGACAGGCAGCGTACATGGCTCGTATCGCGCATGTTTTCGATCCGGTTGACAAAGCCCGCCAATTCCTCGTCTTCCGGCGCGACATTGTCGATGAAAAGAAAGCTTCCATCCGGCCGAAGCACGCGGGCCACTTCCCGTACAAACGCTTCCGGATCCGGGAAGTGGTGCGCCGCGATCCGGCATGTCACGGCGTCGAAGGATTCATCCAAAAACGGGAGCGCTTCGGCATCCGCTTGGACGTAAACGATGTTGTCCGCACCTTGTGCACGATTGGCCCGGCTTGCAGCTTCCAACATGGGACGGGTCAAATCCGTCGCCACGACGAGCTCTACCCGAGACGCCAGCTTGCGGGCCACGTGACCGCCCCCCGTAGCGATATCGAGCACGACCCACTCCATTTCGGGCCCCAGCCAATCCAAAAGCAGGTCCAGATCATCCCCCTTGGCATGTGTCTGGCTTAGGACGTATCGTTCCGCGTTTCTTGCAAACTGGTCCTGGACGGCTTGTTTTACTTGATCGTTTTTCTCCATCTCGAACACCTCCTGCCACTATCTTATTCCAAAGATCCCCTGCCTTGTTATAGAATGTCGCTAACAGGATATCGACATTATCGATAGGAGGCGCCTATGTTGGATCAAGAGAGTTTGGAAGTGTTTTTGACCATTGCCCGCCACGGTTCCATCAACCGGGCTGCCCAGGCGCTGTTTCTCGCTCAGTCCACGGTGACGCACCGCTTGAAGCAGCTGGAGCGCCAAGTTGCCACCCCGTTGTTCGTCCGTACCGCGTCCGGTGTTTCCCTTACCGCGGAAGGGCGCCGCTTGCTGCCCATCGCCGCGAACATCGTTGAACAGATGCGGTCGTTTACCCGTCCCGGTGAACAGCGTCAGTCCATGACCATCGTCGCGGGCAAAGCATTCGTCGCCTATGAGCTTCCCCGCCTCATCGGAGAGTATCGCCAGGCTCATCCGCAGTTTACCTGTTACGTCCGCTCGACGCTGTACGAAGAATCCTTGAGCGCCCTCTTGACCGGCACGGCCGACATCGCCTTTCTCGGGAGCGAAATGTATCACCCGCACATTTACCAGGAGTTTTTGCCGAGCGACAAGATCGTCTTGGTCACGTCCCCCCACCACCCCTGGGCAGACGGCTTTCCCGGCTTCCGCGAATGGGGAACGGAAGAAATGATCCTGTTCGGCAATCATACGGCCCCGTACCGTCAGCGGATCGATCGTTTCCTCGCCCAGAACGGAGTGTTTCCCAATGCGATCATGGAACTCGACAGCTTTAGCGCCGTCAAGAAAATGGTCGAGCAGCAGCTGGGCATCACGATGCTTCCGGAGCGGACAATCCAGGAGGAGCTGGCCGCAGGCAGGCTTGTCGCTCATGATATCGCGAAGGGAACGCTGCTGCGCCCTACCCTGATCGCCTACCTGCATCCAAAAAAAGAGGACGAAGCTTTCCAGCAATTCGTCCAATGGGTAAAAGATTCATATTAACGTGAGTACAGTCAACTCAGGACGGCATAAAAACCGGATGGGAAGGATCGTTGTGCCAATCCCTCTCGTCGTGTAGACCTGCAACCGGCTGCTTACACGGTGCAAGCCTTGCACGTACTTTTCTCCCAACTTCGGCGTCAGGATCGCTCCTAGGAATGGCAAGCGGACCTGACCGCCGTGGCTGTGCCCCGACAATTGCAGGCGAACCGGATAGGCAGCCGCCTGATCGGCAATATCCGCCTCATGAGACAGCAAGATGACCGTCTGCCCTTCCACTATGCCATCGAGCGCCATCGCCAAGTCTGGTACGCCGTACAGCGCATCGTCGATTCCGGCGATAAAGATCGAGCTGTCCATTTTGTTGAGGCGGACATGCCGGTTTTGCAAGACTTCAAAGCCGGCACTCGTCCATGCCTTGCTCACCTGCTGCTGTTCCCTTGCACGGTAATCATGGTTGCCGAGCACGGCGTATTTGCCAAGCGGAGCCCGCAGCTCGCCAAGTACAGCAACGATGGAAGACAGCCCTTTGGCGCTCTCCTCCACCAAATCCCCTGTAAAACAGATCAGATCGGGCTTCTCGCGCCTGATAAGATCGGCTACCCGCTTTACATCCGCTGACCCGCAGTAATGACCCACATGCAAATCGCTGAAGTGAACCACTCTCGTACCGATAAACGGTTTAGGCAAATCCGGCATCTTGACGGCGAGGCGAACCACTTCCGGGACGTTTCTTTCCCACCCGAAGGCGTAAGCTCCTGCCGCCTGCACCAACCCAATCAGTTTGCCGACGAAATGGAGACATTTGCGGGACAGAGACGCGCGATAGACCTTTCTGGTCGCTGCCATCGGGTCAGGATAGCTGTTCGTAACCGTTGACCACTACATCGAGCTTGCCGGTGGCAGGATCGATGACCAGCCCGTGTACCGCCACGTTTTTCGGCAAGAGCGGGTGGTTTTTGATCGTCTCCACGCTGTTTTTCACACTGTCATCGACACACTGGAAGCCGCGGAGCCACTGCTCCAAACGAATGCCCGCATGCTGCAGCGTCGAGAATGTCTCGGGGGAGATCCCCTTTTCCACCATTTTTTCCATCGTGCGTTTGCTGTCCATGGCACTCATCCCGCAATCGTAGTGGCCGACGACCATGACTTCTTCAGCGCCCAGCTCGTAGATCGCTACCATGATGCTGCGCATGATACTTCCAAACGGATGGGAAACGATCGCACCGGCACTCTTCACGTGCTTGATGTCCCCGTTCCGCATGTTCATGGCTTTGGGAAGCAGCTCTTCCAGCCGCGTGTCCATGCAGGAGAGCACGACCAGCCGTTTATCCGGAAATTTGGTAGTTTGGTATTTTTCATATTCCTTGTCTTCGACGAATTGGCGATTAAATTCTAAAATCTCATCAAGTTTGCGCATGAAATACACCTGCCTCAATCGGAATCATTACTCTTCTATTTTACCTGGTTATCCTGATGGTTCAACCACCTAAGCACATTTTGTCTAATTTTGAGTCCCAGAGATTTTCCCTACTCGTCATTCATATACACCGTCTCTCCAGAGCTCCTCTCCATTCCCTGACCGTCCTTCGACCACGTCATGGGCACGGCTTACGAACAAATCCCACTCCTTCATTGGCTGTTCAGAAGGCCAATCAAAGAGTGGGATTTTTGACTTGTTCTTTACAAACTAGCTGATCTTCGCCTCAATCCGCAGCTTGTCCGCCACCATCGCGATGAACTCGGAGTTGGTCGGCTTCGCCTTGGTGTTGGAAATCGTGTAGCCGAACAGGCTGGAGATGGAATCCAGATTCCCGCGGGACCAGGCTACCTCGATCGCGTGTCGGATCGCACGCTCTACGCGGCTGGCCGTCGTGTTGAACTTCTTGGCGATATCCGGGTACAGGACTTTGGTGATGGAGCCGAGCAGCTCCACGTCGTTGTACACCATCGTGATGGCTTCACGCAAATACAGGTACCCTTTGATATGGGCAGGAACGCCGATTTCGTGGATGATGCTGGTGATGCTGGCATCCAGATTGCGACCACGCACGGCCAGAGGGGCCTGCGGCTTCACCGAAGAAACAAAAGAGGAAGCAGGCTTCGTCGTGATCATTTGACGAATGCGCTGAGCCAGTACCTCCATGTCAAACGGCTTGAGGATGTAGTAGGCAGCGCCCAGCTCAACCGCCTTTTTGGTGATCTCCTCCTGACCGAAAGCGGTCAGCATAATAATTTTGGGCTGCGGGCTCAGACGCATGGCCTGAATTTGCTCCAATACAGCCAATCCATCCAAATGGGGCATGATAATATCCAAAATCAAGACATCGGGCACGCGTTCTTGGAGCAGCCTGACTACCTCGTTACCGTTGTACGCGACGCCAACGACGTTCATGTCATACTGACTGCTGATGTACTCTTCCAACAGGTTCACAAATTCGCGATTATCATCTGCCAATAACACTTCAATCTTGCTCAAAGTCGTTCCTCCTAACAATGGACGGTCTTTTGGAAAGAAGGTGGCATCTTAGAGGTCTTTATCTAAAAGGATAAGTCCAAACCATCTTTTCACTTCTAAACTGATTCGACAAACGGGTACCCTTTCCTGCCAATGACGAAAGATTGAATGATTTCACTGATATTTCGACAAAGAATACGTCCATCTGTCAAATCGGTGCAAAAATCTCGACGGGAAGGGAAAAAAGCCGTCTCGCGCGTGGCGTGACGGCTCATCTCGGTGTCATCAGGCAGCCTTGCCGGTGCTAATCTTGGTTTTGGACTCGGGAGCGCCCCGCAGATTGACTCCTGCATCCCTCAGCATCCATTCGATGTAACAGCCGTATCCGGATGTCGGATCGTTGACGAACACATGGGTGACGGCGCCTACGATTTTCCCTTTTTGAATGATGGGGCTGCCGCTCATTCCCTGGACAATGCCGCCTGTCTTCTCCAGAAGACGTTTGTCCGTCACCTTGATGATCATCCCTTTTGTGGCAGGAAAATGCTGTTTGATGACATTGGCGATTTCAATATCAAATTCCTCCACTTTCTGGCCGTTCACTACCGTCAAGATCTTAGCGGGACCTTCCTCCACCTGCTCGGCCAGCGCGACCGGCAGCGGCTCGTCGTAAAAGCTCCGCTTCGGCGCGTCCTTCATTTTGCCGAAGATGCCAAACGGCGTGTTTTTCGTAATATTCCCCAGCACTTCACTCTCGTTGTAGAAACGGGCAAACTTTTCGCCTGGATTCCCGCTCTGTCCTTTCTCAATGGAGGTCACACTCGCTTGTACGATCTGCCCGTCTCCGACGACAATGGCCTGACCGGTATCCACGTCGGAAATGACGTGACCCAATGCGCCGTATGCTTTTGATTGGGGATCATAAAAGGTGAGCGTCCCGACACCTGCCGCTGAGTCACGAATGTAGAGCCCCATGCGGTACTCGTTGTCTTTTTTGTCCTTTGCGGGACGCAGCGTGAGATTCAGCTTTTCTTTTCCGCGGACGACGAGCAGCTGGACGGGCTGATTGCGCTTGCCCGCTTCGTTGATCATCTTTTTGACGTCGTTCATGTCGTTGATGTACAGATCGTTCATTTTGACGATCATGTCTCCCACATGAACGCCGGACTGCTCTCCTGGCGAATACTTGGTTTTGCCGTCATCCACCAAGTGATGGCCGACGACCAGGACCCCTGCTGTTTGCAGCTTTACCCCGATCGATTGACCGCCCGGGTAGAGACGCAGATCCGGCAGCACATTTACTTTGACGGCTGTCAGCGGAATGTTTCGCCACTTCACCTGCAACTCCGCTTCCCCTGCCCGCCGCGGTTCGACGGACATGGGCTTGCTCAGATCAACGGACACTTCGCGCGCCTCTGTCCCATTGACGTGCAAAATGTCGGGGTTGCTGTTGACAAGAGTGCCCATTACTGGCACGGAGACGCGCAACTGTTCGAGGGATCCTTCCATCATGCGAAGTTCATGGGGAAAGGATGACAGATCGCGGAACGGGGTGGAACTCACGACGAGCGCCGTGATAAGGAGAAGGAAACTTCCCATCCATTTTCTTTTGTTCTGTCGGATCACCAGCAATCACTCCTACCGTTCCCTACCTACACCTATGTGACACCTCCACCTTGTGTACCTTTAATGTTGCCTCCAAGGAAGCGGATTATGTCAGGAAAAAAAGACTGCGGGCAAGGGTCAGCCCACAGTCTTTCTTTCGCGCCCCAGGAGGATCATCTCCCGGGCATGCTCTTCAGTTTTCGCTGTCACTTCGGCTCCGCTCAGCATCCGCGCCAGCTCGATGACACGCTCGTCATCCGACAGTCTGGAAACGATGGTCATCGTTTCGTGCTCGCTCATCTCCTTTTTGATCAGGAAATGGGCGTCAGCCATGGAAGCGACCTGCGGCAAGTGGGTGATGCAGAGAACCTGCCGCTGCCCGGCCACACGGGCCAGCTTTTCGGCAATCGCCTGAGCGGCTCTGCCGCTTACACCTGTGTCCACTTCGTCGAAGATCAGGGTCTCCACCTGATCCGTTCCCGCCAGAATCGTTTTGATGGCCAGCATCACGCGGGACAGCTCCCCGCCGGACGCAATCTTGGCCAACGGCCGCAGCGGCTCTCCCGGATTGGGGGAAATGAGGAATTCGATTTGGTCCATGCCGTTCGCATCCACCTGGCGCTTGATCCCGTCGATCTCGACCCCGTCCTCGTCCGGGGTCTGCCGCACGTCGATGGCAAAACGCGCTCGCTCCATATGTAGCTCTTTCAGCTGTTGTTCGATCTCCACCGCCAGCTTTTGCGCACATTCCTGGCGGATGGCGGACAATTCGAGCGCCTCGACAGCCAGGTCGGCCGCGATCTCGCTCAGCCGCTCCTGCACTTGCTGCAGACGGTCTTCGTAGTGGTGCATATCATCCAGCTCATCCTGGATCGTGGCCGCATACTCGAGGATATCGTCTACGCTTTTTCCGTATTTTCGCTTCAGGGACTGAATCTGGTCCAGCCGGCTCTCCACCTCCGCCAGCTGAGCCGGCTCGAAGTCCATCTGATAGGACAGTTGACGCAGCTTGTGCACCACGTCCTCGATCTGGTAATAGGCGTTTTGCACGGTTTCCAGGATCGGTCCCAGCTGCTCCTCGTACCCGGCTACACGCTCGAGCTCGCCCATGGCGTGACCCAGCCAGTCCATCCCCTTCTGATCCCCGTACAGCGATCGGTACGCATCCTGGATCGATGAATAAACCTTCTCAATGTTCATCCACTTTTTCCGTTGCTGCATCAGCTTCTCGTCTTCGCCAGGCGCAAGCGCTGCAGCTTCGATCTCGCTGAGCTGATACGACAAGAGATCGATCCGCTGCACCAGCTCGCGCTCATTGCGCGCCATGCGTTCCAGATCCTGCTTCGTCTTGCGAAAGGCAGCATAGAGCTGGGAGTACTCCGCCTTGGCTGCCCCAAGCGCGGATTCCCCGTACGCGTCCAGCCAATTGATATGCTTGTCCGACTGCATCAGCATATGCGTGTCGTGCTGTCCGTGCACCGTTACCAGCCATGGTCCGAGCTCACGCAGCATGGCGAGGGTGACCATCTGCCCATTGAGGCGAATGATGCTTTTCCCTTGATTGGAAATGTCTCTGCGCACGACCAGCATGCCGTCTTGCTCGATCTGCACGCCGAAGCCCTCGCATACCGTCAAAGCCGGATGACCCGACGGCAGCTCAAACAGCCCTTCTACCTCGGCCCGGGTCTCTCCGTAGCGTACAAAGTCGGCGGAAGCTCTGCCTCCCAGCAATAAGCCGAGCGCATCGATGATGATGGATTTTCCCGCTCCTGTTTCACCTGTTAAGATATTCAAACCCTTTTGGAAGGAAATGGTTACGGATTTGATGATGGCAAAGTTTCGAATGGAGAGTTCCACTAACATGGCAAGCGACCACCTCTTACAGCATTTCCATAAAGCGATTTGTCACTTCTTCGGTATTTTCCTTGGAACGGCAAATGATCAGGATCGTATTGTCCCCGCTGATCGTGCCCATGATTTCTTCCCAAGGCAGATTGTCGACCAGCTCCGCCACCGCGTTCGCGTGTCCCGAGAGTGTTTTCAGCACAATAAAATGGTCGGCCTTGTCGATGCTGACAAATGAATCGACGAGCATGCGCTTCAGCTTTTGCAGCGGATTGAACTTTTGCTCGGTCGGCACCGAATATTTATACCGTCCATCCGGCAGCGGCACCTTCACCAAATGCAGCTCCTTGATGTCCCGGGACACGGTCGCCTGCGTGACATTGAAGCCCGCAGCACGCAATCGCTCAACCAGCTCGTCCTGGGTCTCCACCTCGGAATTGCTGATGATGTCCCTGATTCGGATATGTCGTTGCCCTTTGTTCATATGATTTACTCCCATTCCCCTTGTAGTTTCGTGCGGATCGCTTCGAAAAAGCCGCCTGGCTTCCACTTGACAAGCGGTGTGACGTACGGCGACTTCTTGATGTAGATGTGATCGCCGCCTTCCAGCCTGTAACCGAACTGGCCGTCGATGGAAAGGCCCATTTCCTGATGGACAGCATCGACCTCCACCCGGATCACTTCATTGCCGGAGAGCACCATCGGACGTGCTGTCAGCGAGTGCGGCGCAACCGGAGTCAGTAATAGCATGTCCACATTCGGCGCGACGATTGGCCCGCCTGCTGACAAGGAGTACGCGGTGGAACCAGTCGGCGTCGATACGATGACCCCATCTCCGCTGAACGTGGCGATGTACGCCTCGTCCAAATATACTGCGCACTGAATAATCCGGCAAAACGATCCTTTGGCGATCCCGATGTCATTCATCGCGGTATAGGTCCCCAAGGTCTTGCCCTTTCGAACCAGCTTTGCCTCCAGCATCGTGCGTTCTTCAATATCGTACTTGCCTAGCAGAAGGTTGTCGACTGCGTGAGGCAGGTGCTCAGGCTCTGCTTCCGACAAAAAGCCCAGCGTGCCCAGATTGATGCCCAGGATCGGCACCGAGCGACCGGCCAGCTGGCGAGCGATGCCTAGCAAGGTCCCATCGCCTCCGAGCACACAGATCAGATCCGCTTCACTCCCGATCTTCTCCACGGTCGTTCGCAGTTCGGCACGTCCCAGGTCGGAAGCGATGTTTTCCTCCAGAAAGACCCGAGCACCGCGCGCTTCCAGCAAATACAGCAGTTCCCGCGCGACGATCCGGGCCTCCGGCTTTCCTTTATTCGCTATGATTCCAATTTTCTTCACATGGTCCACCCCAAACCGGTTGGTTGGCAATCTTTATACAAGTATACAACTATTCATGAATAAATAAAAAGCCTCGATTCGGACAAAACTCCCGAGGCTTTGCGAAATCTCTTTTTATTTGAGCTCGGCATGAGCCGAAGCCACGACTTTTGTGACGAGTTCGAGCCATTCTTCCGCTTCCAAGCCGCCCTCGCCTTTTTGTGCGTGCAGGACGAACTCGATATTGCCTTCTCCCCCCGTGATCGGAGAAAAATCAAGTCCCCGCAGGGCGAATCCCAGCTCTCTGGCAAATTGGCCAATGTCCGTCAGCACAGCCTCATGTGTCTCAGGGTCGCGTACGATGCCATTTTTGCCGACCTTCTCTTTGCCAGCTTCAAACTGCGGCTTGACCAGGGCGACGACATCGCCCCCCTGCTTCAGAAAGCGGTACAGGACAGGCAGAATCAGCCGAAGTGAGATAAAGGAGACGTCGATCGATGCTGCATCCGGCTGCTCATGCGCAAAGCTTTCCGGATCCATGTGCCGGAAATTGGTGCGTTCCATCACCACGACGCGCTCATCCTGGCGAAGGCTCCACGCCAGCTGGCCGTAGCCGACGTCGATCGCGTAGACCATCCGGGCTCCGTGCTGCAGCGCGCAATCCGTAAAGCCGCCGGTAGAAGCCCCGATATCCATCATGACGCGATCAGTCAAGTCGATCCCGAATACGCGCAAGGCCTTTTCCAGTTTGAGTCCACCCCGTCCTACGTACGGATGGACTTCCCCCTTGACTGTGATCGCGACATCTTCCGTGACCTTGGTCCCGGGCTTATCGCAGCGTTCGCCGCCAACCTGCACCAGGCCAGCCATTACTGCCGCTTTCGCTTTTTCCCTTGTTTCGTAGATGCCCCGCTCCACCAGGAGGACATCTACGCGTTCTTTTCGTATGCTCATGCTTCCACTACGCCCTTCGACACAGGCATCAAGGCGCGCACGCGGGAAGCGATGTTCTCTGCCGTGAGTCCCACTTCCAGCCGCTGTTCCTTGACACTTCCATGCTCCACGAAATAATCCGGTACCCCGACCATCTGTACATTCACGCCATCAAACCCTGCGCGTTGGTAACACTCCAGTACCGCGCTTCCGAAGCCGCCCATCTCCGAGCCTTCCTCGACAGTGATGATCTGGTAGCCTTCCCGCGCGAGGCGGAATAGCAGCTCCTCATCCAACGGCTTGCAAAAACGGGCATTGACGAGCATCGGCTTGATCCCTTCCGCTTTCAGCGCTTGGACAGCCTGCTCGGCGATCTCAAACACGTGTCCGAACGAGACGATCGCGACATGCTTTCCTTCCTGCACGATTTCCGCTTTTCCGATCGGCAGCACTTGCAGTTCTTCATCCATTTTCACACCGCGAACAGGGAGACGCGGATAGCGGTAGGAAATCGGTCCGCCGTCGTATACGGCGGCTGTCTTCATCATGTGCCGCAGTTCGTTTTCATCCTTCGGAGCCATGATGACCATATTCGGAATGACGCGCATGAAGGCGATATCGTACATGCCTTGATGCGTCTCTCCGTCTGCGCCGACCAGACCTGCCCGGTCTACGGCAAAAACGACATTGAGCTTTTGCCGGGCCACATCGTGGATCAGCTGGTCATACGCCCTCTGCAAAAAGGTCGAATAGATCGCCAGGACCGGCTTGAGTCCTTGCGTGGCCAGACCCGCCGCAAATGTACATGCATGCTGCTCGGCAATCCCGACGTCAAACAGCCGGTTCGGGTATTTTTGTCCGAACGGGATCAAACCTGAGCCGGCAGGCATTGCCGGAGTGACTGCCACGATCCGGCTGTCCTCCTCTGCGAGCGTAATCATGGTGTCCGCAAAGATCGAGGTGTACGTAGGTGCCGACTTCGGCGTGTCGCCGGATTCGATTTTATACGTGCCAATCCCGTGCCACTTGACGGAATCCGCTTCTGCGGGCGCATAGCCTCTGCCCTTTTTGGTGATCGCGTGGATCAGGACAGGCCCTTTGGTCTGCTTGGCAGTTTTCATCGTATCGAGCAACAGCTCGATATTGTGGCCGTCAATCGGGCCGATGTAGGTAAAGCCAAGCTCCTCGAATAGAACCCCGGAAACGAGCAAATACTTCATGCTGTCCTTCACTCGTTCGGCTATATTCGCCAATTTTCCGCCTACAGCGGGAATGGATTTGAGCAGACCTTCCAGTTCGTCCTTTGCCCATTGATAGTTCTCCATGGAGCGCAATTTGCCCAAATAGTTGTGCATGGCCCCCACGTTCGGCGCGATGGACATCTCGTTGTCGTTCAGCACCACGATCACATTTTTCCTCTCGTGACCGATGTGGTTCAGCGCTTCGAATGCCATCCCGCCCGTCAAGGCACCGTCGCCGATAATCGCGACGACATGGTTTTTTTCTTTCTTCAAGTCGCGCGCTGTCGCCATCCCCATCGCAGCGGACAGCGACGTGCTGCTGTGTCCGGTCTCCCAGACGTCATGGGGACTTTCCACCATTTTGGGGAAACCGCACATTCCTTTGTATTGGCGCAGTGTCGGAAACATGTCGCGACGCCCCGTCAACAATTTATGTACATACGCCTGATGGCCTACGTCCCAGATCAGCTTGTCCTTTGGACTCTCAAATGCATAGTGCAAAGCCAGCGTCAGCTCGACGACGCCGAGGTTTGGCGCCAGATGGCCGCCTGTTTTGGACAGAGTCTCTACGAGAAAATGCCTGATTTCCGATGCCAACGTATATAGCTGCGAATGAGTACATTTTTTCAAGTCTTGAGGATTATTTATAGTCGTAAGCAGCATGGGTATTCCTCACTTTCCACTGTTCGTTCTCCTGCGATTGTGCATGACGCAGTACAATCCAACCCTAGGAAAACTCGCCTTGCCATGTGCAAAGCCATGATAACGGTTCATTTACACTTGCTTCATTATAACGGTTTCTTTACAAAAACACCACTTTTCCTCTTTCAATGCCAATGACCGTACGAAAGCGCCTTCCTTTTGGTAAAATAATATGGATCGAACAAAAAATGAATAGGTGAGGTGAAGCTGCCATGAAGTTTTCCCAGATCGAGTATACGCGTATCGACATGGGTCTTATGGAGCGAAAGTTCGAGCAGCTGCTAAAGGAGTTCCGTGAAGCAGCCAGCTATGGCGAGCAGGATCAGGCGATGGCCCGGTTGATCGAGCTGCGGCAGGAAGTCGAATCCGCTCGGGAAGTCGCGCAGATCCGGCATACGATCGACACACAAGACCCTTTTTACAAAGACGAGCAAGATTACTGGGATGAGGTCGGCCCGATCTACCAGGGCATCATTTCCCGCTACTACGAAGCCATCGTCCAGTCCCGCTTTCGTTCCGAGCTGGAAAAGAAATGGGGCGCTCAGCTGTTTCGCATCGCAGAGACGACTTTGCGGACGTTTTCTCCTGACGTCGTCGGAGATCTGCAAGAAGAAAACAAACTGGTAAGCCGTTACGTCGCCCTGACAGCATCCGCAAAAATCATGTTCGAAGGCGAGGAAAGGACTCTCTCGCAGCTGCTCCCCTTCCAGACATCGAAGGACCGTGCCATGCGCAAGCGGGCGAACGAAGCGAAGTACGAGTTCATGCGCAGCCATGCAGATGAGCTGGACCGCATTTTCGACGACCTGGTAAAGGTGCGCTCGCGGATCGCAAGCAAGCTCGGCTTTGCGAACTTTGTGGAGCTGGCGTACGCCCGGCTGAACCGGACGGACTACAACGCCTCTCAGGTAGCGGTATTCCGGGACCAGGTCCACAAGCACATCGTGCCGGTCGCCACCAAGCTGGCTGAACGCCAGCAAAAGAGAATCGGCGTCGATGTTATGAAGTATTACGATCTGGCATTCGAATTCGCTACGGGCAATCCAACTCCAAAGGGGTCGCCGGAGTGGATCGTGGAAAACGGCAGGAAGATGTACGCCGAGCTGTCGCCGGAGACCGATGAATTTTTTGCGTTCATGCTGGAAAACGACTGTCTGGACCTGCTGAGCAAAAAGGGCAAAGCCCCCGGGGGATACTGCACGTACATCAGCCAATACGGACTCCCTTACATATTCGCCAATTTCAACGGCACCTCCGGAGACGTAGACGTGCTGACCCACGAAGCCGGCCATGCCTTCCAAGTCTATGTCAGCCGCGGCTTCGAAGTCCCGGAATACCACTTCCCGACATACGAAGCGTGCGAGATTCACTCCATGAGCATGGAGTTCTTGACTTGGCCATGGATGGACAAATTTTTCCTGGAAGATACCGACAAGTACAAATTTGCGCATTTGAGCGGGGCCCTCACGTTTATCCCGTACGGTGTCGCCGTGGACGAATTCCAGCATGCCGTGTACGAGAACCCGGAGATGTCTCCGGCCGAACGCAAGCGCACGTGGCGCCAAATCGAGCGCAAATACCTTCCTCACCGCAATTACGACGAGAACGAGTTTCTCGAGGAAGGCGGTTATTGGCAGCAGCAGCGCCACATTTACTGCGATCCGTTCTACTACATCGATTACACCCTGGCCCAAATTTGCGCCTTCCAGTTCTGGAAACGCGCCCAGGAAAATGCGGATGTCGCCTGGCAGGATTACTTGACCCTGTGCCGGGAAGGAGGAAGCAAGTCCTTTACCGAGCTGGTGGCGGTCGCAAAGCTGGTCTCACCGTTTGAGGAAGGCTGCATTTCCTCCGTCATCGGGGATATTGAGCGATGGCTGGACAGCATCGATGATCGGTCGCTGTAAGCTCCACTGATCGAGTCCGGAACAACCGAAAAACAAAGAGGCCAGCGAGCTTCGGCATTGGGACCGAAACACGCTGGCCTTTCCTCTTGTGCTCTTTTCGTTATTTCTGCCGGTTTTGGACGTAGTCGGCCAGCGGGCTCAGGGCTGAATGCTCCAATCCGGCCTCTTCCAGAGCCGCTTTCGCCTCGAGGATCAGCGAAGCCAATCGCTCCTTGGACTCCTTCAGCCCAAGCAGGGCCGGATACGTCGCTTTCTGCTTCTCCGCATCGCTGCCTACAGCTTTTCCGAGCTTGGCGCTGTCGCCTTCCACGTTCAAGATATCGTCCTGGATCTGAAAGGCAAGGCCAATGCACGATCCGTAGCGGGTCAATGCCTGCATCTGCTGCTCGCTTGCTTCCGCGAGGTAACCGCCCCCGCGCAGCGCTGCGATGAGGAGATCACCCGTTTTGTGCTGGTGGATGAATTCCAGCTGGCTCAGCTCGAGCTGCTTGGTCTCCCCTTCGATGTCGGCCATTTGTCCGCCTACCATCCCTGTCGCACCGGCGCGCCGTCCCAATTCGGCGATCAGGTTTACGACGGTTCGTGCGGGTACATCGCTCTGCTCCCGATACGATTCGGCGATCAGGGAAAAGGCCCGGGTGAGCAGCGCGTCCCCTGCCAAAATCGCCGTCGCTTCGCCAAACACCTTGTGGTTCGTCGGCTTGCCTCTGCGCAGGTCGTCGTCGTCCATCGCGGGCAAATCGTCGTGAATGAGCGAATACGTGTGGATCATTTCCAGAGCCACGGCAAAAGGGACCCCTCGTTCCACAGGCTTGTCCAAGGCTTCGAGAACCGCGAGCACCAGCATCGGGCGCAGCCTTTTCCCGCCCGCCGTCAATGAGTATTTCATCGATTCGAAAAGGGCGTCCGGAACCCCTTCCCGCTCGAGGGCAGGAACCAGATGCTCCTCGATATAGGCGGTCTTCTCCGCCAAATACGTATCGAATGTATCAACAGCCATTACGCTTCCCCTTCCATGCGAAAAGCTTTTTGCTTCAGCTGTCCGTCTTCCTCTACCAGTTGAGTGATTTTCGCTTCGATCGCATCGAGCTTCTGCCCGCATATCCGGGAGAGCGTGACCCCTTCCTGGTAGAGGGTGATCGCCTCTTCCAGCGGAATTTCCCCTTCTTCCAGCCGCTGGACGACTTCTTCCAGCCGCTTCATCGCTTCCTCAAACTGCATGTCAGTCTCTGGATCCGTTTTCTTGCGAGCCATTGTGCTTCTCCTCCCGATCGATCTGTTCCACGCGTGCCGTCGCGCTTCCGTCGCTTAATCGTACCACGAGCTCGTCGCCGCTCGCAAACTGGTCTACGGATTTGACGATTTTGCCACCTGCGTATACGAGCGAGAAACCGCGCTGCATCACTTTGAGCGGACTGAGCGCGTCCAGCCTGGCCACCTGAGCAGAGAAGGCCATCTGCCGATCGCTGAGCAGGCGGCGCATCCGTTCATCCAGACGCGCCCGGACTGTCATCGCATACTTGCGGCGTTCGCCGATCTGGTCTGCCAATCGATAGCGGCTGATTTGCCGGGCGAGCCTTTCGAATCGTTCCCGCCTGATGGCGAGCAGACGTTTCATGGACTGTCGCATTCGCAGCTGCGCACGGTCCAGGCGTTCCGCCGCTTCTTCCAGTCTCCGCTGAGGCTGTCGCATGGCATACGAGCCTGCCAATTGATCCAGCCGCTTGCGCTGCACAGTAAGCCGCTGGTGAACGGCCCTGTGCATGCGGACGTCGAGCTGCTTGACCCGCTCCACCCATTCCAGGTAGTGCGGTACGGCCAGCTCGGCTGCGGCAGTCGGTGTCGCGGCGCGGACATCGGCCACGAAGTCGGCGATCGTCACATCCGTCTCATGCCCCACGGCAGAAATGACGGGAATGAGCGATGCCGCGATCGCCCTCGCCACCTGCTCATCATTAAACGCCCACAGCTCCTCGATCGAGCCGCCTCCCCTTCCGACGATGAGCACGTCGATATCGGACTGCTGGTTGATGATGCGAATGGCCGAAATGATCGAAGCCGGGGCTTCCACACCTTGGACAACCGCGGGTGCCAGCACGATTTCCGCCTGTGGATATCTCCTGCGAATGGTCGTGCAAATATCGCGAATCGCTGCTCCCGTTGGCGAGGTGACGACTCCGACCCGCTTGGGAAAGCGCGGCAGCGGCCGTTTTCTTTCGGCAGCGAACAACCCTTCACCCGCCAGCTTTTCCTTCAATTGCTCGAAGGCCAAATACAGCGAGCCCAGCCCGTCCGGCTGCATCTCTCTGGCATAGAGCTGATAGGCCCCATCCCGCTCGTAAGCGGAGATGGAACCCCTCACAATCGCCTTGGTCCCGTCTTTGGGCAAAAAGCGCAGAAACCGGTTATGACTGGCAAACATGACGACCTTGATCCGCGACTGCTTATCCTTCAGGGTAAAGTACATATGGCCGCTCGAATGGTGAGTGAAGTTGGAGATTTCTCCCCGCACCCACACATCCTGCAAACGCGATTCCTTTTCCAGCACCATCTTGATATAGCGGTTGAGATCACTGACAGATAAGATGTCTTGTATGGCCATGCTCCCCTCCTCCTATAAAAGAAAATGGATAAAGGGGTCTTTATCCATTTTCGTGTCAGCAGGACCCTATGATCGCGCAGCTTGCCTGCGAGCGGCAGCTACGGTGTTTTTCAGCAGCATGGTGATGGTCATCGGGCCGACGCCGCCTGGCACTGGAGTCAAGTAGCCGGCGACCTCTTTGACCTCGTCGAACTTGACGTCCCCGACGAGCTTTCCGGTTTCAATCCGGTTGACGCCCACGTCGATCACTACAGCGCCCGGCTTCACGTGCTCTTTTCCAATCATGTGCGCGCGGCCGGTTGCGACCACGAGAATGTCCGCCTTGGTGGTGTATTCCTCGAGGTTTTGCGTCCGGGAATGGCACATGGTCACTGTCGCGTTTTCTTGCTGCAGCAAAAGCGACACCGGCTTGCCCACGATGTTGCTGCGTCCGATGACCACGGCATGCTTGCCGGCGATCTGCGTTCCTGTCCGTTTGATCAATTCAATGATGCCGTGCGGCGTGCAAGGAAGCATCGTCTCGTTGCCGAGCACCATATTCCCTACGCTGATGGGATGGAAGCCGTCCACGTCCTTTTCAGGGTGGATCGCTTCGATTACCGCGGTTTCCGAAATATGAGACGGCAGAGGAAGTTGAACCAAGATCCCATTAACGTTCGGATTTTCGTTCAATTGCTGGATAATGGCTAGCAGTTCTTCCTCTGTCGTGGATGCGTCCTTCAAGATGACCTCGGAGCGGATGCCTACCTCCTCGCAGCCTTTGGCCTTCCCACGTACGTACGATTGTGAAGCGGGATCATCCCCGACCAGCACTACGGTCAAACCCGGCACAATCCCTTGTTGTTTAAGCTTTGCGACTTCGGCCGCGAGTTCGGCACGAATGCTTTGCGCAACTTCTTTTCCTTGGATAATCATGGCAGTCATGGAGAAAAAGCCTCCTTCATAAGCGTCGATACCCTTAGTGTACCGATTTCGCAACCTCGTGTAAAGGCGAATCATAAAAAGTATTGCATTATTTAATGTTCGCCTTTTGCTTCATCCACCCGAGCATGGCCACTCCGTACGCATTGTCTCCGGAATAAACGGGATCGCAAAAATACAGCTTGGCTCCCACTGCCGGATGCTCCAGTCGCTTGATCAGCCGCTCTCGCACGTACTGGTTGGCTGCGACTCCGCCTACGATCAGGACGTCCTTCGGGTAGCCTTGCTCTACTGCGTAACGCAGCGATTTTTCCAGCGTACCCGCGATGCACTGTTCAGTCGCGCGGGCAATGTCTGCCGGACTGATCTGGCCCGTCTGGATCGTGCGAAGCAAAGAGGCTTCCGGCCCCGAGAAGCTGAAGGAGAGACCTTCCACTGCCGACGGAATGCGAAACTCTCCGGTCGTCCCTTTCGCCAGCTCTTCCAGCTGCGGTCCGGCAGGAAAAGACAACCCCAGAGCGACTCCTATGCGGTCGACGAGCTGGCCGGCGTGAAGATCAATGGTTCCCCCGATTTTTTCTATGGCATAACCGGCGGCATGGCGGTCACAGAGCAGGATCTCGCTTGTACCGCCTGACAGGTGTACCGCGAGAAAGCGGTCCTGACGCGGCCGCTGCTCAGCTGTAAATTCCCCGGCGGCGATATGTCCCTCTTGATGGGTCGTCAAATGAAGGGGAACACGCAGATAGGTCGCCAGCGACTTCGCCAGTCCCTCGCCGACCTTGAAGACCGGCATATAGGACTGATCGACAGGCCGCGGCTTTTCGCTGACACAAATCGCCTCGATCTCATGCTCGTTCCACTTCATCTGCTCGCTCAGTTCCGGCAAGTTCATCACATGCTGAAAGACGGCTTCGGATTGCTGCAGCCCTCGCTTGCCCTCTTTCACTTTCAGAAGGCGTTTTGCTTCTGCTACGATCCTGCCGTCTTCCTGAGCCAAACATAGCGATGTCCGATAGTTGCTCGTATCAATTCCCAACATTACTTTTGTCATCCGTAAGCGTCCCCTGTCTGTCTACGCTTGCGCCGTCTCGCGAGCATGCAGGAAGCTGGACAAAACGCCGTTGATGTAACGGTGGGATTGCTCATCGCTAAACAGCTTGGCAATTTCGATCGCTTCGTTCATAACCACCTTGTCAGGGGTTTGTGCTTCAAACATGATCTCGTAGAAAGCCAGGCGGAGTATCGCGCGGTCTACATTGGCGATCCGTTCGAGCTGCCAGCCGCGCAAAAACTTCTTGATCTCGGCGTCAATCGCCTCTTGGTTTTGCAATACCCCATCGACGAGGTAGCGCAAGTACTGCGAATCCTCCTTCGAATCCTCCATGACCAGCTCTACGGCTTCCTTTACCGGAACCTCCGCCATGTCGATCTGGAAAAGGCATTGGACTGCTTTTTCTCGTGCTGTTCTTCGCTTCATTCGATTCACCCTACCATTTAATTTACAACGTTCCTGTACCTGTATCATCGAAACTTGCCCGGCAATATCCGGTCGAGGATCTCCCGCAAATCTTCTTTATGATCGAGTTTGCGGCCGATGTAATAACCAGTACCGATAAAGACAACAAACACCAGTGTATCCCAAAATCCCACGAGAAGGTAGATCAACCCGAAAATAAATCCGGCGAGTATCCCCATTAGCTTTCCCTTGTGTTCCCACAACAACTCCCATATCATGGCTCTCACCTTCTATTCCACCCGCTTGCGTGCAGCGTAGTTTTCTTGTTGAGCCACCTCTGTCACCACAACCGTCACTTCGGAAATGACGACACCCGCAATCCCTTCGACCTGATCTTTTACATCCTGCTGAAGCTTCTGCGTCAGTTCAGGCAAAGGGGTCTCTCCGTCAACGGACACGCGCAGCGTAATGATGTTGCCGCTCTCCAGGGCTTTGACAAAGGTCTTCATATCGCGCACCCCTTTTACTCTCCTGGCGGCGCGCTCTGCGATCGTCGTGATCGTCTGGATGGTGATGTTGACTTCGCCCAGATCGTTCCGTTGCCGAATACCGCGATCCGTTTTGGGCTTCTGGGAACGAAAGGAACTGAAAAAGAAGCGAAGGCTGACAACGAGGAAGATGATTGCCACGATGAGGTACGCCCAATTGGTTCCCGAGAGCATCTGCTCGACGTAAGGTCGGAACAGGTCGGGAGACAGCAATCCGCTAGTCGCAGCAATCGCGATGCAGGATAGAATGATCAGCGCAAAGCTGTATATCGTCAAAATGAAACGGTCGAACAAGTTCACATGCCTCTCTCCTTCAGCCGTGTTTGAAACACAGGTGGTTTATTGAGATGGAGGTTTCTTATGAGGAAAATGCCCCCTGATACTAGGGGGCATCCATCCGTAACCTGTGTTAGCGTACGCGCTGGTACTCTTCCACCGCAGCAGCAGCAGGTGCAGGCGCTTTTTCTTCGGCCTTGAGCTCTACGTCTACGATATGTACATTGACCTCAACCACCGACAGCCCTGTCATGCTCTCGATGGCGTTGCGCACACTATCTTGAATATTTCGAGCCACATCCGGGATGCGGTGTCCATATTTTACGATAATCGATACATCTACGGCTGCTTCGCGCGACCCTACTTCCACGCGAACTCCCCGAGCAATATTTTTACGGCCTAACCGTTCCGCGATTTCTCCTACGAAACCGCCGCTCATTTGCGCTACGCCCTCGACTTCAGACGCAGCCATGCCGGCGATCACTTCCAACACTTCGGGAGCGATCTGGACCTTTCCAAGTTCTGTTCTCTCTAGATCTGGGGAAAACTCTTCCATGCTTCGCACCTCCCTTTCAATTTGTCATTCATTATACCAAGCGCTCCGTTTTTTTACAAATGACGCCTATTCCTCGTTGAGGTTCAGATCGTACGTCTCAAGGAACTTCGTGTCGAACTGTCCGCTCGCAAACACCTCGTGCTCCAGCACTTTGAGGTGGAACGGGATGGTGGTCGTGATTCCTTCCACGACGAACTCCCCGAGAGCCCGCTTCATCCGTTCGATCGCTTCGTTTCTGTCTTTGCCCCAAACGATCAGCTTGGCGATCATCGAATCGTAGTAAGGAGGGATGCTGTAGCCTGCGTAAGCGGCGCTGTCCACGCGCACACCGAAACCTCCCGGTGCCAGATACTCCGTGATTCGGCCAGGCGAAGGCATGAAGTTTTTCGCCGGATTCTCCGCGTTGATGCGGCACTCGATCGCCCATCCGTCGAGCACGACGTCCTCCTGGGAGAACGACAGAGGCTCTCCGGCTGCAACCGTCAGCTGCTCTTTGATCAGGTCAAAGCCAGTCACCAGCTCGGTAACCGGATGCTCGACCTGGATGCGCGTGTTCATTTCCATAAAGTAAAACTTGCCGTGTTTGTCCAAAAGAAATTCGACGGTTCCCGCCCCGTGGTAAGACACCGCTTTAGCGGCAGCTACAGCCGCTTCGCCCATTTGCTTCCGGAGCTCCTCACTCAGTGCAGGCGATGGCGCCTCTTCGATCAGCTTTTGGTGGCGACGCTGGATGGAGCAGTCGCGCTCGCCCAGGTACACGGCTTTGCCATGCTTGTCGGCCATGATCTGAATTTCCACGTGACGCGGACCTTCCACGAATTTTTCCAGATAGACGCCCGGATTGCCAAAAGCGGTCTTGGCTTCGTTCTGAGCTTGGCGAATCGCCTTTTCCAGATCTTCGTCGTCGACGGCCACGCGCATTCCACGTCCGCCTCCGCCTGCAGTCGCTTTGACCATAACCGGATAGCCGATCTCATTGGCGGTTTTGATCGCGCCTGCCACGTCCTCGATCAGGCCGTCCGTCCCTGGAACGGTCGGCACGCCTGCTTCCTTCATCGTATCCTTGGCAGTCGACTTGTCGCCCATCTTTACGATCGCTTCCGGATCCGGTCCGATGAACGTAATGTTGCAAGCCGCGCAGATCTCGGCAAAATCGGCGTTTTCCGCCAGGAATCCATAACCCGGATGGATGGCGTCAACTCCCACCTTGGTCGCTACGCTCATGATGTTGGCTATGCTCAAATAGCTTTCTTTGGATGCTTTGGGACCAATACAGTAGGCTTCGTCGGCCATTTTCACGTGAAGCGCTTCACGATCCGCTTCGGAGTAGACGGCGACCGTACGAATGCCCAGCTCGCGGCATGCGCGGATGACCCGCACGGCGATTTCTCCGCGATTGGCAATCAATACTTTTTGAAACATTCCGCTCTCCCCCACCTTATTCTGGCTTCACCAAAAACAACGGTTGACCGTATTCCACCAACTGACCGTCCTCGACCAGCACTTTTACGATCTCGCCGTTGACTTCTGCTTCGATCTCGTTGAACAGCTTCATCGCTTCCACGATACATACGACCTTGTTCGGGTTGACTTTGTCTCCTGCTTGTACGTATGGAGGCTTGCCCGGTTCCGGTGCACTGTAGAACGTTCCCACCATCGGGGAGACGATCTTGTGCAAATTGGCTTCCTCTGCTGCAGGGGCTGCCGGAGCGGTGGCCGGGGCTGCCGCTGCAGGAGCCGGCGCTGCTGCCGGCGCTGCGGCCACTGGAGCAACGGCTACAGGCGCAGCAGGAGCCTGTACAACAGGTTGGGATACTACTACGGTTTCGGTGCCGGTAGACTTCCGAAGCGTGACTTTCGCGCCTTCCGTCTCCAGCTTGAATTCATTAATGGAAGATTGATCAATCAGTTTAATAATTTCTCGGATTTCATGAATTTTTAACACGAATGAGCACTCCTTCGTTTCTTTGAGATGTTCCCGGATAGCTGACTATGTATCAAGAGCGAAGCATAAATCCATGGTAGCCTGTTGCCTAGACCACGTCAAGAAAGGATTTCCCCGCCTCCCTGTTCGCAGAAGCGAGAAAATCCTTACCATCTTGCCCGTTTCTCCCATTCCTTATAACGTCAATTTCCTTCCTTCCAGGTCGAAAAAGGATTACGTCGCCTTGTACTGAACCGTCACGTTCGTAGCCGGAACGTTCAGCTGCTGCTTGACTTGCGCGATGATATCCACCGCTTCGTTGGCGCTCAATTTGTCTTTTTGGACGATGACCGTCACTTTGTCATTATTGATGTAGACGACTGCGTCCTGATAGCCGTTTGCCTTGAGCATCTCCTCGATATTCGTCGTGGCGGTTTCCTGGTTGGACAGCTGCTCGTATTTCGTCCGCGCATCAGCAATAGCTTGGGCGGAGGAGTCCGTGTTGCTGATAATCGCCAGCTGCTCGTCTTTTTGCTGTTGCAGCTGTGCTTCCCGCTTCATTTTGTAACCTTGGAAGATCTCGCTCGCGGTCTCGGCTACTGGCGATACCGCATTGCCCACCGTTTGCGTTGGAGCCGGCGTGTCCTGGGAATTGGCTTTCTGCTGCTCGGACGGCTGCCCGGCCGCTGTCTGGCCTTCCTTCTTCCCGCTGACTGGAGCGGCTCCAGACGGCTGGTCCACTTGCCTGGATTCGACGATGACATCGGAAAGCTGGTCTTGCTCCTGCTTTTGAACAGCCTGCTCCTGCCCCGACGTGGGCACCTGGTCTTGGGGACCTTTCACCAGATAGTACCCGGACAGCACCACCATCACTGCCAGCATCGTCAACAACCATACTGTTTGCTTGCGCAGAATCATTTGGCATTACCTCCTACCCTTTTTTGGGCAAAATGGATATCTTGTAGGCGGGAACATCGAGCACCTTTTGCACGGCTTCGGTGATCCACGCCTTGACCTGGATGTTGTCGGCGCCCTTCGCGACTACGAGGACCCCTCTGACTCGCGGCTTCAACGTTTTGACTATGACTGGCGTATCCTGCTTGCCGCCTTGTACAATGACGACCTCTTCATCCTTGGACTGGTCGTTCTGGTTGCGAGTCGCCCTGTCTTTGTCCACCTCCTGATTCGTAGATGTGCGGTTGTTGTTGTTTTTGGCCATGACCAGCTCCGGAGTCGACTCCAGATTGACCATTACCTCGACATCCCCGACACCCACGACGCTCGCCAAAATATCACGAAGCTGCGTCTCATAGAGGTTTTCATATTCGGCGATGATGTCCGGTGCAGGTGAGCCGCCCATCGCGGGGGCTGCGGAATCGCTCGCAGCTCCACTGCCGAACCATCCTCCACCTCCGTTTTCGGCTGGAGGAGCTCCCCCGCTGCCCAACCCGAGCGGCGTGTCTTTTTCGACACGGAGGAAATCTGTCAAGATCATCGCCGCAATCCCAATCCCCAGCACGACGATCAGGTAGTGGATCGGCTTCAGTTTTTTGTTCCCGCTGCTTCCTTCCCACAGCTTCTTCAGCTTTTCCAGCATCTCTCTCACCTCGCTTTCCCGGACGCTTTCTTACTGTTTTTCTTTGGAAGGAGACTCGCCCGTCACGATCACCTGATCTCCCGAGAGTCCCCATTGCTTTGCAATATCGTCAGCGATCTTCGCGTAAGTCGGATTTTCTTGCCGCGAAGCCGCTTCGATGTCTGCTTTCGAATCGCTCCCTCCCGTCCGACCGATCTGTATGGAGACGGGCTCCACCGGCTGGATGGGCTGAATCGGACTGCCGGCCCCCTGCTTTTGCTGCCTGTCCGGTACGGCTTCTCCTACCTGAAGCTCGATTTTGGCGATTGCCGGCTGCTGAGGATTCTGGTTGTTCACCTGAATCTGGACACGCTGCACTTCCAGTCCGTACTCCTCCTTCACCTTTGCCTTCACCGCCGCTTCCACCTGTGTGCGGACGTAGTCGGTCACCTGTTCATTCTGCTCGCCCAGCAGCTTGTCGGTGACGCGCTTCCAGTCCGCGTCGGGCTGCTTGTCAAGCTCCTGCTGATAACGATCAAGCCGCAGCGCCAGATCATCCTGAGAGAGGCTAAACAGGGAGAATACCGGCGAGATGATCGTGAGCAAAAGGATGAGCCCCATCACCATTTTGACGTAGCGCTGCAGGGTCGTGTTCGGCAGGATCAGGTCGAGAAAGGCGGCCAGCAGCACGAGCAGGATGATTTTTTTCAGCCATAGCGTAAGCCAGGTCATATCGTTCACCTACCGAACCATCATGGAGATGTTGCCCGCCGCGATGATGATCGTAATCGCCAGAAAGAACATCAGCCCCACAGTTGCCAGCGCGGCGAACACGAACAGGAGGCTTTTGCCGATGGTACCCAGTGCGCTGATGATCGGGCTGTTGCCCAGTGGCTGGAGTACGGCGGATGACAGGTTGTAGATCAGTGCCAGCACCAGTATCTTCAAGGCCGGGAAGGCGCACAGGATGATCAGAATCAGCACCCCAGCCAGTCCCACAGCATTTTTGACAAGAAGCGACGCATTCAGGACCGTATCGGCGGCATCGGAGAATACGCGACCGACGATCGGTATGAAGTTGCCCGTGATGTACTTGGCGGTCCGCAGGGTCACCCCGTCTGTCACTGCCGATGTCGCTCCCTGAATGGAGATCACGGCCAGAAAAATCGTCAGGAACGAACCAAGAACCCCCATCGCGATGTTTCGCAAAAGCGTCGCCAGCTGCGTAACCTTGTACCTTTCAGAAAACAGGCTGACGATCGACAGCATCGCCGACAGGAAGAGCAGCGGGAACACGACGTAGGAAATCATCATCCCGCTGATATTGATCATGAAGATGATCAGCGGATGAAACATAGTCGCCGTCGCCAGATTGCCCATGGAAGCCAGGAGCGCGATGACGAGCGGAATCATCGCCAGCATGAAATCGGACATGTCCGCGATCGCGTCCTTGGCGTAGGTGATGGCGACGTGAAAGCTGTTGATCGCGAGAACCATCAGCACCAGGTAGGCGATCGAGTAGGCGACGGTCGACACGGCGTTGCGCTCGAAGGCGTTCTGCATCGTTTCCAAAATCATGGCGAACACGGTGATGATGATGATGGAGCTGAGCAGCTTGCCGTTCATCAAAATTTCGTGGAAGACGAACTTGCCCATCCCTTTGAGTACACTGGCAACGCTGAAGTCGTCCTGCTGCATCAGAAGCTGCACAAAACCCGGCGACTTGAGATCCGGCAGATAGCCTTTGTACTCCCGCTGCAGCTGCTGCCAGTACTGCTCGACACGGTCCAGCTGCAGATGATCGACCTGCTGCTGGACCATTTGATTGATCGGTCCGGAAGCGGGTGGCCCGGCGGCGGATACGGCTCCCATCGGCAGGAGCAGAAGCAAGAGAAACAGAACCCAGAATTTGCCTGTACGTCCCACGGACACCCTGCCTCCCCTCATGCAGGCAACAAGTTGATCACTGTTTCGATGATGATCTGGATGATCGGCACCGCCATGACCAGAATGAGGACTTTGCCCGCCAGCTCGATTTTGGAAGCGATGGCACCTTGTCCTGCATCTCTGGTCATTTGGGCGCCGAATTCGGCAATGTACGCAATTCCGATAATTTTGAGTATTGTCTCCAGAAACACGAGGTTCAGGTCAGCCTGGACAGCCAGCCGTTCAAGAATGCGGATCACTTCGGCAATTTTGCCGACCAGAAAGTAAAAGATGATGACCCCGCTTGCGATTGCCAGCAAAAAGGCAAACATCGGCTTTTGTTCTTTGATGACCAGCGCGAGGATCGTCGCCACCAGCCCGAGTCCGACGATTTGTACGATTTCCATTTGGCCTTCCCCCCTCAATTGAACAGGAAGACTCGTTTCACCTCGGAAAACAGGTCGCCGATGTAGTGGGACACCATGTACAGCACGATAATGAACCCGACCAGCGTAGCCCAGTGTGCGATGTCTTCCTTGCCGGCCTGCTTGAGGATCGCATGCAGGATGGCTGTGATAAATCCTACCGCCCCGATCTGGAAAACAGGTGTCAAATCAAAATCCATTGTGAACACCTCGCCTTTAGAACATCAGGATGACGACCAGGAGTCCTCCCAGAAAGCCCAGACTCTTGTACATTTTTTCGTATTTCGCCTGCTCCGCGCGCGCTTCTTCTTCCAATCCCCGCAGGTGTGTGACGGCCAAGCGCAAATGCTTTTGCTGGTCTTCCCGGTCGGAGGAACCGAGGACTTGCCCCAGGCTCGTCAGCACATCGCCCTCCTGTTTGCGAAGCGCCGTTTGCGGCCAGTGGCGGCTCATGGCCTGCCGAAGAGAATCTTCCGCCGATTGAGCCTTTTCCGTCACCAGCAATTCCGCAGCCAGGATGAACACTTTCCCGACGTCTTCCGTCACTCTGTGGCCGACTTTGACGAAAGCCCGATGCAACGGAGTGAGTCCGTACACGATTTCCGTCTCCAGCATTTGCAGAGCGACGAGCAAGGCCCTCAGTTGAATGGGGCGATATGCGTAATACCGGCCGATCTGCCAGCCCACCATGGAGGCGGAAAAGAGGATGAGCACCGCGCCAATCAGCTTGACCATGCGACCCTCTCCTTTTCCATCGGGTTCATCTGTTGGTCGTATACCGCCTCGATCGTCCCTACGCCATTTGCCCGGCTGAGCACGATGTACCGCGAAAACGCGCCATGCTGGATCAGCTTGCCGAGCATCGGGCGCTGCGCCACTTCCCTCACATCAGCCCCGTGCGCCGAACAAATGACGGCAACTCCGGCATGGATAGCCTCCCAGACCGCATCTCCGTCTTCCTGACGCCCTACCTCGTCCACGATCAGCACATCAGGAGACATGGAGCGAATGAGCATCATCATTCCGGCGGCCTTGGGACAAGCATCCAGCACGTCTGTACGCGGACCGACGTCGCGCTGCGGAACGCCCTGGAGGCATCCGGCCAGCTCCGAACGCTCGTCCACAATCCCTACCTTGCGGCTGGAGGACCATTCGCTCCCGTAGCTGATCGTTCGCGCCATGTCCCGGAGAAGGGTCGTTTTTCCGCATTGCGGCGGCGATATGATCAGCGTGTTGTGCAGCTTTTCGCCTTCGAATAGAAATGGCATCACTTTGAGTGCGGCCCCTTTTTTCTCGCGGGCGATACGGATATTGAAGCTGGTCACATCCCGGATCCCCCGCACTTCTCCCCGGTCCAAAACAACCTTGCCTGCGATGCCAATCCGGTGCCCGCCGACTACCGTGATATACCCTCGCTTGAGCTCTTCCTCCAGCGTATACAGGGAGTGCTGGCTGACCAGACTTAGGAGCTTCACTGCATGCTCCTCGGTAAACAGCCAGCCTTGCCTGGCGATGGAAGTAAGCTGGCCGCTCGGCGTCACGTAACTGGATTTTTGGCCGTAACGTATCTCCAGCGGCTGATTTTGCCGTAGCCGTATTTCCTCCAAATGCTCTCGGACCGCGGAGGGAAGGGCGGTCAGAATGCTTCGTACGGAAGCCGGCAAGATCGCCATGATCTCTCTCACAGCTGGTACCCTCCTCTTCTAGGGCCGGATCTTCATCCAGCCTTTGTCCACATTGACTTACCTCCATCCTATGCAGCGCTGGACGAGATTTATGCTAAGAAAACCAAGAGACGACATCCGATCAGCGGCAGCCTGTGTACTCGTCTCACCACTCTTCGGCCAAGAAAAAGCCCGCTCCCCAGTTCTCTGTCCTGGGAGCGGGCTTGTACGCGATTGAATGATCAGGTTGGGTTGATGGGTTGGATATCTTCCTGACCCGGGGGATGATACGGCTCCACGACGAAATGATAGTAGCCGTCCGCATCCGTGCCTTCCTGCAAAAACAGCATTTCGTGACACGACGGGCACGCGAATTCATAGCTTGACTCCAGATGGTCGTCATCCAAGGATTCGTAGACGCGGGCATCCTCGTCGTCATCCAGATCGTAGTAAGTGACGTACTCGTCCGCTTCGTCGTCAGCGCAATCCTCGACGGTCTCGTACAGCTCATCTTCGCTTTCGAACAGAAACAGTTCCACATCCTCCAGATCCTCGTCGATCGCCTCGACGTAATCCTCGGTCTCTTCGATGCGGGCATGCAGCTCACGAAACTGGGCCTGTATTTCATCGAGCACCCCAACAATCTCTGCCAGCAATTTTCCCTCAGGGCTCTTCTCCCCTACATCCAGCCCATCAGCCAGGCCGCGCAAGTAGGAAATTCGCCCTGTCAGCGTCTCCAGCAAATCAATCCCCTCCTTTAATGTCCGATTCCTTTCTATAACCTTCCCAAAAGCGGGCGATGGTAACAGTGGAAGGAATCTCCAGAGAATCATTTGCGGACGCCGATCAAAATGCAGGTGATCCCGACCAAAATCCAGGCGATTTTGGCAAAGCTGACACGGTCCGAGATGCCTAGCAGGCCGATAGTCGTGGTGGAGATCAAGATGATGGGCCCTACAATTGCCAGACCGGAATTGATCAAGAGGGCCTTTTCCACTTCGTTTACTTTCAAAATCAACAGGGCAGCCAGTATTTCCACACTGCCTGATAGCATTCTCAGCACAGCCATTCCCAAAATTGCTTTTTCCCACATACGCCTCGTCCCCCCTCTTTGCCACTCTATGCCTGTACCCCACCGTTTCAGCACTTCTTTGGACAGCCGCCCTCCGCCCATCTGCGGGCGATGCCCTTCACTCATGCACGGGTCTGGGCATACACTGCACCATACGCCCAGAAGAAATGAGGAAACAGCCTATGCTAGATTGCGACCATCCCTCCTTGCCCGCGGGTTGGGTCAACCCGTCCGGGCAACTCAGAGAAAAGCCGCGAACCAAGGGACTCACCATGGTCATCGACAAAGGCGTCGGACTTGGCGCCTATCGCGATTTGCTGGAATTGGCGGCTTCTTATTTCGACATATACAAATTAGGTTTTGGCACGGCAGCGCTCTATTCAAACGAACTCCTGAGGCATAAACTGACACTCGCCGTCCAGCACGGGCTGCACATCATGCCCGGCGGAACGTTTTTTGAAATTGCCCTGCGCCAATCCTCGGCCACGGCCTACATGAACTCGATCAAAGCAGCCGGGTTCAACGCCGTGGAAATATCCGACGGCACTTTTCCGCTGAGCCGCAAAGAGCGGCGGGAAGCGATTGCCGCTGGTGTCGATGCGGGCTTGATCGTCTATACCGAGGTGGGAAAGAAAGCGGCGGATTACCGTACAGAACTCGATGAGCTGCTGGAGACGCTGCAGGCGGATCTGGCGGCAGGAGCCAGCCATGTCATCGTCGAGGCACGCGAAAGCGGCACGGTTGGGATTTTTGACAAGAATGGCTGTGCGGACTGCGGATTCGTCCGGGAGATCGCCAGCGCGGCAGGCGAACAGGCGAGCAGGCTCATTTGGGAAGCGCCGCAAAAGGAACAGCAAGTCAGCCTGATCTGCACCCTCGGCAGCGACGTAAACCTGGGAAACATCAGCTACACGGACGTCCTGTCCGTCGAGACGCTGCGCCGGGGCTTGCGGGGCGATACGGCCGCGATCATGGACGCGGGGAGGTTGTCGGGGTGCGAATAGAGGTAGTGCCGACTGTGGAGGAAATCCGGTTTGATCAAATCAGCAACCATGTCGTGATTGTCATCGATGTCCTACGGGCTTCCAGCACGATCGTGACAGCTCTCGGCAGCGGATTTTTGTCCGTCGTTCCCGTCGAGACGATTGGTCAAGCGAATTCTCTGCGGGCCGCCGACTGCATACTGGCTGGCGAAAGGCATTGTCGCAAAATACCCGACTTTGATTGCAACAATTCACCCACGGAGATCGCCGCACGCAGCAAGACAGGCAAGCAGCTCATTTTGACCACGACCAACGGGACCCGGGCGATTCAGAAGGCCGAGCGCGCCCACTCCCTGTTGATCGGCTGCTTTCTCAATGCGACGGCCTGCATTACCCACGCCTTGACCTACAATTTGGACATCACGCTGTACTGTGCAGGCACGAGGTCGGAATTCGCCCTGGAGGACGGCCTCGCCGCCGGGCTGATGATCGCGTCGGCGCAGCAAAAATCCCCTCATTTTCACGCCTGTGACTTGGGGGAAGCCTTGAAAGCGAGCTATCTTTACTTCGCGGGCCGAGTAGGCGAGCTGATGCCACATACGACGACGGGAAAACGTCTCATGCAGTACCACTTCGAGGACGATGTCCGCTACTGTGCCCAGATCGATCGGTATCGCATCGTTCCGTACGTCAAGGAGAAACGCATACTCCCACACCTTGTCTCATAAAGTGAGAAGAGAACAGGGACAGGAGTTTTGAAGATGCCAATGATGTCTGGAGAAGTGATGCTCGTTATCCTGATCGTCATAGGGTTAATCGGCCGTTCACCGATCATCGCCACTGCCGCAAGCATCCTGCTGGTGCTCAAGCTGACGGCGCTGGAGCGGTTTTTCCCCACGGTGGAGAGACGAGGACTTGAGCTGGGACTGCTGTTTTTGACCATCTCCGTCCTCGTCCCGTTCGCCAGCGAGAAGATTTCGTGGAAAGACGTGACTCCTCTCTTTACGACCGTTGTCGGCTTGACTGCGCTGGCCGGCGGCGCCCTCGCCACGTGGATGAACGGCAAAGGCCTTGATTTGCTGCGAACCGAACCGCACATGATCGTGGGCTTGGTGCTCGGATCGATCATCGGCATCGTCTTCTTGCGCGGCATTCCGGTCGGGCCGCTCATGGCGGCCGGAATCACGGCATTCGTACTCAAACTGTGGGAGTGGCTGGGCGGCCGCTGACGACCACATGCAAAAAGGCAGCACCCTGTTTATCGGGCACTGCCTTTTTTATACGGTCAAAGCGGACAACAATTGCGGTTACGCGCGGGAAACGTATGCTTCCGTACGAGTATCGATGATCAAACGCTCGCCTTCTTCTACGAAGAGCGGTACGTTTACCACAAAGCCGGTTTCCAACGTTGCTTTTTTGGTTACGTTGGAAGCGGTGTCGCCTTTCACACCTGGCTCGCACTCGGTTACCACGAGTTCAACTGTGTTTGGCAGCTGAATCCCGATGGTTTCTCCGTTGTACTGCATGATTTGCACATTCATGTTTTCCTTGAGGAAACGCAGTTCCCGCTCGATTTGGCTGCGGGTGAACGTCATTTGCTCATACGTTTCGGTATTCATGAAGGTGTAATCATCGCCGCTAGCGTACAGGTATTGCATGGTGCTGGTCTCGATCCGCGCAGGGTTTACTTTCTCACCGCCGCGGAAGGTCATTTCAGTGGTATTTCCGTTGCGCAGGTTGCGCAGTTTGGAGCGAACGAACGCCGCACCTTTTCCTGGTTTCACGTGTTGAAACTCAAGTACCGTGTAAATGTTGCCGTCCACTTCGATCGTCAAACCTGTCCGAAAATCGTTCACAGAGATCATGATAGTCCTCCCAAATCAATCGATAACAGAAATAGTATAAATTACACCGGCAAAATGATCAACTCTTTCGTGGACTTGTTCAGGACCTCGTGGCCGTCTGCTGTGATCAGCACGTCGTCTTCGATCCGAACGCCACCCAAACCGCTGACGTAGATGCCAGGCTCCATCGTGACTAGCATTCCCGGCTCTAGCACAAAAGTGCTCACAGTGGACAGCCCAGGGATCTCGTGAACTTCCAGACCAAGGCCGTGTCCCGCGCTATGGCCATAGCAGTCCCCGTAGCCGGCAGCAGCGATGAGATCGCGCGTAGCCGCATCGGCAGCCTTCGCCGTGACTCCTGGTTTCAGTGCCTCAACCCCGGCGTAGTGCGCCCGCAGGACGATGTCGTAGATTTCCTTCATTTTCGGGCTCGGTTCCCCGACAGCCAAAGTTCGTGTAATATCCGAGTTGTACCCTTTGTATGCCGCTCCGAAATCCAGCGTCACCATTTCGCCTGCCTGTATCACTTTTTCGCTTGCGCGGCCATGCGGCAACGCTCCGCGCGGGCCGGAAGCGACGATCATATCAAAGGCCGAGCCGGTCGCTCCTTGCTTGCGCATGAAGAACTCCAGCTCCAGTGCCACGTCTTCTTCACGCACGCCCGGCTTGATATATCCTTGAATATGCGCAAAACCCGCTTCTGCAATTCGCACCGCTTCGCGAATGATGGCCATCTCAGACTCGTCTTTGATCATACGGATCTTTTCCAGCAGGCCGCTGGTCGCGATCAGTTCAACACCATCGAAGGCTCTGCTCCATTCTTGATACGTCTGGAAAGAGACGGAGCTTTCGAATGCCAGCCTTTTGACCCCTTTTTCTCCGAGCAGCTTTGCGATCGCCTCGACGGCTTTGCGCTCATTGTTCACCACGGTAAAATCGGGAGCCTGCTCTGTCGCTTGTTCGACATAGCGGAAATCGGTGACGAGGAACGCCTCTTTTTCGGTGACGACCACCCAGCCGGTGGAGCCTGTAAATCCGCTGAGGTAAAACCGGTTCTCTGCTTTCTCCGTAATCAGTGCATCCGCACCCAGGCTTGCCAAAGCTTCGCGCAATTTGTCCAAACGCTGTTTCATGACTGCAACCTCCCTATTTTCCCCTTGATTTTGCCGCCTTACTTTTTCCCGATTTTGCGCACGAGCGCCCGGAGCGCCCACTCATAGCCGTCCATCCCGAGTCCGACTACTTGGCCGATGACGACCGGGGCGATGACAGAATGATGGCGAAACTCTTCGCGTGCATGGATATTGGAGATATGTACTTCGATGGTGGGCAATGCCACGCTGGAAAACGCATCGCGCAGCGCGTAGCTGTAGTGTGTAAACGCCCCTGGATTGATCAGGATCCCGTCGTGCACACCCTTTGCCCTGTGAATCGCGTCGATCAGATCACCCTCGTGATTGGATTGGAGATGCTCCAGCTTGCCGCCCAGCTCGGCCATCACATTGCTCAGTTTTCCGACCAAGTCTTCGAGCGTCTCGCTTCCGTATACTCCGGGCTCCCGCGTCCCCAGCAAATTGAGGTTGGGACCATTCAGCAACAGAATGGAAGCCATTCGTTCTTCCCTCCCTGAAAATCATCGATCAAGGTTTTTTTAACGGTTCATACTAATGAAACATTTTACCATAAGCCATACAGAGTTCAACCAGAGATCTCGCGTAAGATTGCCAACATTCGCGCAGCTCGCAGCAAGGATGGGCGCAGCCATCCAGAGCGTCTGGCTCACCCGCTATTCACTCTTGGTCGTCCGATCGCTCGAGCGTCAGCGTCATCCCGACGAACAGCCCAAAGGACACGTACCAGGCAGCCTCCGTGCTCAAGGTCGACACCTCCCAATTCCCGATCCGAAAGAAAAATCCTGCCACAGCCAGCATGGCGACGCCGTACGCCAGTCCGCTCCACCAGATTCTCACCCTCTGGAACAAGACCGCGAACAGAGCCGTGGCCAGCAGCGTCTCCACAAACAGAAACATCGCGCCCAGCCCCACGGCAGCTGCCGTATTCTCGTCCACGCCATCCAGAATGGGACGTGCGAAAGCTCCTAAACCGTACGGCGTAAGATTGAGAAAATGCGCCGCCAAGCGGATCACTCCCCAAATGACCGTCCCCCACCATGCGAGCTCCAGCCACTTTTTCAGGGACGTTGGACCGCTCGATTGCCGCACCTCGTTCTGCTCAAGGTCACGCTGTCTCGCCCTGAATCCTCGTATCCCTCTTCGCCTTTTGGTCACTTCCACAATCGATCACCTCCGTGTTGGTAGTATGCGCTTTGCATCCGCTTTTCACTAATTGTTGACATTTGTTCGCCCGACTGTGAACTGCTTGTAGCCTCGCGTCCTTATTTCCGTTAATATAGGGAGTAAGGATGGTGATTCAAGTTGGCGCAACAAATCGTACCCAATTACGGTGGTCAGGCCGTCATCGAGGGCGTCATGTTCGGCGGCAAAACGATGACCGTAACAGCCGTTCGCAAAAAAAATCAGGAAATCGAGTATTTTGAAGCCCCCCGTACGGAATATAAATGGATTACTCCCTTGAAAAAAATTCCGTTTCTGAGAGGGATCGTCGGGCTGATCGAAGCAAGCGCAAATGGAGCCAAACATCTCAACTTCGCTTCAGAGAGATACAATATGGAGTCGGGAGAAGGAGTGTCCGAGAGCCCTTCCAGACTGACGATGGTCCTCGGTGTCGCTCTCGTAGGCGTCTTGTCCTTCTTGTTCGGCAAATTCGTGTTTACGCTCGTTCCCGTCTTTCTCGCGGAATTCCTGCTGGGAAAATGGGTGCCGGACGGGGTGCCGCAGACGCTGGCAGAGGGCGGATTCAAGATCATCCTCTTGCTCGGCTACATCACCGCAATCGCCAAAGCTCCTATCATTAAAAGGCTCTTTCAGTATCACGGAGCTGAACATAAAGTGATTAATGCGTTTGAATCCGGGGTAGAATTGACAGTAGAAAATGTGCAAAAATTTTCCACCCTGCACTATCGGTGCGGTAGCAGTTTTCTCATTTTCACGGTGTTCGTCGGCGTCGTCATCTACTCCCTGTTTCCGTACGACTCTCTTCTCGAGAGAGTGGTGCAACGCATCGTCCTTCTCCCGGTCGTGATGGGCGTCTCTTACGAGGTGCTGCAGTTTACGAACAAGCTGCGCGACACCCCGGTGCTGCGCTTCCTGGGCTATCCTGGACTGTGGCTGCAAAAAATCACGACCCGCGAGCCGGAAGACCACCAGGTCGAAGTAGCGATCGCCTCTTTCCAGAAAATGCGGGAGCTGGACCAAAGACAGGCACAAGAAAGAATGGTAACGACAGGATAACGTGATAACGTGAGGCATTTTTGAATCCCATAGAGGTGAGGCCCTATGTTACGCCGCATTCCGCCAGTGATTTTGATTGTGTTTTTGCTAGCGATTTACGGTTTTCTGCTGACGTTTCTCAAAGACCCTGTGAATACGCTGATTATTTTGGGACTGTCTGTCGGGCTTTTTATGGTGGTGCGGAACTATTTGCGGACAGGCGCTTTCTTTCCGCGAAGCGGCGGGCCTCGTAAGCCGAAAACGCCAAAGGCAAAGCCGCCTGCCCTGCGACAGACGGTCAAAAAGCAAAACCAGCCCCGAAAAAATCATCCCTTCCGAGTCATTGACGGCAGCAAAGGCAAGTCCAAGCAAAAGCAAGACGAGCAAAACTCGCACAACAACATGTCCAATTGATACAGCCGGCGATGCCAGGGCAACCCCCTGCGAAGCCAACCGTTCCAATCGTACAAAAAAACAGGCGGCCATTCGACGGCTGCCTGTTTTGCGTTTTGGGAACGATCAGACGAGATATTTGGGTGAGGTCGTGCGAAACACTTTGACATACTCGTCGAAATTCCATGTGGCCAGAAAACGTCTGGCAGACTCTTCACCGGATGTGAACAATCGCTGGCGCAGTTCGAGCGGCATCTGAAACTGCGTGGTGCGAACTCCAAACGTATGAATAAAGATCGTCCGAACCGCATTCGCCTTTTCTACGTAGAACCTGTCATGCGCATCGAGCATCGTCACAAGCAGGCCGCGAGTGAAAGAGAACAGTCCACGAATGTGCGCCTCCTCGGCCTTCGACTGGCTGTCGTGCAGCCGAAAGCCGATCGTCGGCCACTGCGGTTTGCCCGGTACGTCAAACAGCCAGACGGGATAGTTGCTGAGGAGGGCTCCATCCACAATGTAGTGTACTTTGCTCTCGCTGCGCAGCACGGCCGGTTGGAAAAAGAATGGAATCGATGCGGACATGCGTACCGCCCTTGCGACGGGGAACTCTTCCGGAACGATGTCGTATTGGGGAAGATCGTCCGGCAGCACCAGCATTTTGCCTGCCGTGACATCGGAAGCGACAATTCGGAGCTTTCCTGCGGGCAAGTCTCCGAACGTGCGAATCCCCTTTCGCAGCAAGAGCCCCTCTACGAACAGCTCTAGCCGATCGGCGCGAAAGATTCCCTCGTGCACCATCAGCTCGAACAACGGACCGATCAAGGGAAGGCGCCCCAAGCCTTTCCGCTGCAAAAAATGCAAGTAGTCCAGTTCCTCAAAAATCGGTTTGAGCTCACGGCTCGTATACCCTGCGCAAAGCAGTGCCGCCACGATGGAGCCCGCCGAGGTGCCCGCCAGCTTTTCCCATGTGTATCCGTGCTCCTCCATCACCTGCAAGGCTCCGATAAAAGCGATTCCCTTGACTCCGCCACCTTCAAAGACTGCGTCCGCTTTCATCCCTATCTCCCCCTGCGACAGCGCTGTGTTTTCGCCTCCTTATCAAATATAGGGCGACAGCTTTTCCGTTACGACACAGAAAAACGCAAGCCTGGCCGGCTTGCGTCTTGGGAATCTTGCTATTCTTCTTTTTGTTCGTCTTCCAGACGGATGCGCCGCAGCTCTTCCATCCGGTTCGGATCAGCCTGAAAATACTGCACGAGATATTCCAAGCAGGTGATCGATTCCCAGCTTAGATGGTGCTCGATCCCTTCCACGTCCTGATAGATATGTTCTTCATCCACGCCAATCACCCGCATGAATTCCTCCAGCAGGCTATGACGATCCACGAGCCGCTTGCCAATCTTTTTGCCCTTCGTCGTCAAGACCAGGCCACGGTACTTCTCGTAGACGAGATACTTGTCTTTGTCCAGTTTTTGTACCATCTTCGTAACCGAAGAGGGATGTACTTCCAACGCTTCAGCAATATCGGAGACTCGAGCATAGCCCTTTTCTTCAATTAAGCTGTAAATGCGTTCCAAATAGTCTTCCATGCTCGGCGTCGGCATGTGAACCCCTCATTTCAAACCGTATTTCTGACGTCTTAGAAAAAAGCACGTAGAAATATAATACCTCGTAATGAAAACCATTTGCAAGAGAAACGTGCCTTACTGGACTTGTTTTTCCAATTTCACGCTCATGGCTTCCACGTATTGGACGAGCTGTTCCCCCAACTGTTCCAGTCTGGCTTGCAGCCTCTCGTCCTTCAGCTTGCCGTCCGCAGCAAACGCGTTGTAGGCGCTCGGAATGCTCGGACTTGCAGGGAGCGGCCAGGCGTGAAGATTGCGCATGATCAGTTGCAGCGTATTGACGGTGTTCGTCGCACCCATACTGCCTCCCGCCACTCCGATGATCGCTACCTGCTTGTCACGCAAATGGCGGCCTTCCAGGAAATCCAGGCTGTTTTTCAGTGCGCCTGTAAGTGTCCCGTGGTATTCCGGCGAGCCAATGACCAGGCCATCCGCCTCCGAAATGGTTTTAACAAAGCGATGCACGACCTCCGGGTAGGTCGAGGTGTCTTCGCGGTCGTCGTATACAGGCATTGGCCATTCAGCCAAATGGATGAGCTGAGTCTCTGCTCCCGCAGCCTTTGCAGCTTCCAGTACGATGTTCACTGCCTTCTTGGTTGTGGATTCGGTATTCATGCTTCCGGCGATTCCTACGATTTTCATCTTCTGCCACCTCTTCGTCTCATTGCTGTTTTTACCATTATATCCAATATAATATATTTAGTAAACAAAAAAGTTTGTTTATCTTCCTCTGTTCTGAACAAGCCCTTCTCTCTCATACACTTGTACCAAGTTGGAGATAAGGATGGTGCCTATGGACAAAAGCGCTCAGCAGATTGCCGTTCTTTTTGCAGGAGCTGCACTCGGAGGGACGTATCTGGGCGGTTACGAGTGGCTGCGCTTTTTCGCTTATTTCGGTTCCTGGGGGACGATTGGCGCCGTGCTCGCCAGTGTCGGTCTCGGTTGGTTTGGTTACAGTGTGCTGGACATATGCAGGCGCGTCGGCATCCGTTCCTTGCACGCGCTCTTTCTGTACTGGTTTGGGGAAGCGTTCGGTCCGAGCCTCTCCGTCCTCAGCCATATTTTTATTCTGGCCTACGCAGGCGTCGTTACCGGACAGCATGCGACGCAGTTTGCCGAGGGTGCGCCTGGCCTGCTGTTTGTGCTTCTGCCCATCGTCGTCGCAAGCATTTGGTTGAACAAAGGGTGGAACTGGATTTTGGCAGGGACAGCCATCTCGGTTGCGACGGGATTTCTGCTGTTTGGCTTGATCTTCATGGAGCAGCACCACGTACCAATCCCGAACCTCGGATACCAGATGAATCTGAACTGGATCATTCACGCGATCCTTTACCTTGGCCTGCATTTTTTGCTTTGCCTGGCCCTAACCATCCCATTTGCGGCGAGTGCGGCCAACCGTCAGGCCATTCGCACAGGAGTCTGCCTCGGTACGCTGGCCTTCTTTGTCCTGTTGATGACCGGGCAGGCGATCTTGCTCGCACACTGGCACGATGTCCACGCTTCGTCGGCTCCTGTCAAGCTCATCCTGCAGCAGCTCATTCCCATGGGCGACTGGCTTCTGGCTGTCCTCTCGCTGATCCACGGAGGCATCGTGATCGCCGCCATCCTCTACGCGCTCGCCTTGCCTATCGTGGAGCGGCATGATCTGCAGCTACTGCCGATGCTGCTGGTCATGCTGGCCACACTCTTGCTGTTCGCCTTGCTTCCCATGGCGGTTTCCTGGAGCGTGTCCGTCATCGTCAGCGGAGCCACGTACTGCGGGTTGAGCCTGCTCATCCGATATATTTGGAAAAGACAAACATCTTGAGGCAACCAAGTTTGAGCGACAGTCTTATCGTCCATCGTTCATTCCTAGCCCCGTCATTCCCGCTGCGGGGCTGGTTATCTTTTTCTCCCGTTTGCCGAAGAGTCCTTCCCTCTCACATGAATCTCTACCAAATGATAAGGCTTTTCCACCTGGAAGTCGATTGTTTGTCCCCTCCGCTTTTCCATGCAACCCTGCCAAAAAGAAAAGCGCCCCTGCTTTCAGAAACGCTTCGATACCTCCCTCTCTATTGAACAGCTTCCCTCTCCAACGTTTTTCCGCCAGAAATCTTCCCGGTGCTCACCGCGTAAGCAGGCGTCTGTGGGTCCGTCATTTCCGCGACGGCTGCGTACACCGTTTCCGCCGTTTCGATCAGACGATCCGCGCTGATTTTCTCGATGGTGTCCTCCGGCTGATCTCTCCACGCATCTGACGGTGCTCGAGTGAGAAACGCCACTGGTATGCCCGCAGCTGCCAGAGGGAGGTGATCGCCACTCGCTTCCGCCCGGTCATTCCATGCTGTGGAGAAAACTGCACCGTTTGCCTCTGCCAGTGTGACAGGCACATTCCTGCTGCCTGAAGGATCTGAAACCGTAAGGACTCCCGCATCTACGCTGCCTACCGCATCCAGGCAATAGGCCGCGACCATCGCTTTCGTTTCTTTTTCGGTGAGGCCTTCCACGAAAGCGATTGGCCCTTGTTCCCCTGCCGAAGCCGCGCCAAAGCTGACCAGGCGCACCTCCGTATCGGTCGGCTTGTCGGCGAGCAATCGCGCCACTTCCAGGAGCACCGCCACTCCGGATGCACCATTGTTCGCACCTGGAGACTTGACTGCAGAGTCGTGATGAGCCGTGACCAGGACGATTTGACCCGTTCCCTGCGACTCTGGCTTGCGCGTCGCGACGATGTTGTAGGAAGTCTGCCTGATCGACAGTCCACCGTCGACTTTGACGGTCGCCTTCACCGCCTGTTTTTTCATTTGCTCGCGCAAGCGCTCACCCTGTTGTTTCGATAGCATGATGACAGGCACCGACATGTCCAACGGCTCCCCCAGCGTTCCTTTCAGGGCATCGTCACGGTCGTTCCAGACGATGGCCGCCACGGCTCCGGCTGCTGCTGCCTGCCTCACCTTTTCCGCAAAAGTCGTGGATCCCCGTCTGACCAAGGCGATCTTTCCTCGCGCCTTTCCGCTTTGAAAGTCGGCGGCTGTTCCGAGACCGCAATCCGCAATTTCGCCGGTGCCGATTCCATTCGGTCCGTACGTGAAGCCGCGAGCCTCAAAGGCAGCTCCCTTCCATCCCTCCACGGACAGGGAAAGTGCCGACGGTTCCCGATATGTATAATAGGTAAATGGCTGCAGGACAGTTTGGTACCCATAGGATCTCAATGCATTTTCCACATAGACGGCGGCTGCGAACTCCGTCTCTGTCGCGGGAGGCCGAGGCGTACGAGCCAACCTCTCCACATGCAATAAAAGCGTATCCCCATCGATCGCTTCCTGTATCTCCATGGCGCTGGCCTGCGAAAAGACGGGAGAGGGCATCAGCGGCAGAAGCAGTAGTCCACTAGCTAGCACGGCGGTCAGTGAAAAGCGGCGATTTGGTCGCACAGCACATCCCTCCTTACGTCCTCTTTGCCTATTTATTATGGGCCGTCGATAGAGACACCGTCTAGTCAGAATAGTTAGTCAAATACCTGCACTCCGCGCCACCGGACGACAGCTTTCCTTTCCCTTCTTTCTCATCCTGCTTTCGCTCTTTGTCGAATGGGAAATGCCGTCGATTCACGCTTGGGAAATATCGTCAGAATCTTCCATTCGATTTCTTTATAGACACGGCTCCGACTTGCGAAATTATTGATAGCCTTTTCTCTACTTTCAAATTGACCCTGTTCAAGCGATTTGCTAATGTTGACTCATAAAACCGTTGGAAATGAGAATCAGCTGTCCAATCGTTCGGAAGTAGGGCAATTGATCCTTGAACTTGCACGGTAAAATGACATGATGAATCTTGGAACGGTTGAAGGGGGACTCACAATGCTGTATGTAGGTGGTAAATGGGTGGAAGACGGAGAACTAGCCGTCCATCCGGAAGATCGCGGGTACAATTTTGGCGACGGGATCTACGAGGTCGTCCGTATTTACAAAGGAAGGCTGTACATGTGGGATGCCCATATCGCCCGACTCCTTCGCAGTGCACGTGAAATCAAGCTGGAACTGCCTTGGAGCGAAAAAGACCTGACAGAGATTGCCCGACAGCTGATGGAGAAGAACAACATTTCCGAAAACGACGATGCCACTCTCTACCTGCAGGTTTCCCGCGGGGCAGCACCTCGCGTACACGATATACCAGCGGGGATCGAGCCCGTACTCATGGGCTTTGTCCGTCCGAAAGCACGTCCTCTGGCCGATCTGAAAAAAGGCCTGACGGCGCAACTGATTGAAGACATTCGCTGGCTCCGCTGCGACATCAAGACCCTCAACCTGCTCGGCGCGGTACTCGTGAAGCAGTACGCAAAAGACGCCGGGGCGCAGGAATCAATTCTGCACCGCAACGGAACCGTGACAGAGTGCAGCGCATCCAACCTGTTTGCCGTAAAGGACGGGGCCCTGTACACGCACCAGGCCGACCACCTGATCCTGCACGGCATCACGCGTCAGGTCGTCATCGAGCTTGCGAAGCAAAACGGCATCGCCGTGCATGAAGAGGCCTTCGACATCGACTTTTTGAAACAAGCGGACGAAGTGTTCCTGACCAGCACCACGGCTGAAGTCATGCCGATCATCTCAATCGACGGCCAGCCTGTCGGAGGCGGTTCGGTCGGGCCGGTGGTGCAAAAACTGCAAGCCTTGTTTGAACAGCATATCAGCGCAGACGTGCTCGTCTAATTGGGAAAGCGAAAGCTCCCGCCGTCACTCATCGGACTGCGGGAGCTTTTTTCGTTCAGGTCGTTCATTTACTTTGGAAAAATTCGTCCGTGCTTGTCAGCGACGCAAATTCCATTCATCCGTAGAGTAGCGTGTGCGGGCCAGTTCTTCGGCCAGCGCCTGTTCTTCTGCGGAAAGCTCGGAAGGTACCAGCTCTACCTCCAGTCCGGATGCAAAGCCGCGCTGGAATGCACCGATGGCTTCACGAAGGCTGATCGGGCGTGGGCTCACCTCGTTGATCGTCACTGCTTTTTGGCGGAAGCTGTCGATCATCCGCTGCTTGACGCGTTCTGACGGGAAGTTCAACAGCGAGAACAGCAGTTCCACGTCCATATCCAACAGAATGGAGCCGTGCTGCAGGATGACGCCTTTTTGCCTGGTCTGCGCGCTCCCCGCCACCTTTTTTCCTTCGACGACCAGCTCGTACCAGGACGGAGAATCGAAGCAAGCCGAAGACCCGGGAGAACTGTACTTTTCCTTCTCCTCCTCGCTCGCCAAGGACACCATCTCCGCCTGAAGGCCAAGGTTTTGGAAGCCGTGCAGCAGCCCCAAGCTAATGATTTTATACGCTTCCGTCACGCTCGACGGCATTTTCGGATGCTCCTCCGACACGATCACGCTGTAGGTCAGCTCTTTGTCGTGCAGCACGGCCCTTCCGCCGGTCGCCCGCCGGACAAAGCCCAGACCGCTTTCCTGAAGCGCGTCCATGTTGATTTCCTTGAGTGCCTTTTGAAAGTAGCCGATCGACAGCGTCGCCGGTTCCCATGTGTAAAAACGAACGGTCGGCGGCACCTTGCCTTCGCTGTGCAGCTGCAGGATGGCCTCGTCCACTGCCATGTTCATGGCGGGAGACATCGCCTCCGTCACGATATAACGCCACTGTTCCATTGTATGTACCTCCTCTTCGCTACGCATTCATTGTAGCCTTCCGGCGAAAAGCTCGGCAAGACCCGAGTGGGCTCGCAGCAGCCGTGGCTTCAGCCACTGGCCTGCTCGAGCAGGGCGATGACTTTGGCCATGGCGTCTGCCTGAGAATTCTCCCCCATTCGCCGAACGATCTGCTCTCGATTGGCAGCCAGACTCTGCAATGCGCCCATGAAGGTCTGCTCTGTCAGCTCTTCCTCCAACAACACCTCGCAAAAGCCCCGTTTCTCAAACGCTCTCGCATTCACGATCTGATCCCCACGACTGGCTGCCTTGGACAGCGGGATCAGCGACATTGGCTTGCGCAAAGCCAGAAACTCGAAGATTGCATTGGAGCCTGCCCGGGACACGACCATATCTGCCATAGCCAAAAGGTCTGGCAGCTCTTCCATGGCGTACTCGTACTGGCGGTAGCCGGGTCGCTGAAGCGTTTCGTCACACTGTCCTTTTCCGCAAATGTGAACAATCTGGTAATCGGCAAGAAGCGTCGTCAGCTGGCTGCGTACCGCCTCGTTGATCCGTTTCGCGCCCAGGCTGCCGCCCATGACGAGCAGAACAGGCCTTGATGGCGAAAATCCGCAAAGGGACAGTCCCCTCTCCCGAGAACCCAGAAACAGTTCGCTTCGGATCACGGCTCCCACATGCACCGCTTTTTCCACAGGGAGATGATCCATAGTTTCCGCGAACGTGACGCATACTTTCTTCGCAAACGGCACTGACAACCGGTTGGCCAAACCCGGAGTCAGGTCCGACTCGTGGAGAACGACCGGCAAACCATTCATCCAGCCACCCAGCACGACCGGCACGGACACAAAGCCTCCCTTGGAAAAGATGACAGCCGGCTTCCACCTCTTCAGGAAGCGATACGCCTGCCAAGCGCCCCTGGTGACGCGCAGCGGATCCGTTACATTTTTCCAATCCAAGTAACGCCGCAGCTTGCCGGACGAAATGGCCACGTAACGGACACCGGGCTGCCCCTGGACGAGCTCTCGTTCAATTCCGTTCTCGGAGCCAATATACGCGACTTCCCAGCCCGCTTCGAGAAAATGCGGAATCAGCGCCAGGTTGACCGTCACATGTCCGGCCGAGCCGCCGCCGGTAAAGACAATTCGCTTGTTCACCCCGGCACCTCCTTCCCCTTCATCATATCACCCACAGGAAAGAAAAACCGCCTGAGTCAGGCGGTTTTCAGTCGATTCTTATGCTTGCGGCTGGTAGCGCAGGATTGGCTTGCGCGCGGCAGTCGCTTCGTCCAGCCGCTTGACGACCGTCGTATGCGGTGCTTCCTGGACAATTTCCGGCGTCTCTTCACACTCGCGGGCGATTTGCAGCATGACGTCGATGAATTCATCCAGCGTCTCTTTCGTTTCCGTCTCGGTCGGCTCGATCATCAGGCACTCGTCGACGATTAGCGGGAAGTAGATGGTCGGCGGATGGTAGCCGAAGTCCAGGAGACGTTTGGCGATATCGAGCGTGCGGACGCCGAGCTTCTTCTGCAGCACGCCGGACAGGACGAATTCGTGCTTGCACACCTGGTCATAGGGCAAGTGGTAGGCAGTCGCCAGTCGGCGCATCATGTAGTTGGCGTTGAGCACAGCGTTTTGGGAGACCTGCAGCAGGCCTTCCGGTCCCATCGTACGGATGTAGCTGTACGCGCGCACGAGAATGCCGAAGTTTCCGTTGTACCCTTTCACGCGGCCGATAGTCTGCGGACGGTTGCTGTCCCAGTAGAATGTGCCGTCTTCTTTTTTCGCCACGATCGGCGTCGGCAAAAACGGCTCAAGCACTTTCTTGACTCCGACCGGACCGGCACCGGGACCGCCGCCGCCGTGAGGGCCGGTGAATGTCTTGTGCAAATTGAGATGGACCACGTCGAAGCCCATGTCCCCGGGACGCGCGATGCCGAGAATCGCGTTGGCGTTCGCACCGTCGTAGTACAGCAGGCCGCCGGCTTCGTGAACGATTTTGGCCATTTCGACGATGTCTTCCTCAAACAGTCCGAGCGTGTTCGGGTTGGTCAGCATCAACGCTGCGGTATCGGAACCGACCGCTTCGCGCAGTGCCTGGATGTCCACCAGACCGCGCTCGTTGGACGGAATCGTGATCGTGTCCAGACCGGCAACGGCTGCGGACGCCGGATTGGTCCCGTGCGCGGAGTTCGGCACGATGACCTTCGTCCGGTGCCCTTCCCCGCGGCTCTCATGGTAAGCGCGGATCATCATCAGACCGGTCCATTCCCCTGCCGCACCCGCTGCCGGCTGCAAGGTGACCGCATCCATGCCTGTGATCTCAGCGAGCTCTTCCTGCAGGTTGTACAGAAGCTCCAGGGCGCCCTGGACGGTTTCTTCCGGCTGGTACGGGTGCGTTTGCGCAAAGCCCGGATAGCGAGCCACGTCCTCGTTGATTTTCGGGTTGTATTTCATGGTGCAGGAGCCGAGCGGGTAGAAACCGTTGTCTACCCCGTGATTGCGTCGAGACAGTTCGGTATAATGGCGAACGAGCTGCAGTTCGGATACTTCCGGCAGTTCGGCAGGCGTTTCGCGGATCAGGTGCTTGGGCAAGAGACTGGCCACTTCCACCTCCGGCACATCAAGAGCCGGCAAATTGTAGCCCACACGGCCCGGCTTGCTCATTTCAAAAATCAGTGCTTTCTCTTGTTCCTTACGCACGAGCGATCGCCTCCAATTCCTGAGCCAGTTGGTCGATTTCTTCTTTCGTTCTCAGTTCGGTGACAGCCAGAAGCGTATGCCCCGAAAGTTCTGGATAATCCAACCCCAGATCGTAGCCGCCGATGATTCCTGCCGCCAGCAGCTGTTTGTTCACTTCGGCCACCGGCTTCGGCAGCTTTACGACAAATTCGTTAAAGAACGGTGCTGTAAACGCTGCTTCGAGCCCTTTTGCCTGCAGGGCTTGTTTGGCGTAGTGCGCCTTTTGCAGGTTCATCATCGCCATTTCCTGCACACCTTGTTTGCCCAGCGCCGTGAGCGTGATCGCTGCTGCCAATGCCAGCAAGGCCTGATTGGAGCAAATATTCGAGGTCGCTTTTTCGCGGCGGATGTGCTGCTCACGAGCTTGCAGCGTCAAGACAAACCCGCGCTTGCCGTTTTCGTCTTTGGTCTGGCCGACGATGCGGCCCGGCATTTTGCGCATCAGCTTGGTCGTCGTAGCAAAGTAGCCGCAGTGCGGACCGCCGAAGGAAGCCGGAATCCCGAACGGCTGCATGTCGCCAACCACGATGTCTGCCCCGAGCTTACCCGGCGCTTCGAGAACGCCCAAGGCGAGCGGATTGGACGAACTGATCAGGAGAGCGCCGCTGCCATGCGCGATGGCTTCGATCGCTGCCAGGTCCTCTACGCTTCCGAAGAAGTTCGGGTATTGGACGATGACGGCCGCAGTCTGGTCGTTCACGAGCGTCTGCAAGGCCTCGGTATCGGTCACGCCTTCGCTGTTTACGCCGACTTCCACCAGTTCCACGTTTTGCCCGTACGCGTAAGTCTTCAATACGCTGCGCGACTCCGGATGAACGGCGCGAGAGACGATGACGCGCTTTTTGCCGGTGTGGCCCGCTGCCATCATTGCCGCTTCCGCCAGAGAAGTAGCCCCGTCGTACATGGAAGAGTTGGCTACCTCCATACCGGTCAGCTCGCATACCATCGTCTGAAATTCAAAGATCGCCTGCAGCTCCCCTTGGCTGATTTCCGGCTGGTAAGGCGTGTAGGCGGTAAAAAATTCGCCGCGCAGCAGCATGTGATTCACGGTGCTTGGGGTGTAATGCTGGTACACGCCCGCTCCGAGGAAGTTTACATGGGTCGTGAAATTGACGTTCTTGCCAGCGAGTCCGGTAAAGTATTTGACCAGCTCCGGCTCGGACAGGGCTTCCGGGATCTGGATGGCGCCTTTAAAGCGCACCTCTTCAGGAATGTCGGCGAACAGCTCTTCTACACTGGAAATGCCGAGAGTCTCCAGCATTTCGCGCTTGTCCTGATCGGTTTGGGGCAGGTAGCGGTATTTCACGAACGTTGTCCTCCTTAAAATCGGATGTCGAATAGGGAAAGCAAGCAATCAGTTTTTCGGACGTTTATAGAAAGGAGCGGCAACTACCTCTGCTTTGAGTCGTTTTCCGCGGATTTCCACTTCGAGTGTCGTACCGAGAGCGGCATGCTCGCTCTTGATCAGGGCGAGACCGACATTCTTTTTCAGCGTCGGCGACTGAGTCCCGGTCGTGACTTCCCCGATCAGCTCATCTCCCGCGTAAACCGGGTAATGCGTGCGAGGGATGCCCCGGTCGATCATTTCGATCCCGACGAGCTTGCGCGGTGCACCGTTTTCTTTTTGGGCCTTCAGCACTTCCTGGCCGATGAACGGCACTTCCTTGTCGACCTTGACCGCAAAGCCAATGCCGGCTTCGATCGGCGTGATAGTCTGGCTCAGCTCTTGGCCGTAAAGCGGGAGCTTCGCCTCGAAGCGCAGGGTGTCGCGCGCGCCCAGACCACATGGCAAAAGTCCATCCTCCGCGCCAGTTGCAAGCAAAGTGTCCCACAGCTTTGCCGCCTGATCGGCAGCGAGGTACATCTCAAACCCGTCTTCACCGGTATATCCGGTTCGGGAAATCAGCGTCGGCACTCCGTCGATCAGCACGTCTGCCTGAAAGCGGAAGACGCCGATTTGCGACAGGTCCGTCGTCGTCAGCTTTTGCAGGATTTTTTCCGCGAGCGGGCCCTGAATGGCGAGCTGCGCGGTCTGCTCCGAGATGTTTTCGATGGTGACACCCGGGATGAGGTGTTCCTTTAGCCACGCGTAGTCCTTGTCGATGTTGCCGGCGTTTATGACCAGCAAATAGTGATCGTCTGCGTATTTATACACCAGGAGATCGTCGACGGTGCCGCCGTCCGGATAGCAGAGGACGCTGTACTGCGCCTGATAGGCCGCCAGCTTCGACACGTCATTGGTGGTCAAGTGCTGGAGATAGGCGAGCGCGTTTTCTCCTTTTACTTCCACCTCTCCCATGTGCGATACATCAAACAAGCCGGCCTTGGTCCGTACCGCTTCATGCTCCTGACCGATGCTGGAAAACTGGACAGGCAGCTCCCAGCCTCCGAAGTCGATGGTTTTCCCGCCGTACTTCGCATAAGTATCGAACAGCGGCGTTCTTTTCAACGTGGACATATGTGCGAGGCACCTCCTGAAGGGCCAACGAGGTTGGCGTTTTTCCCCAAATTACTGGATGCACGCAGCACGAAGAGGAAAAATTATCCAGTTCATGCGTGCAAAAAAGAGGACGAAAAACGGAACACCAAGAAAAATGGTGCCCATTTCTCCTCCTCTGTCCTTGGTACCTGAGAGTTACCTTGCCTTTCGCAGCGAGGCGGGGATCCCCTCACTGGCAAGTTTCCCCTTTGGTGGCTCCTGACGAGCTCTCTCCAGAGTTGCGTCCAGTAGAGGTACTTTTGCCTGAGAGATTCACCGTTTCCGGCTTGCTCCTTCGGCGCTGCCGCAATCCGGGCAGTCTCTCCCTGCTACTATCATTCGCGGTGGATTCGTGGTCATACATAAGTTTTTCATATGATTCCATACTAACAAGTGAACTTCCTCTTTATCCTACCATGAGAGTACGAACTTGAAAATATGCAAATTAACAGTCAGCTCAAGAAATACTTAACAAATTGGTGAACCGCATTAAAATCGTTAAGCTTTCACAGTCCAGCAAAGAAATATCTGGTACAGACACGCAAAGGAGTTACACATATGCCGAATATTCCTGTTACATTCGACACCGGTTGGCTGGAGCCGCTGGCCGAGCGCATGCAGGAGGATGGACCATGGGACAAATGGGAGCTGTTCAAACTGACGCTGGAAGCTGAGGAAGCCATGGCCGTGCGCGAGTTTGACCAGCTGCAGTCTCTGAAGTACCTGCCCCTTTTGTCACCCTTTCCTCATCAACTGCAGACAGCGGAGCGGGTCTTGCTCGACATGCGCGGACGAGCCATTCTCGCGGACGAGGTCGGGCTGGGCAAAACAATCGAGGCCGGTCTCATCATGAAAGAGTATATGGTGCGCGGGCTCGCGAAAAAAATACTCGTGCTGGTACCTGCCTCCCTCGTCATTCAATGGACGAAGGAGCTGCACCAGAAATTCGGCATTCCCGCCGTCGCCCAGAAGAAAGAGTACATGTGGCGGCAGCACGACGTCGTCGTCGCCTCCATCGATACGGCCAAACGAGACCCTCATCGCCGCCATGTGCTCGATATCGACTACGACATGCTGATCATCGACGAAGCCCACAAGCTCAAGAACAAGCGAACCCGCAACTACCAGTTCGTCAAGGAGATCCGCAAGAAATACTGTCTCCTGCTCACGGCCACGCCGATTCAAAATGAGATGGACGAGCTGTACAACCTGATCAATCTGCTGAAGCCAGGCCATCTGGGTCACAACACCACGTTTTCCTCCAATTACGTGGAAGGCAAGCGGCAGTCCAAAAACAGCGAAAAGCTGCGGGAAGAAATCGAAAAAGTGATGATCCGCAACAAGCGCAGCGATGGAGGCATTCAATTCACCAGCCGCCGTGTGCAATCGATCCCGATTGAGCTGTCCCCCGAGGAGCGTGAATTGTATGAGGGCGTGACCCGCTTTGTACGCGAGCAGTACCACGCCGGGATGGAGGGAATAGGCGGCTTCAATTCCCTCGCCCTCATCACGCTGCAGCGGGAGGTGTGCTCGAGCAAAGAAGCGGCATTCATGACTTTATACAATATGTATCAACGCACGGCCGAGGACTCTCCGATACGCAGGCAAATCGAGGAGCTCGTCGAATTGATCAAACGCATTGACACCCACTCCAAGGCAGCCAAGACTGCGGAACTGATCCAGAGAATCAATGACAAGGTGATCATTTTCACCGAGTACCGGGCTACCCAAAACTATTTGCAAAAGTATCTGCACGACCACGGTATCACTTCCGTCCCGTTTCGCGGCGGCTTCAAACGGAGCAAAAAAGATTGGATGACCGATCTGTTCCAAAACCGCGCGCAGGTCCTGATCGCGACGGAAGCCGGCGGCGAGGGGATCAACCTGCAGTTTTGCAACCAGGTGATCAACTATGACATGCCCTGGAATCCCATGCGCGTCGAGCAGCGCATCGGCCGCGTCCACCGACTCGGACAGAAGCGCGACGTCCACATTCACAATTTGTCTACGGTCGGCACGATCGAGGAGCATATCCTGAAGCTGCTCTACGAAAAAATCGATCTGTTTGAAATGGTGATCGGTGAGCTGGACGACATCGTGGAGCGTCTCAACCTCAACCAATCCCTCGAGGAAAACCTGATCCACATCATCATGGATTCACGTTCGTCTCGGGAGATGGCACTGAAGTTGGACAACGTAGGCCAAGCCATCAGGGCCACCCGACAGACGAATCCCCGGAAGGAATCGACGCTGTCGGAAGCAGCTGACCAATAAACTGTGAAAAGAGGTTCCCTTTATGCAGCAGAAGCAGGTCCGGCAATTTGTGGAGCGCTATTTTGCCTCCTTTTCTGCCCATATCGTCGAGTCGCATCCCGACTATATGACTGTCAAGCTACCGGTCGAGGTCGACAAGGACATCGGCAATCGCCCGTTTTACTGGAGCTGGGTGGAAAAGATGAACATCGCCTACCAGCCGCTCGTGCTGACGTTCGCCTTTCACCCCGACCGGCTTCCGGAAGGTGTGCGAGCGGAATACTTACATCTGGGTGCCGGCCGCATGCAGCAAATCTTTGACTCAGCCAAAAAACACGGGCGCTTTTTGTGCATGTACGAGCAAAAGGCTGGCGCGATGTCTGCTTCCCGGAGATCGACTCCTCTTGTCCCTTGGCTTGGCATGAATCTCAAAGTCTCGTTTCTGTGCGACAAGAGGCGGGACATCCTTCTCTATCTGGGGATCAACCTGCACAACCCCCGCATCGTTCACGACTTTACCTCGTTTTTGTTCCGCCTGCCGCTTACGCCCGCCATTCCGGATTACTTTTACACGCTGGATCGGCGGATAACGGTCGCGGAGGCGGCAAAGATGGCCGAGCAAGAAGTGGCGAGAGTGCTGGAAGCGGAAGACCAGTCATGGGCGATGGAAGCGCGAGCTCGACTGCAGGAAGAGCTCGAGATCCTCTCCGCCTATTACGAGGAGCTGGCCAGACGCGAGCCGGAAGCGGCTGATCAGGAGCTGGAGGATGCCGATGCTTCGGAGGAAAATCCGAAGAAGGAAACCGCCGGGCAACCCGATGAGCAGCCGTCTATCGAAGCAACCGAGATCGAATGGTCCGATCCCCAGCCGGTTGTCGAACAGCCGAAGTCATTTGACGAATATCGGGCTACCGGCGGAAGAATCCTCGACTTTTTGCGTGCGAACGGCATCCAGACGACACCTCGGGAGGAAATCGATCAGAAGGAGTGGCGTAAAAGCACACCGGACGAGGAACGGCAGCGTCGAATGGAGGAATTGAAATGGCAGTACGAGCCGCGAATCGAGGTGCAATTTATCAACGGCGGCTTGTTTTACTTGCATTCCGCCCCGCCGATTGCAACGTCAAAGGAAAAGACCGGGGCCAAATTCCCCGGATCGGGACGAATCCTGTAAAACCTTTGCGAGAAAAGACGCAAGCAAAAAGACAAGTTGCAACAAATCTTTTTGTCATAGCTGGTTACAATAGGAGCAGGAAAAGCTTCTGCAAAAGGTGGTGCATGAATGTGACCAGACGTCTCGCTTCCTTTTTTGCCGTTTCACTCTCCCTCTTGCTGTTTGTCAGCCCCGTCCGGGCGGAAGAGGGCAAAGGCTGGGACAACCAGTTTCAGAGCCAAATACATGCGTGGATGGACGCGATCGCCCTCCGCGATTCCCAATTCAAGCAATGGAAGAACGCTCAGGTGGATGTACAGACCCTCGGCGCCGGTCAGCATCAATGGCTCGTCAGCGTCAGCAAATCCGGTCAGCAGGTAGGGTATATGGTAGTGGGCGAAGCTCCCTCTGCCAAAGGGGCTGTTTCCTTCGTCCTTCTGGAGTACGGCGTGGGCGAATACATTTTGTTCGACGACGCATTCGCTCCGCGGCAGATCGCGGCCGAGCCTGTCTATGACGGCTTCGCATCCCACTGGCTCATCACGCATAACCCGTCGACACAGATGGTCAATGCGAAAACGGGCGAATCCTACCCCGCCGAGTTCGAAGCGAGCGAGCCCGTCATGAGCGCCCTCGCGCCTGACGAATTGGTACACGATAGCCAGCAGCTCACTCAAACGCGGATCCTGCGGCCAACCGAAACAAGCCCCTTTGATCAAATTGGCTGGGTACACGAACTGAATGCCGGGGACGACGTGAGCTGGGCGCAGCTTTGGCAAACGAAAGGATCGACCCCGGTCACCCTGACCGTGCCGCTGCACCATTCTCAGGTACTCGCTCCTTTCGTCGTCGGTTCCCTGCATCTGTGGAACGATCAATATCCCTACGTCGGGGTGTGGGACGAAGGCTTGCGTTTTGTCCCGTACTCTTACGCCCATAAAGTCGGCCAATTCCATGTGAACGAAACAAGCTCTCCAGCCGAATGATCGGCGGAGAGCTTGTCTATTGTTTGTTCTTTTTGGGCTAGCGGTGCTCCATCGGGGAGAGACGCTCGTGAACGGCATGGAAAACCTCTCCAGCCGTCATCCCTTCTGCATTGATCACCGGTGCCCCTGTGACTCTTTTTTCATCGCCCAGTACATTCACATCCTGGCCGGTAATCACAACCGCATCGACGACTTGCTGCCAATTTCCCAGATCGACGACGTCGTATCCATTATCTCGCAGCATTTTGCTTACTTGGGACAGCGATTTTTCAACAGCCACTCTCGCCATGTTCACCCTCCGTCCACTTTGTAGGTCTGATTATTTCCGCAAGAAGAGTCTGATCGACATGGGAATAGCCCCAAACCAACGGGATGACCAGGATTCCCGCGGCATCTTCCGCTGACGCCTTTCATCTTTCGGGGTTTCCATGTACTGGACAAACAGCCTGGTCAGGTATTTCAAATACTCCTGAAAAGACATTGCACGTGCCTCCTTCGTGCTTGCGGATTCACGCCGTCTTCCCTGCGGCGGAGCGCTTCCCTCCTAGTCTTCCCCGCCTGGCCCGATTTCAGTCAGCTGTCGAACGATTTCCTCGACGATTTGCGGTACGCTCTTTCCTGTCGTATCGATCTGGATGGGTGCAAAATCGTAGGCGCCGGCCCTCTCCGCTAAAAGCGTGCGGACTCGCTGTTCCACTCCTCCCGCCAAAAGCGGCCTCCCCGTGTCGTTTGCAAGGCGCCTGATCAGTTCCTCCTCCGACGCCGACAAAGCCACGACTGTGCCGTTCGTCACCATGGCCTGAACATTTCTCTGGCGAAGGACCACGCCGCCGCCTGTCGTGACAATGTGCGGACCTTCTGCCAGCAGCTCCTCCAAATAGTTGCTCTCCGCATCGCGGAAGTAAGCTTCTCCCTTTTCTGCGAACAGCTCAGGGATGCTGCACCCTTCCCGCTTGACGATAAACTCGTCCAGATCGATCTGCGAAATGCCCAGTTCCTTTGACAGGGCTGCACCGATCGTCGTCTTGCCCGTCCCCATAAATCCTACCAGCACCACGTTTTTCATGGTTTATTCCGCCGCCTTTCCTGCCTTGCGCGTCATGATTTTGACGGTTCTCTTCGCCGCGTCGTATTCCGTTTCCAAGCCGATTGCCTGATGGAAAAAGGACATGGGGACCAGCACCCGGTCTTTTACCGAGAGAACGGAATGCCCGAGATCCAAACGCTTCCCGTCCGCGATGGCGAATGGATCTCCTTCCTTGACGTAAATTTCCCGACCGTTCCCCGCCACGCGGATCATCTGTTTCTCCTTGGACCATTCCACGCGCATGCCCATGTGCTCGCCAACATCACGCAGCGGAATGTACGCGGTCCCGTTCATCACTCTCGCCGGAATTTGCGGATAAAAGCTCATTCCGTTGATAATCGTGGTCACGTACGGCTCCAGCTGGACCGGACCGAAGGCAGTCGCATTCGATGCTTGCGTATACTTGCGGAAGTAGACGGCTTCTCCTTGCAAGGTCTGTCCCAGTGCCTGGTCAAGATGCTCGGCGCCAATCACGCTTCCGTGGTAGTTTTGCTGAACCCTGTGCAGGAAGCCCTTGTAGGCCTCGTCTCCGATCTGGCGGCGCAGGTTGTCAAACAAAAGCGCTCCTCGCGAATACCAGGTCCAGTGAAATTCTTCCTCGGTCGCAAACTTTTGAAGCGGCTTGTCCAGCTTGCCGTCGGGGTAACGCCCCATCAGGCGCTGACCGTCGCGCCTGTATTCGTCCAGCAGCGTCGCAGCGGATTGATTGTCGTAGCGGTTTTGCAGATAGTGGAACACGCTGATTTCCACCAATCCTTCATCCAGCCAGCCATGCGAGGCCTCCAGTGTAGCCACGCTGTTGTACCACCACAAATGAGCGATTTCATGCGGCAGCCAATGGTCGATCAGATTGCGTTGATACATGTCCCGCTTGAAGATTGCCATGTTGGCGTACTCCATCGCATACGTCGTCCCCGTGCTCGTCTCCGCGATTGCGACATGCGGATACGGCAGCGGGCCGTACCAGTCCGCATACGTAGGGAAAGCGGATTCTGCGATGGTCTTGATCCGCTCGATGTTTCCTTTGTCTACAGAAGCGATGTCGACGGCGAGATTCGGACCGAGCTTGACGGTTTCGATATGGTACAGCGGACTTCCTACCAAGGCGAAGTTCAGGAGCTTGTTGCCCTGATACCGGACCTGCTGCCTATTGCCATCCAATGCCGTGGTTGTCCCCCGCCCCCACGAGCTTACCCAGTTGTAGCCTTGCGGGGAAATAAACGAGACATCGTAGTCGGCGTAATGGTAAACAAACGGGTCCCCGTAGTCGATTCGCAGCGGCGGATCGTACCATTTTCCCTGCTGGTTTTGCGCTCCCAGCATGGGATACCAGGTCGTTAGCGTCCAAATGTCGTCCTTTACGCCAAACCTTGTTCCTCTGCGCGGAACCGGATTGTCAAATTCGATGGTAAGCGCTCCCCGGACTTCCGCCCCGAATGGGTTGGCCAATGTCACCGTCGAGGAGCCGCGGTCGAAAGCAAGCGGCTTGTCTTTGTAGCGAACAGATTTTACCGTCATTCGGTTCCACAGGTAATCGTATATGTACAGTCGCAGATCTTTCGTCTTCGGATTGTCGAACTCCAGAGTCATCTTCCCTGTGATCTTCGCTTCCGACGTATGCAGTTCTGCTTGTATCGTGTATTTGGGATGCAAGTCTTTCACGTAGGATGGCAGCGGCGGGTCGTACGCAAACGGATCTGCCCCCGTCTGCCCCGATCCGGCAGGAATACCTGCAGAGCTGGCCAAAAACTGGGAGATCGCCGGCCAGTAAGCGACAATTCCTGCAGAGCCAAACAAGACCAAAATGGTGAAACATACCAACAAACTTGTTCTTTGAAGTTTTTTCATACATACCCTCAAATCGTCTTAGCGGCAAGCCTTTGTTTTATTCATCATAGCAAATCCTTGTCTGCCTGAGTAGAAATTCAGGAGATTCTGTATGAAAATCCCTGTCGTTTCACACACCGTGCAATTTGGTGCCATCCGCTACCATGTCTCGTAGATGATTTGGCCCGTTTGCGACAGATCGTACCCTCCGATCGCCCCCAGCTCCTTTTGAAACAGCTCGGAACGCAAAATTTCCAATAGGAGGGCGATCAATTTTTCGTTTTCCTGCTTTTTCAAAACCACGAGATCGTACCTTTCTTTCACCAGCGGTACGAAGTCGACATCCACCATGCGGGCTGCCCTCTCGATTCCGATTCCCACGTCCGCTTCCTTGCGTGCGACCGCCCCTGCAACCGCGAGATGATTTGCCTCTTCCCGCTCGTAGCCCGCCACGTCGCTCCCTTTGATCCCATGCAAGCGGAAGCCTTCCTCGATCAGGGTTCGCGCCCCGGATCCGATCTCCCGATTGACCATGCGGGCACCCGTTTTCGGAAGGTCTGCCCATCTATGAATTCCTTTGGGGTTTCCTTTTTGCACGTAAAACCCTGCCCAGCGCGCGAGCAGATTGATAATAATGTAGCGATGCCCGGACAAAACGCTGCGCACATAAGACAGGTTGTACTCACCCGTTTCCCCGTCGTACAAGTGGGTGCTCACGACATCCGCTTCGCCGTTGTACATGGCGATCAGACTGTTCATGCTCCCGACGTAGGATCGAAGCGGCCGGAAAAACTCGTCACGTTTGCGCAAATGCGAGGCCAGCATGTCCAGGCTGACATCCTGACCACTAATGATAATATCCCGCGTCGCTTTCGCTTGTCCGAAAGGCGGCATCTGGCTGATCGATGGCTGTGCTTGGGAGCCAGCCGCGGAAAATGGCTTGTAGCCGCTTTTTGCACGCGCCTTGTACGCTTCAAGATCGCTCGCGTCCACCCGCATTTGTCTCCCCACCCTGTAGGCGGGCAGTTCTCCTTTTTTGATCAAGTCGTAAACGGTCAGCTTGGAAATCCGCAACAGCTTGGCAATTTCTTCTGTTGTGTAAGAATTTTCGTTGCTCATGGCTGACCTCCCATTTCCTTATTCTTTCATTTTATTCTCTTTTACTTTTCGTAAAATGGCAATTGATTATTTCCATTCATCCAATATAATTTAGTTATATCCAGTTATATCTAAATATAACTAAATAGAATTTTGGAGGTTCATTCATGAAAAAGCAATGGTTGGCGTTATGTACTTCACTAGGGCTTTTGCTTACCGCGTGCTCGGGCTCCCCTGCCTCACCCGGACAGGCTTCCCCTCCGCCCGCCCAGACGGAAAAAACCGAGATCATGGTCTCGGCAGCTGCCAGCCTGACAGATGCACTAGGCGAGTTGAAGCCGGCCTTTGAAGCGGACAACCCTGGCATCACGGTTACATTTACCTTCGGAAGTTCCGGAAAATTGGCACAGCAGATTGGACAAGGAGCGCCTTCTGACGTCTTTTTGTCTGCCAGCGCCAAAGATATGGACGGCCTGGCAGAAAAGCAGCTGATTGCCCCAGATACGCGCCAGGATTTCGCCAAAAACGAGCTCGTGCTGATCGCAAACGCATCGAGTTCCATCCAGCTCGATTCCTTTGAAAAGCTGGCGGATCCTTCGCTTGCGCATATCGCCGTAGGTGAACCGACAGCCGTGCCCGCCGGCCGGTATGCGAAAGAGGTCATGGACGCGCTGAAGCTAGGGGACGCCCTGAAAGATCGGCTCGTGTACGGAAGCGACGTCCGGCAAGTACTGACTTACGTGGAGTCCGGAAACGCGGATGTCGGCATCGTTTATGCCAGCGATGCCGCTATCGCCAAAGATGTCAAGATTTTGGCCACCTCCAAGCCGGAGTGGCACAAGCCGATCGTCTATCCAGGGGCTGTCGTGGCCGCCTCCACACATGCCGATGCGGCAAAAGCCTTTCTTTCCTACTTGACAACGGACAAAGGAAAGGCGACTTTAGAAAAGTACGGATTCAAACAATAACCGATGACGGAGGTGGCAGCCTTGATCGATACCAATCTCACACCCTTACTCCTTTCCTTGAAAGTCGCAGCGGTTTCCACCTCCCTCGTCTTTGTGGCCGGCCTCTTGCTGGCCAGGCTCATGACGCAGCGCGATTTCTTCGGCAAAAACCTGCTGGAGTCATTCTTTTTGCTACCGCTCGTGCTTCCGCCTACGGTAGTCGGATTCGGGCTGCTGTTTTTGTTCGGTAAGAACGGTTTTCTCGGACGGCTTCTGTCCGACTGGTTTGGCATACAAGTTGTCTTTACTTTGACCGGGGCGGTGATCGCCTCTGTCGTCGTCTCCTTCCCTTTGATGTATCAAAGCGCGGTGGCAGCCTTCACCAGCATCGATCGCAAGCTGGAGGACGCCGCCCGCACCTTGGGCGCATCCGAGTGGCGGCTGTTTTGGACAGTCGCCTTTCCCTTGGCCTGGCCGGGTCTCCTCGCCGGATTCGTTCTCTCTTTTGCCCGGGGTTTGGGCGAGTTCGGCGCCACCCTCATGCTGGCTGGTTATATCCCGGGCAAGACGGATACCATTCCCGTCGCGATCTACTTCGCAGTGGAAGCCGGCCAGATGGAGAAGGCCTTTTTTTGGGTGATCATCATCGTTTCGCTTGGCATGGGTACGACCTTCTGGCTGAACTGGTGGAGCAAGCGAAACATCAGCCGGTACGCCCAGCTAAAATAAAGGGAGGTGGGGACATATGCTTACGGTTTCGATTCAAAAGAGATTGCCTGACTTTGTTCTGGACGTCACCTTCTCTGTCGCACAGGAGATCGCCGTTCTGTTCGGTCCCTCCGGCTCCGGAAAGACGACGATCCTAAGCAGCATCGCCGGGTTGGTCCACCCCGACGCCGGACAGATCAGGCTGGGGGAGCGAATCTTTTTCGAGCAAGGCAAAAAGCCGATGCCCGTGCAAATGCGCAAGATCGGCTATCTGTTTCAGGACTATGCCCTTTTTCCTCACATGACCGCCCTGCAAAACATTCGATACGGGATGACACAGGGGCAGGAAGAAGAGCTGTCGGAGCTGATCGACACTGTCGGTATCGGCCATGTTCTGGAAAAATACCCTCACCAGCTGTCGGGCGGACAGAAGCAGCGTGTCGCGCTCGTACGGGCATTGGCCACCAAACCCGACATTCTTCTCCTCGATGAGCCTCTCTCGGCTCTGGATGCGGACACCAGGCGGCAATGCCAGGATGAATTGCTCCGGCTCCACGCCATGTGGAACATCCCCTTCCTCCTCGTCACCCACGACCGCGACGAAGCAGAAAAGCTGGCAGATGTCATCCTCCTGATCGAACACGGAAAGATTCAAAAAAGCCATGAGCCTGCATCCCTCTCCCGCTGAATCGGGACGGATGCCGCCCATGGCTTTTTATTCGCATCTAGCGTGCGCTGATCGGTTCGATGATCACGCCGTTTTGCTTGGCCCAGCGGTGCAGCTCCACCAGAAACTGTACCACGTCGTGGCTTTCGTGGTGTACGCAGAGAGTATCCGCCGCCAGATCGATCTGATGGCCGTTCACCGTCGTTACTTTTTGCTTCAGGACGAGCTGTCTGGTTTGCTCCATCCGCTCTTCCTTGCTGATCAGGACGCTGCCTTCCAGTTCGCGCGGCGCCAGTCGGCCATTCGGCAGGTACGCCCGCTCTGCGAACACCTCTTCGGCTACCTGCAGCCCATGCTCGAGCGCGGCCTCAACCAGCTTGCTGCCGGACAAGGCGTACAGGACGAGATCCTCATCGATGTCCGCGATCGCCTGGACAACCGCTTCCGCCAGCTCCGGCCGCTCCGCCGCCTCGTTGTAGAGCGCCCCGTGCAGCTTGACGTGGTGAAGCTCTCCGCCGATCGCGCGCGTCATTCCCTCCAATGCGGCTACCTGGTAGAGGACAAGCTCGTACACTTCGTTCACGGAAAGATTCATCGAACGGCGTCCGAACCCTTGTATGTCAGGATAGCCGGGATGGGCACCGATTTTCACGTTATGCTTCAAGGCTGCCTCGATCGTTCTGTAAATGATATGCGGATCACCTGCATGCAAGCCGCACGCGATGTTGACGGAGGTAATCCACTTCATAATTCCCAAATCCTCGGATTGTCGCCCTCTGCTGAATCCCTCGGCCATATCGCAATTAATGTCTAGATGAATCATGGTCCCCCACCTTTCCAGTCATATCTATATTCCATGTAAACGCATTCATTGGCACCACTCATGTATGTATAGCATAACATGTACGCCGGGTTAGCAAAAGGAAAAAAGCTGCCGAAATATGGCAGCCAATGCACAGGTTATGTCGAAACAGCGGCGGGATGACTGCTTTCATCCGACGTCAGCGTTTCAGCCAAAGCCATCAGTTGACTCTTTTCCTGCTTGTAATCGTATTCCTTCGCCTTATCCGGCCGCGCGTTGTTGTACTCTACCGGGATTTCGTGGCGATGGGAGCGCTCAATTTTCGTCACGAAGTGCAGTTTCTCCATGATGCGAATGGTTTCGTCGATCTGATTGGCATCCACGTACATCGAGACGTAATTCAACCGCTTGGAGATGTAGTGAATGGTGCCAAATTTACGTAAATTTTTGGCGGCACGCGTGTTTTTCACCCACACGGCAACCCCCAGACGTCGTTCTCTCATGTTTTGGCGTCGGTCTCCTTCCCAATCGTGGTATAATGACCCAAATCCCTCCCAGCTTTCAGAAAAGGAGCGTGGCCCTGCATGCTGGCTAGGTTTTATCAGCAATTTGAAGAAACGCTTCTCCAAGAAGGAACCATCACGGCAAGCAGGTGGGGCACCTACGCTGGCCAGCGCTTTTTTTATGTAAGCAGCGCGTTTCCAGCCTCCGCCTTGACCAAGCGGTTGACGGAGACCGGAGAGCGCCTGGCTGCCGGAACGATTTTGAAGCCCGAGTGCATCTACGTACGCTCGGACGATCGCGAGCATGTGTACCGCTTTCGCTTTACCGTTCCGAACGAAAAGCAGTTTTGCTGCGGAAACCTTTGCGAAGACTGCTTTTTGCTTCGAGAGCGCAAATCCGCTGGCGGCTGAGAGGTCAGGATGGCCTTTTTACGCTGCAGCCGCAGCTTCCACCCGTCCCGCAGCCACTGCTGTGCACTTCGAGAAACGGATTGTTGCTCGGAACTTTGATCGTTTCCGACACCGCGTCGGCAATCGTGCGACTTACCTGATACAACAACTCATCCAGCGCGTCTTCCGCCCGCTTGAATGCCTGGACGGAATCCATCAGCTCGATCGTGCGCTTCAGCTCGCGTACTTCTTTGGATATATGGTCGTAGTCGGGATGGTACTTTCCGAATCGCTGCACATCCTCGTACTGTTCTTTCTTCTTTTCAAAAAGGGCAAGCAGGCGCTGCGCCTCCACATCCGCTTCCATCCTGCGCTTGGCAAGCAGATAGTCCGAGACCTCGCGCGACTGGTTGATCATCGTGGACAGTTCATGCGACTCCAAGAGCAGCTGTGTGATGTCTGCCGTTTCCAATGCTTCCATATGAGCGAGACCTCCTTTCAAAAGGTAACTACTCCTCGATTGTACCACGATCATACCCCTTCGTACAGATAATCGGGCACTACGATGCGCACTCGGGCGATGTCGTCGAGGCGATGACGGGCTTTTCCCCGCTCGCCGCTCAGCGCCACCGTCCAGTACCCACTCTCTACCAGGACCTCCGTAGGTTGCCCGCGCAGCTTGTCCCCTCCCGCCATTTGGAGCTCGACTTCCAGCTCCAATTCGCTTGCACGTTTCAATAGATCGCGCAAAGACTGCGGGTGATACGATTGAAAATGCTGGGTCCACATTTTAGGCAGAGCTGCCACTTCACCCATTCCTTCCAGCGGATCGGGAAACGTGTTTTCCACCGCGTACCCGTCCCACGGCCGCTGTACGACAAACCACCCTACCGGAGCATTCACCCCCGCATCCACCTGTTCCTGCGAGCCGTTCGCAGGCGAGTCGGCCAGGACCTGCGGCTCGTAGCCGTACCTCCTGAGCAAATGGACCAGCTGTTCTTTTTGGGACAGAGAGATCAAAAAATCCGTCGGCGAAATCACCAGCGTCAAGTACGGCTGGAAATCGGGTATGCCCCGCCACTCTTCCAAAAACCCGGGGTGAGCCGTACGGACGCGGTAATACGGCTCCAATTGAATCTGCCGCGCGTCTTTCGCCCATTGCCCGATCGCTTCCAGGAGCGCTTCGGGCAGCGGATGAACGCACGCAGCACGGAGCAATTCCACGACCTGTTCCTCGGATCGGCCGGATGCAAGAAAAGATTGCAGCTCCTTGGGCTGCAGGTAGCCGCGAATCAGTGCCCCTTCGAAATGAAGAGTGCAAAATCGGCTGATTTCCCAAATGTGCCGGAGCGGAACCAGCGGCGGTATGGTGATTTCTCCTGCCGGGTCGATATACCAGCCTTCTTCTGCCGTCAATCGGGGCAAGCTGATCCATCGCCAATACACTTGCCCGTCGTCATCCATCCCGAGCTGGATCCAGCCGAGACCGGTCAACAGATGCAGCCACTGTCCTGCCACTTGCTTGTCCGCCTCATCCGGCAGAGAAAACCCCGCTTCCTCTAGCATGCGCAATTGCAGTTCCAGGGAACACCACTGCTCAAGCGGAACTTGGCGCATGGACAAGGAAAATGCTTCCCACCAGGGTCCGTGCGGCAAATACTGCTGGGTGACGGCTTCAAACATTTCGTTCCACCTGTCCGGCGGCGATTGCGTCATCCAATGCCGGACTTCGCGAAGGCGAAGTGCCAGCCGCCTGTCCTCCACGTGGATCAGACCAAGACGCATGGCAATATCCAGCACCACGGTGAGCGCCAGCCCCTCACGATCCTCCTGATCGAGCGGCGGCAAGCGCAAATTGGCACAGTGCTCGTCGGAAAAAGAGAGCATCGCTGCCATTCGTGCTGATAGGCGGCGGTGGATCGTGCCTTTTTGCGTTACCGGCACCTGGTTGTCTCGGATGAACGCGAGAAGCCCAAAAAGATCCAGCTGTATCCCCCTGCCGGCTGTTATATAATAAGGGAGCGTTTTTGAAGGAGAAACAAATGCGCGGGAAGGTTCGGGCAAAACTTGCCTGGTAAGGTGCTCGCGAATCTCCTGTGGCATCACATAACCGATCTCGCTCCACATTTTTCGCACCGTCAGGATGATCCCGAGGCGTCTGAGTCTCGTCAAACCGACGGTCATACGTCTGTGGTCGGAAGCCGTCTCCCGCTCCCAGGAGCGTTTGCTGAAAAAACCTCCTGTGGATTTCAGGACAAAGCGCTTCATCACACTCCGCTCGATGTCGCTTGCCTCTGCCCAAACTCGCTCCAGAAACTCCTGGTCGCAGAGTCGTGCAGACAGTTCTCGGTCGTCGGCGGCGGCAAATCGGTTCGTCTGCTCCGCCATGATTGCATGCCGTGTCGCTTCGGACAGGTATTCAAGCGAATCCCGAACGCGCACAATTTTCACCTCAGCTTTATTCGTTAGTCCAATACGACCTATTTTATATATCCAACAAATGGAGGGATGTACGTGTTTACGATGTTTCCCGGTTTGTTGCTTTCTGCTGCCCTGACTTTGACAGGAATTCAGCCTATTACACATCCTACCCCAACTGCGGCTCCTGCGGAAGAGGTCGCGGCTGTGGATACTCAATATGAAGCGGTTTCGGCGCCGTACCCGCCCGCTGTACAGGATGCGCTGAGCAAAGTGCGCAAAAACGGCGGTCATACCATTGTCCGCGCGAAAGGAAAATCGTACGTCGTCATCGGCGCTGGCCAGCGACCGACCGGCGGCTATCAGCTCGTCGCCGATCAAGTGAAGCGGACAGGCCCGCACGGCTACACCGTTTCCGTCCATGTAAAGGCTCCTGCTCCCGGCTCGATGAAAATCCAGGTCATTTCGTACCCGACTCTGGTCATCGCCCTTCCGGACCAGCAAGCACAAGTCACCGTACAAATGCGATAATACGCTCACTTGCACAAAAAGCCGACTTCCACGTACGCCAAACGGCGCGGGGAACGTCGGCTTTCTGCATGATTACAGGGTGTTTTCGCGAGTTACGGCTTAATTTCGACGGGAATTCGCTGGGATACGCCATAGGATTCATGGTTGTTGTTCGCCAGCTCCACCACGACCTCATGCTTGCCGCTCGGAATATCCTTCAAGACATAAGTAGGCTCGAATACTTTCGCCACCTTTTTTCCATCCAGATAGAGGTGGACATGCCCTTCGCCATGCTTGTTCTCTTTTCCCATGTTTTCAAGGGAGAAGGAGAAGTTGGTGACCGTGATCTTGAGCTCCAGGTCATCCTGATTGAGCGTGTGTTTCACTTCCAGAGTCGGCGGCTTCGGATGGTTGTGACCTTCCGCTACAGCGGTCGCTTCGGTTGGAGCAGCGTCATTGTTCGCATAAACGAACCACTCCACGCAAGCGGCGACGCCGATCAGCAGGAGCAAGCGAATGACAAATCGTTTGGCCTTCATCGGGGCACTCCTTTCCAGATTCAGTCATACCCCAGTGTTCCCGAATGGAAGGCCCTTCATTCTAGAAAAACTTCTTTCTTCCCTGCTCTTCTTTCAATATCTCCACAGCTTCCCGGAAGCGCTGGGAATGCACCACTTCGCGCTCCCGCAAAAACTTGAGCGTATCTTGAATATCCACATCGTCCGTCATGTCGATCAGCCATTGATATGTCGCGCGGGCCTTTTCCTCCGCCGCAATGTCCTCATACAAGTCGGCGATAGGATCGCCTTTTGCCTGGATATAAGTGGCAGTGAACGGTACCCCACTGGCATTTTCGTAAAACAGGGCGCGGTCGTGGTTGGCGTAGTGATCGCCCAGACCGGCAGCCTTGAGCTCCTCAACGGTCGCATCCTTGGTCAATTTGTACACCATTGTCGCGATCATCTCGAGATGGGCGAATTCTTCCGTGCCGATATCCGTCAGCAGCCCGATGACTTTGTCCGGAATGGTATACCGCTGATTCAGGTAGCGCAGCGCCGCAGCCAGCTCGCCGTCTGCCCCGCCATACTGTTCTATCAAATATTTGGCCATTCTGACGTCGCACTTGCCGACGCGAACCGGGTATTGCAGCTTCTTCTCATAAATCCACATCGTCTATTTACCCCTCATTTCTCCTTCTTTAGACTTGCCACGGCCAGGGAGTATCGTTCCATTGCCATGGGTACCCGGAGTAGCTGTGGCCAAAGTTCATCAGCGGGCCGTACAGAGCCTCGAATTCATTCGCCATTTTCCAGCGCTGCTGGGTAAGCTCGTTGTACTGCTCGATCGCATTCACATCTGTCGGATGGGTGTCGAGATACAGGTTGAGCTCGACAAGGACGAAGTCGATCGCCTGCAACTGTGTGAGCATTTCTACATAACGCTCATCGCCAGGTCGGGTGTTCGGGTTAGCGTTCATCATAATCCCCCCATTCGCCACGGTCTGGAGCCGGATTGTAAGGACTGAACAGCGCCGGCCACAGCACGCCCCTTCTCAATGCTTCCATAGGCGGATACTGCGGAAGATTTTCGGGTTGGAATCCCATAAACAACTGGGGTGGGACCTGGTACGTTTTCACGCGGATCGGCGGACATGGGTCGAATGGGCTTACGTATGGGAAATAGACCCGGGTTTGCGAATACAATGCAGACATCCTCCTCCAAATATAGGTATCTGACTAGTCATGATTACGTTATGTCGGTGTTGGGTGGGGGGTGATGGGCGAACACACAAAAAAGATGACGAAAAAACTGACCCCGCTCTATGCGAGATCAGCTTTCAGCTAGACAACTGTTCTTCTATCTTCGATTCTTTCTCCTCGCAGCCGCTTTCTGACCTCCCCGATGAGGATGTCGACGTGCGGCTCTTTCAGCAAATCGGCGTGATCGGCTGCTATTACATGCTCGTCGATATGGCCTGTGCCTGTCACTTGCCAGCCGAGATGCTTCGTCTCGCGCAGCTGGGTCACCGCGCGGATTAGCAGCAAGTCTCCCGGATACCGCTGTGGCCGGTAGTTTGCGACCGCCTGGACCAGCTCTTGCAAAGATTCATGCTCGCCCGGGGAGGAGTCGAAAGTCTGTTTGACAAGCCCTACCGCAAATTTCAGCTTTTTCCAAAGGAACGCATAGCGAACGGCAGGCGGCAGGAGAAAGATCAGCTTGAGGCTGCGGCCGATTTTTTCCTGCATGGTCAAAGGAGTCAGGTTGGGGCTTGCAAAGTTCAGTACGGCCAACAGCCGGACTTCTTCCCCCTCACCGATCAGCTGCTGCGCCATTTCGTAGGCGATCGCGCCCCCGAGACAAAAACCGATCAGGCTGTACGGGCCGCTTGGCTGGACTTCGCGTATTTCCCGAACGTACTTGCGGGCCATCTCTTCGACGGTTGTCACGGATTGCGAATTGCCTGAGCTGTATCGAAGACCGTAGACCGGCTGTTCTTGCCCCATTTTTCGAGCCAGATCTCCGTAAATCAGCACCTCACCGCCCCCTCCGTGAACGCAGAAAAGCGGCGGGCGGTCGCCGAGCGGCTGGATCGCAACCAGTGAGTTCCCGCTCTTCCCCGGCTCGTCAGTGGTCAACAGCCTTGCCAGCTTTTCGATCGTGTCTTCCTGAAAAACAGAGGAGACCGCCAGTTTCTTTTGAAACGTTTTTTCGATGGAAGAAAACATCCGCATGGCCTGCAGCGAATTGCCACCCAGGTGAAAGAAGCTGTCCATGACCCCGATCGGCCCCGTACTCAGCACGGTTTCCCAAATGCCGGCCAGCTTTTTTTCCACCTCGTTTCGCGGCGGCGTGAATGTCTCTTTGCCTACAGCCGGCGTTGGCTCAGGCAGTCTTTTTCGATCGATTTTTCCCACGGGGGTGACGGGAATTTCCGTCAGCTCGACGAAGAACGTAGGGATCATATAGTCCGGGAGCTTTTCGCGGCAGTATGCGCGGAGCTGCACTTGATCAAAGATGACCTGGCTGTTCATGACGACGTAGGCGACAAGTCCCGCCGTCCCGTCTTTCGCCTTTGTAACACCGGCGACAGCCTGGCGCACTCCCGGATATTGGCCGACGATGGTCTCTATTTCCCCGAGCTCGATCCGGCACCCTCTGATTTTCACCTGATCGTCCGCCCTGCCGATAAACTCTACATCTCCGTTCGGGAGGTAGCGTGCGAGATCGCCCGATTTGTACATGCGCTGGCCCGTCTTTGAGGTGAAGGGATCCAAGGGAAAGCGCTCGGCGGTAAGCTCGGGGCGGTTCAGGTACCCCCGGGCCACTCCCTCTCCCGCCATGTACAGTTCCCCGATGACACCCACGGGGACGGGCTGCATATGGGCATCGAGAATGTAGAGTCGATCGTCAGCGATCGGGCGTCCGATCGGGATCGCGGCTGCCTGTGCAGGAACTGCCTTTACGTGGTAGCTCGTCGTATTTACCGCGTTTTCCGTAGGGCCGTACAAATTGATCAGGCGGCAGACCGGCAGCTTTTCCAGGCATTTTCGGGCCAGCCAGACCGGCAAGGCTTCTCCTCCCGGCATCACTTGCCGCAAGCCGGAAAGCGCCTCGCAGTGATCCTCGAGCAGCATGTTCAGCCGATCCGGCGTAACATTCAGGGAGGTGACGTCGTAGCGCTGGATCGTCCTCGCGATTTCCGCAAAGGTAGGCTTGTTCGTCGGCAGGATGACCAGTTTCCCTCCATTGAGCAAGGCCCCGTAAATCTCAAAGGCGGAAACGTCAAAAGCGACAGCGCCAAGATTGAGATACGTCTCGTTTGGCCCTACGCTGGCGTACTCGATGTTTTTCACGAGCCTGACGATGCCGCGATGTTCGATCATGACGCCTTTGGGCTTTCCCGTAGAGCCCGACGTGTACATGACGTAAGCGAGGCTATCCGGGCGGCTGCTCGAAAAAGAATCGGTCGGCATCATGTCTGCCTCTTTGGCCAGCCGATCGAGGTACACCCACGTGGCAGCCACCGGCGGCAGCTCTTTGCCACACCCCTCCGTCGTAATCACAAAGGAAACGCTCGCGTCTTCGAGCATGTAGGCAATTCGCTCTGCCGGGTAGGTCAGATCGATCGGTACATACGCACCCCCGGCTTTCCAGACCGCCAAGTAGCTCGCGATCATATCCGGCGACCGGTCGAGACAAACCGCAACCAGCTGTTCGGGAGCGATGTTTTTCTCCCGCAGCACGCCTGCGATCTGGTTCGCCCGACGATCCAGCTCGCGGTACGTCATGTTTCCCTCTTCAAACAGCAAGGCGACCTCATCCGGATGCTTTCTCACCTGTTCTTCGAATAGCTCGGGGAGACTTGCACCCGCAGGGTAGTCCGCTCTTCCCGGATTCCACTCGAACAGCAGCTGGTGCCGCTCCGCTTCCGTCAAGATGGGCAGCGAGGAGAGGCTCGCTTCCGGATCTTCCAGTGCCCCCGCGAGCAGTGTCGTCACATGTCCCGCGATACGGCTTGCCGCCTCCTTGGAGAACAGGTCTGCCGCATAGGTGATGGAGCAGCCCCACGAACCCGCGGATTCGGACAGCTTGAGCACAAGATCGGCATGTTCATGGCTGTAGCCGGCATCCAGCTCTGTGACGTGCAGTCCGGCTATTTTTGGAAGCGTGATTGCAGGCGATTGATGCAGCACGACCCGGTACAGGGGGCGAGATCCGCCTGTACTGGCCAAGCCAAGCCTGCCTGCCACTCTCGGAAAGCGGGCCGCCTGATGGGCCATGGCTTCCGCAACCGTTTTTTGCACCATCCGTACCGCGTTGGCAAACGTCAGTTCTTCTTGCCAAAGGGTCTGCAGGACAAGGACGTTGGCAAAAACACCTGCGCCCGGATCCCGTTGCCGATCCCGCCCATCTACCAGTGTGCCTACGCGAATCTCCTCTTCCCTGCTATAGCGGTGCAAGATGTGCTTCAGCACAGTTAACAGCACCAGGTACCGACTGACATTCTCTTTTTTGCAATAGGCAAGGAGTTTTCGCTTGAGAGGGAGAGGCATTTCTACGTGGCAGGTGTTCGTTCGATAGGAGGAGTGCGTTTTCGGGTTGTCTGCAGGCAAATCCAGTTTAGGCGGCTCGCTCCCCAGCCTGCTCAGCCAATAATCCAAATGGGGAGCTTCCTGGTCTTCCACGCGAGTCTCCTCCCCCTGAACAGACCTGCCGTAGGAGTGAGGAAAGTCCGACCATTGCAGCTGACCGGCTCGGCAGGCGTCCTCATAGAAAAACATCAGTTCCTGTAGAAGCATCTTCACCGTCCAGTCGTCCGCCACGAGCTGATGCACCTGGATCCACAAGATGCTGGCTTGATCCGAGAGTGCAAGCAAGCGGAGACGGATGAGAAGGTCATTGGCCACATCGAAAGGCGGGTGGAACTCTCCTTCCAAATATCGCCGGACCTCCGCTTCCTGTTGAGGAAGCGTCAGGTGACAAAGGTCGTCCCGGGGCACCTCGACCTCCACCTGTTCATACGGACGGATGATTTGCACGGGTTTGCCCTGGCGTTCACGAAACGACGCCCGCAAGACATCGTGTCTTCTCACGATCGCCTCCACGCTTTTTCCTAGGGCGTCGATGTCCAACGGGCCATCCAGCTTCCAGGCGTATCGGTTTGCCATTCTAGAGGAGCTCGCCTCCGGCTGCACGTACCGCCAAATGTGAGCTTGCTCCATGCTGAGCGGCCAACTTGGCGAATGGTCAATGTCTCCCTGCTCCAGGAGTAAGTCTTTCATCTACGCCCCTCCTTGTTTTGAGCACCTTCTCAACCTTGTCAAACCCATGAATACTGAAAAAAGCGGAACGCGGAAACCGGTGTGCCGACCGCAACGGTACCGGCGTATCCGTTCTCATCGAAAAACGAGTGCAGCTGGTAACCTTCGGCCGTTATGGCGTTGCGTCCGGTTTGTCCGAGACCGCCAAGTCCGGTGCCCTCCGCTTTCAGCCACGCTTCTTTTTGGGTCCAGAGACGAAAAAAGGCGGATAGCCGTTCGTGCTGGGGCAGCGCAGCAAGGTGCCTCTGCTCATCGCAGGAGAATACGGCTTCCGCTACTTCCGGCCAGGCAAACACGGGATCGACGTATTCGATATCGAGTCCGATCGCTCGGTCCATGGCGATTGCGACACAGACGGTTTCCCTGGAATGCGACATGCTGAACTGAAGGGGACTTCGGCCGTTTTCGGATCGTAAAAACGGCTTTCCGAAGCGGTTTTTCCCAAAAGCCAGAGAAGCAGGTTCGCAGCAGGCGTAGGCCGACAAGAGAAGGCGGAGGATGCTGTGGGAAAAGCGGTAGCGAAGCTGATCCCGGGGGAAGACAAAAGACGCTGCGGCACGATTCTCCTCGGCCGAGAGCACCCCAGCGCAGGAAAAATGGGAGGGCACGGTCGCCGACCAAATGTGGACTTCGTCTCCCGTGCGAAACTCTTCCTGCGAGGCCGCTTCTGTCGGCAAGCAGCGTTGTCCCCAGCAGACAGTCTGGACCCATGCTTGCGATTGTTCTTTATTTCGCACCTTCCCACTCACTTCCGTCCAGAATAATCTGAATCGAGTTATTTCTATCTTAATTGTAACAGCTTTGTGTTCGTTGTAAAGAACAAGCCTTTTGGAGTTCCACCTCTCCAGCCAGACGAATACCGCATACAAAAAAGCGTCACACCCCCTCTCATTGCAAATCGAGGGTTTGTGACGCTCTCAGTTCTGCCTGCTGATCTTATCGCTTCGGAGCGCGAAAACCAGCCGCCTTTGCTTCTTCCTCCGTAGCGAACCACATCTCCGCCTTGGTCTGCTCATAGCCGGAAGATCCGGGGACGTGATAGATTTTCTCGCCCTTGGCGTTGATATTCCCTTTGATTGTTTTTCCTTCCGGCCCTGACGTCTCGGTTGGCCCGGATGGCTGTTGCTTGGACGACTTCGAGGGAGACGACCGCTTCGCCGGTTGCTCCGCCGACAGCCCCCAGAGCCCTCGATTGTTCTCCCTCGCCTCTCTCTCGGCTTCCAAAAACAGGTCGGCATGAGCTACGTTCGGCGGGATGGTCATGATCCGTGCATACCCTTCCCGGACGAGCTTTTCGTTGACAAACGTTCCGTCCTGCAAATACATGTAAGCCAGCAGCCGCTTGTATTTATCGTACGGCTCGACATCGAATTTCAGTGTTACGGTCTGGCCGGTCAACAGCTTCTTGGAAAAATCGCTTGCTTCCTTGCCATATGGCTCCACGGTGTGATTCGGCTTGACCGTTTCCGGTGTATCCACACCGATCAGGCGAACCTTTTCTCCGGTTGACAATTCCACCGTATCCCCATCGACCACCCGTGCAATGGTCGCCTCCATTTCGCCGTTGGCCTGCGGTTGCCCTGTGGACGAACAGCCGCCGGCCAGCCATGCGGCCAGGAGCAGGAACATCGCCATTCGTTTCATTCTCAATTCCTTCCCTTCTACTACGCTGCATCGTTATTTAGCGTAGTAGAAGTTTGTCCCCGGGTCAACATGTTCCAGCGCACGACAAAAAAACCTCTTTCCGGGATCAACCCAAAACTGGGGACGCGGATTCAGAGGCCTCGCAAGTGCGTACTGCATATTCGGTAGTGTGATCGACCGGTTCATGGGGTCGCTTTTTGTTTTTTGGCCTGCGGGTCGCCGCCAGGGAAACACGATGCCGAAAACCTTCTCGTGCAATGAAGGCTTCGCCGCGGCCAAAGGCTTGGCAAAGCCAAGTTTTCCCAACCAACTCACTCAGTCGCGATCGGCGTTGAACAAAAACAGCAGGACAACCACGACAATTATAATCCATAGAAGCTCATCGTTGTCTCGATCAAAAAAACTGTCGAACAGACCCATTGCGGAGTCCCCCTTTCCTTCTCGCTACAGCCTATGCAGAAGGCTAGACGCGTGCCAGCAATGGGATGAGCCCAAAAGCAAAAAAGATGTTCTACGCAAGACGAGCCTCAATCAAGTGGACGTAGGGGGTAATCTGCCTCGCTTCCGTCCGAAAGCCCAGTTCGCCAAGCTCCTGAAGGAGACGGGAGCGGTCCGCAAAGTATTCCTGCATGATTTGCTTCACTGCCGCTTCCTCGCCAGCCTCCTTCAATTCCTGCAGTCGAGCTTCCCGATGCCGCTGATCCTCAAACATCAAATCGGCGATGATCAGCCGCCCGCCAGGCACCAGGACCCGCCTGCATTCCATCAGGGCCAACAGCTTTTGATCATCCGTCAAATGGTGCAAGGCATAGCTGCTCGCCACGAAATCAAACCGGTTTTCCAGAAACGGAAAGGCGAAAAACGTTCCGAGCTTCGTCTCCACCTCAGGGAATTTGCGCCGGCATTGACGCAGCATCTCAAGCGACTGGTCAAACCCGCTCATGTTTACCCCTGCACGAAGAAAGCGGCCGGCCAGATTGCCTGTTCCCGTCCCGGCATCCAATCCGCGCTCGCCTGCCTTTGGAGCGGCTGCCTCTACGACGGCGTCCAGCACCGAGTCGTAATGCGCGTGCTTGTTGTACCCATCCTTGCGCCTCGTGACAAGCTCGTCGTACACGTCCGCTATCTGGTTGAAGTTCCAGCGATCTACCCAGTCGTCCCGCGTTTGGCGCAGCCTCTTGTTGGCTTCTGCCAGTTCGTACAATGCTGCGGGATCGAATGCCTGATCGCTCCTCACTCGATCGATCATCGCTTCCGTCGTCTGAATGACTTTGCTCAGCTCCACCCAGCGGTCGTAGATGAACGATCGCTGCAGCTCCAAGTAATACAGCAGGCTGGAGTGCTCTTCATCCATCCGCTCCAGGAGCTCTCGTATCCCTTCAATGGGCATCCCGACCTCTCGCAAGGTGATGACTGTTTGCAAGCGCCATACATCCTCTTCCGTAAATTGGCGGTAGCCGGATTCATCCGCTTTTTGGGGATGGATCAGCCCTTTTTCTTCATAATAACAGATCGCTCTCGGGGTAATTTGCAGCCGCTTGGCCATTTCCTTGATTTGCATCGGGTCCCTCTCCCTGCCCTTTCCATTCTCTGTAGAGATATCTTAAACCTTACCGTTACGTCAGTGTAAAGTCCTCCCGCAAAAAAAAGCTGCCGGTATTTGCAGCCGGCAGCGTGCGTTCTTTGCGAGCAAAAGGGATTCGGCCGGATCAGTGAGGGGCCGGCTCGGAAATTTGTTGCAGCGCGTCGCTCGCTTCGTCGTGGTGCACTTGGCGAATCGCCATGTCCCCGAGAGCGACAATTCCTACCAGCTTCCCGTTCTCCACCACGGGGAGACGACGAATTTGATGCTGGGCCATGATTTTGGCTGCCTCATCTACCGTCATGCTCGGTTGACCGAGGACGATGTCCCGCGTCATGACGACTTCCGTGGCGGTGGAGCCTTCATGCTTCTCGGCGAGTCCGCGAATCACGATATCGCGGTCCGTGATGACCCCGATGACGTCATCTTTCTCGTCTACGACGGGAATGACGCCGACGTTCCAGTCGCGCATCTTGCACGCCACTTCGTATACGTTATCCTTGAGCGTCACAGTCGCGACATCTTTCGTCATGATCTCGCGCAATGTGCGGTTTTCGACTTTTGCCATGCTCGTTCTCCTCCTTTTGGTAATAACGCTTGTAGTGTGTCCTGTTACCTATTCGGCCATTCGCGACCCGGGACATGCGTCACGATTTTTCAACTGGAGAGAAGCGAGTGGACTGTGTTAAGATGATAGCATGGTGTCTGTGGGGTAGGAATGTCATTCATTCCAATCCGTGCAAAAAAAGACCGCTGGGTGCGGGTACACCCGTGCGGTCTTAAGGCACAACAGTCGGTTCCTTTCGGGGAGTCGGCTCACAACACCTGCCCGTGTAGACCTCCCGGCTGCGAAGCTCAAGGGAGGTCTACTTTTTCCGACTAGATGACAGCATTACTACTAAAGTCCCAAATGTCAACATCAGACTTAGTGCCTCGAATACTGTCATGGTATCACCCCCTTTCATGCGGGGATGCCGACCACCCTTGAGAATCGATCCATTGTGTAGAAAATTATACCATATGATGGCAATTCCGGTCATCCACCCGTAAGACTGACTTATACATTGCGCTTCTTCCAAAAACAGACTATCATTAATAAGTGAAAATCTTACCTTTTTGTAGGAGGAAACGTACATGGTTATCAAGGATACTGGCGTTGGCACCAAGGAAGTCTTTTTCGCCGATCTGGAGCACTACATGAGCGATCTCGGATTCGACCGCGGTGCTTGGGATTACAAACACGCTACATACGACTATAAAATTCAAGATAAAGGAAACGTTTACTACCTTCGTATTGAAGCGAACGTAACCGAAGGCAAGCTGGAAGATACGCATGCGGTTCTCAAGCTGGAAGACCCGTACATGGGCAAACACCTTTTCCCGCACGGCTTGGATTACGATTACCCGATTCCGGATTCCGTGATCAAGACGGCAAAGCTGAAACTGCAAATGCTGAATGAAAAACTGTCCTCGCACTAAGAGCATTCAAAGCGATTAATGAAATAGTGCTGCCAAGCAGAGAGGCATCCCCTCTCTGTTTTACGTAGAAGGGGGGTTTACGATGAAAACTCGGGGTGTACCTGACTTTTTGCTTTTGTTCTTAACCGCCCTGATCGTCGGATTTGGCGTCGCGATGGTGCTTAGTTCCAGCTCGATCTTTGCATTGACCAGCTTCACCTCGCACGGCTGCGACTATTGCAACGGTGATGAACTTTACTTCGTGAAAAGGCAGATTCGTTTCTTACTGTTGGGCATTGTCGGGATGCTAGTGGCCATGAACATCCCCTTCTCCTTTTACAAACGCAGATTTTTGCTCATTGCAACGGTCAGCTTTTTCGCCTTGTTGCTGGTACTCATCCCAGGCATCGGCGAGGAAATCAAGGGGGCCCGCTCGTGGTTCCGCCTCGGCTCCGCCAGCCTGCAGCCGGCGGAATTCGCCAAGCTCGGTCTGATCCTTTACTTGGCGGCGATCATTACCAAAAAAGGAGACGGCATTCGTCATTTGAAGTCGGGACTGATGCCTCCGCTTCTCGTGACCGGTTTGTTCTTTCTGTTGATCGTGGCGCAGCCTGACCTGGGCTCAGCCGCGATCCTGCTCGGTACCGCGCTTATCGTCCTCGTCTGCGGCGGCGCGAAAATCCGTTACCTGATTGGAATCGGCGGCCCTGTGGTCACCGTAGCCTTGTCGTTGTACATCGCGGTCAAGTCCCATGCTCTGAACCGGATTAACTCCTATTTGGATCCCTGGAGCGATCCGCTGAATACGGGCTACAACATTATCCAATCGTGGATCGCCATCGCTCACGGCGGTCTTTCCGGGACGGGCTACGGAAAGAGCATCCAAAAGTATCTGTACCTGCCGGAAGCGCACACCGATTTCATCTTTTCGATCATCTCGGAGGAGCTCGGCTTCATCGGCGCTTCGATCTTTTTGCTCGTGTATTTGCTGTTTCTGCTGCGGGGGATCCACATCTGTCTGCGGGTCAAGGACACATTTGCTTCTCTCGTGGGCGTAGGGATTATTACCATGATCGGTCTTCAGGCGGCCATCAATATCGGCGGCGTGACGGGAATCATCCCGCTGACAGGCGTACCGCTGCCTTTCATCAGCTACGGCGGTTCATCGCTGCTGGTGTGTATGATCTCCACCGGGATCCTGCTTAATGTGTCGCGGGAAGTCAGTCGGCAAAAAGTGGACGAGCAGGTGCAAAAGCAAACCTATACCTTGTAAAAGGAAGAAAAACGACCTGCCGCTGCGCAGGTCGTTCTACTTGAGTTCGATTGTTTCCACCCGTACATTGATCGCCTCCACCAGCAGGCCGGTCAACGTCTCCACCGCTTCCTTCACTTTTTCCTGCAACGTATGGCAAACGTGATGGATGGGCGCCCCGTAGCGAACGGAGACGCGCATATCGATGGTCACCTTGTCCTCCGCCATCGACACACTGATGCCCTTCGATCCGCCGCCCATTTTTTTGGCGAGGTCATACAGTCCTCCCGAACGGACGGATACCTCCAGTACTTCTTCTGCTGCCACTCCCGCGATGACGGCGATTACCTGATCCGCTACCCTGATTTCTCCGAGTCTTTCTGCCATCTGGACGCCCTCCTCCTTCGCCCGATTAGTTGCCTCTCCCAACGCTTTTCTGACTTTTCTCTCATTATAAACAAATCATGCTTGGGCTTGGAAGGGAATTTGTTTTTTTCTCTCCGTTAATGTCGGAGAAGTGCAGGACACGTCGAGAAGTGTCAAGCGTTCGCTGGCCAACGCCTCGCGAAGGGCGCCTTCCAGCTCTTCCACAGTCTGTACGCTGCGGCTTTGTACCCCGCACGCTTCGGCCAAGCGTGCAAAGTCCGGATTGCGCATGCTCACGCCAAAAGGACGATAGCCTTTCTGCTTCATCTTGATTTCCTCCAGCCCCAAAGTCCCGTTGTTGACTACGATCAGGAGAAATGAAACGTCCTGTTCCACTGCCGTCATCAGTTCTGCCAGACACATCTGCAGCCCTCCGTCTCCCGTCACGCAGACGACCTGTCGATCCGGGAAGACCAGTTTGGCGGCAATCGCGGCAGGCAGTCCGAAGCCCATGGTGCGCCACTTGCCTGAAAAGAGCGGCCACTGGGCTGCGGAGCGGAACGCCCGATTGAACCAAAGCGTATGCTCCCCCGTGTCCAGCGCTACGATTGCATCGCGTTCCACGACATTCCCCAGGGAATGAAGGAGCGTCTCAGGCTTGATTTTATCGCCGTTTCGTTGGACGACGATTGCCTGTGTCTCTTCCAAAAATTTGGCATGCCACCGTTCTACCTGTTCCTCCCAAGCATCGTCCAACTGGCGGGATTCTAAACGCCTCCTCCAGAGCGGCAGCACATCGTCAAGATTGGCCGTTACCGAAAGCAGCCGCGGGTGGGCGTGAATCGATTCTGCATGAGAGTCCACCTGCAAGATCGGGAGCTGCTTCGGCAAGTATGAGCGAGGAAACCAGCTCGCTCCCAAAATGACGAGCAAATCCGCCTCGGCCAAAGCTAAAAGGCCGGCCTCGCTCCCCCCCTCGCCCCATCCTCCCAGCACAAGCCGGTGCGAGTCATCCACCGCACCTTTCCCTCCCAAGGTCAGCAGAATGCCGGCTCCCAGCTGTTCGGCCAGCCTGCGGCATCCCTCTGCGTCCTGACGAGCCCCTGCCCCGAGGAGAAGCAGCGGTTTGCGGGCGTCCGCCAGGCGCTCCGCAGCGTGCTCCAGCTCGATTCGGTCTGGCCGCACTGCCGCCGACACCCGCGGCAGCTCGGGAACGATCTGGGCGCTGGTCTGCCGCTCAAACACATCCTTGCAGATCGACACGTGCGCTACCCCCTTTTGCTGAGCAGCCGTGGCAAAAGCCCGGTGCAATACGTCTCCGATCGCCTCGGCATGGGCAACGGTCGTCGTATATCGGCACAAGGGCCTCATCAGGTCTTCCTGGGGAACAAACTGCTTGTACCCTCCGCCGAGCTTGTAGCTTTCCACCTGGCCTGTTATCGCTACGACAGGTGCCCGATCCGCCCATGCATCTGCAAGTCCATTCAGCAAATTGACCGTCCCCGGTCCCATCGTGGCCATACAAACAGCCGGGCGGCCGGTCAGCTTCGCTTCGGCGCTCGCCATCATGGCGGCTGCGGCTTCATTTCGACAAGCCACGTAACGAATTTCATCCTGTCTGCCAAGCGCATCCAGCCAGGTGAACAATGCGTCCCCGGCGACCCCGTAGATTCGTCTGACGCCCCATGCCACCAGCTGCTCCGTTACATACTGTGAGACTTTCATCTCCCGCACCTTCCTTTGCTTCCATGTTGTGACGCTACCGCTATTGTTTGCTTTCTCCAGTATTTTACTAATGCCGATTACCGATAGTTGGGGAACCTAAGTTCTAGCATCTGGTGTCAAGCACCCTTACGAAGGAGGATTTGCCATGAAACAGCCTTATAAATGGCTGATGGCCGTATCAGTAATTGCCATTTTGATCACCACAGCGGTAGTGGTTTACCCGGTGCGTTCGGATGCCTTTAGCCAGCAGATCATACAAGTGGGGGCAACCGGTAAGGATGTGCGGGAAATGCAGTACCGGCTGAAGTTTTTGGGCTTCTACACAGGAAAGGTTGACGGTGTCTTCGGATGGCGCTCGTATTGGGCCCTGCGCAATTTCCAATACGAATTCGGCCTCGATGTGGACGGCGTGCTTGGGGCGAAGACGAAAGTAAAGCTCTACAACGCCACGAAAAACTACAAGCCGACCGCCGCCGAGCTGGGAGTCCCGGAAACGTCCCAAGCACCTGCTCCGACTCCCGCTCCCACCGCACCGAATAATGAGACCTTCCACGCAGCCGGCATCTCCGAAAACGATTTGCGCCTGATGGCCAACGCCGTGTACGGCGAGTCGCGCGGGGAGCCCTACATCGGACAGGTAGCGGTAGCAGCCGTCATCCTCAACCGAACCAAAAACCCGGCATTTCCGAATACGCCGGCTGGCGTCATCTTCGAACCTCGCGCCTTTACAGCGGTCGCAGATGGACAGATCTGGCTGACTCCCAATGAGACTTCCAAACGGGCTGTGAACGACGCGCTCAAGGGCTGGGACCCGACTGGCGGTGCGATCTACTACTTCAACCCGGACACGGCCACATCCGGCTGGATTTGGAGCCGCCCGCAAATCAAAAAAATCGGACGCCACATCTTCTGCCGCTGACGGCGATTGGAAAACCTGGCTACGCCATGCGTTTTGGCGGAGCCGCGGTTGCCCTTATACTGGATAGGATTTTTCCATTCCTATCTGTAGAACAAAACAGGCACGCGGGGCCGGATGGTCCGCGTGCCTGTTTCTCTTCTTCGCAAGTGCGTTACGTTCGTTGACCCTGCATGTGCTGGGCCATTTTCACAAATCTCTCTTCGGACTCCGTCGTGCCACAGACGCCGCATTGAACCATGTAGGCGTCCCCCTTGTATGGCTGGTGGAACAGGTCTAATTGGTCAGCGGTCAACTCGGCTACTACTTCTCCTGTCTGCGGATCGAGGCGCATGTAACGCGGTGTCTGTTCGATCACGGTGAAGCGCATGCGATTCGATTTGCAGGTAGGACACAAGTAAGGCATGTTCATGTTTGCCACCTCCCTGTTTTTGTACACCGTTTAGTTTCTGCCCGCCGAGGAACTCTATACGTGTGCGTGCAAATAGGGATAGGAAGCGCTACCGCGCATAGGGTAATAGTGGCTTTCACATCCTTTTTACAGAAACCATTCGTTGAGGTGACCATATGAAACTGCGCCTGTTCTTTACGGTAGTGGGGGCCACGTTTTTGCTTGCGGCTTACGCCCACTATTTCTCGGAAAATGAAATGTTCCAGTTCATTGCGGCAGCGATCAGTGTCGTTTTTCTGGCTGCCTGGCTGGGGAAGTCGACGGAGAGCGTCGCCCATTACGCAGGAGACCGGATTGGCGGCTTTCTCAATGCTACCTTCGGGAATGCCGCGGAGCTGATTATCGCCTTTTTTCTCGTAAAAGAAGGGCTGTTCGAGATGGTGAAGGCTTCCATCACCGGCGCCATCATCGGCAACATGCTGCTGGTACTCGGACTCAGCGTATTGATGGGCGGCCTGAAATACAAGGAACAGAAATTCAACAGCAGACTCGCCGGACACAATGCTTCCCTTATGATGCTCGCGATCGTCGCGCTGTTCATTCCCGCTGTCTTCATCAGGGAGCTCCCACCCGTGAAGATTGAGACTCTCAGCATCGTGATCGCCGTTCTGCTCATCCTTGCCTACGTGCTCTGGCTGGTCTTTTCCATGATTACCCACAGCGATTTCCTCTCCGACATCGAGGAGCACGAGAGCGCACCGCTTTGGTCGAAAGGCGTATCGATTCTGATGCTCGCCATCTCTACGATCTTCGTGGCCATCGACTCGGAGTGGCTCGTCCACAGCGTGCAGCACGTATCCAAATCGCTGGGCTGGTCCGAGCTGTTCGTAGGTGCGTTTGTCATCGCGATCATCGGCAATGCCGCAGAGCACAGCGCCGCCATGCTGCTTGCCATGAAAGGACGGATCGGTGCAGCCGTAGAGATCGCGATCGGCTCGAGCCTGCAAATCGCCCTGTTTGTCGCTCCGACCCTGATCCTGCTCAGCTTCGTGCTCGGCAAACCCATGAACATCGTGTTTACTTCTTTTGAATTGGCCGCGATCGGCGTAGCTACCTTCATTACCATTTCCATCACGAAAGACGGGGCAACCAACTGGTTCGAGGGGGTTTTGCTTCTCGCTGTCTACATCATATTGGGAACGGCCTTTTTCTTCGTCTGATCGCCTTCAAAGAAGAGTGCTTGCGGCCGTACCAGTACCATTTCCATGCTTGCAAAAAAGGACTGCTTCAGGCATTCGCGCCTGGCAGTCCTTTCGCTGTCATCCCCTTGTGAAGGGCGCATGTCTTCCCTTACAAAATGCCGAGCAAGTTCAAAAAGACGAACAGGATCGCAAGCGGAGCTACGTACTTCAGCAGCAGCAGCCAAACGACGAACAGCTTTCGTCCTGCAGGGGAATGCGCCCGCAGCTCTTCGATCAATACTTCCCGCTTCATTTTCAGCGGGACGAACAGCGCAATCAGGAGCGCACCGAGCGGCATGAGGATGTTGCTGACCAAAAAGTCCATCGCGTCAAAAATCGATTTCCCGAAGATCGTGTAGTCGCTCCATACCCCAAACGACAATGCGGAAGGCACACCGACAAGAAAAATCAACAGACCGATCAGCCAGGAAAGCTTTTTCCGTTTTCGCTCATCGCCTTTCGCAAACGACGCAACGATAATTTCCAGCATCGAAAACGCGGAGGTCAACGTGGCGAACAGGAACAACGCGAGGAATATCCACAGGAACAGCCCGCCAAAGGCGATCTTCTCAAAGACGGAAGGCAAGACGATGAACAAGAGACCGGGTCCCGCAGTCGGTTCCACTCCGAGCGAAAAAACAGCCGGAAAGATCGCCAGCCCCGCGAACAGGGACACCAGCAAGTTCAACACCACGATCGACCCCGCCGACCGAACGAGGCTCTCGTTTTTTGCCAGATACGAGCTGTACGTAACCATGACGGATACCCCCACGCTGAGCGAGAAAAACGATTGGCCCAGCGCATACAGGATGGACTGGCTATTCAGCTTCGAGAAATCGGGATGGAGGAAAAACGCCACTCCCTGCATCGCGCCATCCAGGGTAAGGGACCGGAACATCAGGACCAGAAACAGGATAAACAGGGCGGGCATCATGTACTTGTTGGCCGACTCGATTCCGCTTTGAACGCCGCGGGCCACCACCCATGCCGTGATCAACATGAAGACGAACTGCGCGAAAACAGCTCCGAAGGGCGCGCTAATGACGTTTCCGAAAAGCTGGTCGTAAGCAGGGCCGGTCAGCTGTCCCGTGAGTCCGCGCAGCAGATAGGTGAGGATCCAGCCCCCTACCACGCTGTAAAACGACAGCAGCAGAAAGCAGGTGACGACGCCGAGCCGTCCAACCCAGTGCCAGAGTGATCCCGGTGCGATCGCCTGATAGGCGCTGACCGCCTCTTTTTGCGTACTGCGGCCGATGGTGAACTCCCCGAGCAGCAGCGGCAAGCCGATGAAGACCGTAAAGATCAGGAACAGGAGAAAAAAAGCTCCACCCCCGCTCGTCCCGACTATGTAAGGAAACTTCCAGATCGCCCCCAGACCGATCGCAGACCCTGCCGCAGCCAGAATGAAGCCCAGCCTGCTCGTCCACTGTTCCGTTTGTTGTTTCATACTTCCACTCCTCTGTTCATGAACTCTGGTTGAAAAATAAAAAAACCCGCCCCAAAAAGGGACGAGTTGAATCTACTGGCTCGCGGTACCACCCTAATTAGGCAAACAGCTCCGGAAAGCCGATCGCCTCGCTTTGTCATCGATAACGGAATGACCCAAAAAGCTCCAGAGTGAATTCGACGGGACGCGCTTCAAAACTGCTTGCAGTCGATGGCAGTTTCTCCCTGGCAAGCCGTGGATCCGTTTACTAGTCTCTTTCTTCGCTTCTGCAAAATATTAAAAATCATAGGATATAATTTAATGTACACTAAAAAATATTGCAACAACTTTTTTGACGCACTGGCTCCAAATGTTCAAGAAAGAACGAAGACCCCGCTTTTAACAATCAGGGTCCTGGCGAGAAAAGACAAAATGAAAAGCGAGGAATATCGCTGTTCTCCCCGCTTTTACCTTTGGTTATACAATTCGTGAAGATGGGCCAATTTGCGTTCCAACGAACCCATGATTTCCCGGCCGATCTCTTCTTCAATAAGTCCGAGGCGAACTGCATACTCCACTTCACGGGAGAGCCCGAACATTTGGGTATCCAGCACTTCTTCATACAGTGGGCACTGCGGCATGGTCAGGTTTTCCATCTGTACGTCGATCAGCTTGTAAATTTTGTCGGCGTCCGCTTGAAGCAACGCTAGCGCTTTTTGTTCCAGATCGGGAACCTTAATTTCTGTCAAAACCTATCCCTCCGTTTGCCTCCATCCTTAACATACATAGTACGCGATTCTGGGCCATTTGAAAAGGGGAGAAGGATTAACCAACTGTAAGTCCCTAAAAGATCCCTAGTTTCCATTCCTTGGCGAGCAATTCTAGGAGCTTGACCCCTGCCACCGAATTCCCTTTCTCGTCCAGGGCCGGCCCAAAGACGCCGATGCCCATCCGCTTCGGAACCGTGGCCATAATCCCGCCAGCCACACCGCTCTTGGCCGGAATGCCGACATCGATGGCGAATTCCCCGGAGGCGTTGTACATGCCGCACGTCACCATAAACGTTTTGCAAATGCGGGCCACCTCTTCGGGAAAGATCCTCTCGCCGGTGACCACGTCGATCCCGTCTGCTGCCAGCACCATTCCCAGCTTCGCCACTTCCTTCGTGGTCACCTCGATCGCACAATGGCGGAAATACAGATCGAGCGTCTCCTCCACATCCCCGTCAAGCACCCCGCTGTCTTTCAAAAACCAGGCGAGCGCGCGATTTCGGGCCGCTGTTTTCTTCTCCGAGCCGTACACCGCTTCGTTTATGCGAATATCCGGGTTCCCCGTCATTTTGCGCAGCATGTCCAACAGACCGTTCAGCCGGTCCTCCACGCTCTTCCCCTGGATCATCCCTGCGACGGCGATCGCTCCGGCGTTGATCATCGGATTGAGCGGCTTGTGGGGCTTGATCGTCTCCAGCTTGATGATCGAATTGAAGGGATCGCCTGTCGGTTCCTTCCCCACCCGTTCAAACACGTACTGCTGGCCGTTTTGGCAAAGTGCGAGAATCAGGGTAAAAATTTTGGAAATGCTTTGCAGGGTGAAAGGCGTATCGGCATCACCGGCTGAGAGGATCGACCCATCCGGCATGCAGACGCTCACTCCGAGCTGCCGCGGATCTTCTTTGGCCAATTCGGGAATGTAAGAGGCTACCTTTCCTTTTTCCGTATCGGCGGACGCGGCCGCCAGCAGACTTTCCAATTGTTCCGTTGCGTATCCTGCGTTCATTGCTATACCCCTTTTTGGCATCATCTACAGGTCCTGCTACAAATTGTAGAGAGGAAAGAACTCCCTGTCAAACGACGGGGAGCACTGGCTCGGGAAGGCACTGCTTTTCAAAAAAAAAAAAAACGAAGCCGCACCGGTCTGTGCGGCTCGCTCCTGTCTATCGCGGGTAAACTCCCGGTCCTACGGGCAGATCCAGGAAGTACCAGATGGCCATCTGGATGATCCAAACAACCAGAAATACGATCGCATAAGGTGTCATTGTTGCAAAGATTGTCCCCATCCCGGCCTGCTTGTTGTACTTTTGATAGAAAGCGAGAATCAGCGGCAGGTATGGATTGACAGGGGAAATCGTATTGGTGGCGGAATCGGCAATCCGGTACGCGACCTGGATAAAGGCGGGGCTGTAATCCAGCAGCATCAGCATTGGCATGAACACTGGCGCCAGAATCGCCCACAAAGCCGAACCGCTGGTGATGAACAGGCTGCAGACGCCCGTGAACAAAGTAAACGCAATGACAATCGGAAGCCCGGTCAGACCAATGCTCTTCATAAAGTCTGCCCCGTTGACCGCCATCAGAATCCCGATGTTGCTCCAGTTGAAAAAAGCAATGAACTGCGCTGCGGTAAATGCAAGAACGATAAAGCCGGACATGTCCTTGATTGCTTCCGACATGTAGTGGGGCATGTCCTTCGAGGTTTTGATCAGCCCCATCAGTTTGCCGTAAACGAACGAGAGCGTCACGAAAAACAGGAGAATGATCGGGATGATTCCTTTCAAAAACGGCGAGGTCAAGAATCCGCCTGTTTCCGGATCACGCAGCAGAGATCCTTCCGGCACGACCAAAACAGCAAGGATGGCGACGAAAATGATAGCGACGATGCCTGTAATGCGGAGGGCCTTGTTTTCTTGCGGCGAGAGCTCGTCGAAAGAGACGCTGGTGTCACCTGTAAACGTCCCCAGGCGCGGCTCGATCACTTTGTCGGTAATCCAGCCCCCGATAAAGGCGAGAATGAACACGGAGGCAGACATGAAAAACCAGTTGTCGACCGGTGTGACGTGCGCGGATGGGTCAATGGTCTTGGCGACCGATGTGCTGATCCCGGACAGCAGGGCATCCGTCCCGGCAATAAACAGGTTGGCTGTAAACCCGGAGGAGACGCCCGCCATCCCCGCCGCAAAACCGGCGATCGGGTGTCGGCCCATCGCCAGGAACACCAATCCTCCAAGCGGCGGGATGATCACCATCGAGGCGTCGGAAGCCAGGTTGCCCAAGACGCCCACGAAGACGACGGCATAGCTGACGATGGAGGTCGGTACGCGGGACATCATTTTTCGAAGGACCGTCGTCAAGAGCCCCACTTTTTCTGCCAGACCGATCCCCAGTGTCATCGCCAGCACGAGACCCAGGGCGGGAAATTCCACGAAGTTTTTCAGCATGTTGGTCAAAATCCAATGGATTCCTTCTTGGCTAAGAAGGTTTTTGACCGCCACCGCTTCCCCTTTTCCCGGATGAATCACGGACAGGTTCATCGCGGAGAGGATGGCCGACACGACCATCAGAACGCCGCACAAAATGATAAAAAGCATGAAGGGATGAGGAAGCTTGTTGCCAACCGTTTCAATCCATTTCAAAATTCCTTTTTGCTTTTGCAGATCTGTCTCCAGGCTTGTTGCGCCATTTGCCATCCATTATCGCCCCCATGGTAAAAGTATTATCTAGCCTGATGTTTCCGCTGCCGCTTTCAATACGTACGTGACAAACAGCCTGACCCCGTCCTTAAGCGCATCCTCGTCCACCGTAAAGCGCGGATGGTGATGCGGGTAGACAATCCCTTTCTCTTCGTTGCCCGCCCCCACCAAGACAAAACAGCTGGGCACCGCATCGGAAAACGCGGAGAAATCTTCGCCGCCCATCATCGGAGGCACGTACTGGATCACATCTTGGCCCCATTCCTCTTCGATCAGCTTTTCCACCGATCTCGTGACCGCCTCGTCATTGAAAACCGATGAATACCCGTAGCGATAATCGAAGGAGTAGGACGCTCCGTATGCCGCTGTGACACCTGCGACAATTTGCTCCAGGTGGGAGACTGCGGACTCTCTCACCTCACCCGCAAAGCTGCGAACCGAACCGCTCAAATACGCCCGATCCGGTATGACATTGTAAGCGCCTGTCCCTCCGTGGAAGTTCGTGACCGAAACGACCAGCTTTTCCAGCGGATCGGTTTGGCGAGACACAATGTGCTGCAAGCTGGAGATGACCTGCGCGCCGATCGCTACCGGATCGATCGATGTCTGCGGCGTCGAGGCATGTCCACCCTTGCCCTGGATAGTAATGTCGAAGCGGTCCGAATTGGCTGTGACCGGCCCGTACGTGAGCCCGATTTTGCCGACGGGCAAATGGGACATCAGATGGATGCCCAGCATGAGATCCACTCCGTCGGCTACCCCAGCCTCCACCATTTCCCGCGCACCGCCCGGCTGCACTTCCTCGGCGTGCTGAAAGATGAAACGAACTTCCCCGCAGATCCGGTCGCGCAGACTGGTGAGAACTTTGGCCGCGCCCAAAAGCATCGCTGTATGCCCGTCGTGCCCGCATGCGTGCATGACCCCGGGTACCTGCGAAGCGTATGGAAAATCGTTTTCTTCAGTGATCGCCAGAGCGTCCATGTCAGCCCGCAGGCCGATGACTTTTCCGGGCCGGCTGCCGATGAGCCTCGCCATCACACTCGTTTTGGTAGGTCTGGACAGCTCCATATGACCAAACGAAGTCAAGAGATCGTAGACGAAGTTCGCCGTTTTCTCCTCCTGGAAGGACAATTCCGGGTTTTGATGCAAGTGACGCCGCCAGGTAATCACGTCTTCACGTACCGATTCGAGAAGCTGGGTAATGAGATCGCGTTCCATCGCACTGCCTCCTCTTTCGTAAAATCTGATTTGAAACATGCTCTTGGCTGAGCGGCATATTCACTTCCTTTCTATAAAGGTTCAATAATTTACTATAATTATATAAACTCTGAATTATGTGTCAATGATTTTAAGACCAATTTCTGAAATTTTCGTTATATTTCATTCAATTGCTGTCCGAAGAGATGTTCAGTAGAATGGAGAATGGAAAACGAGAATGATTGATTACGGAGGTATGCTTCATGTCGGATGTGATCGTGTTTAAAGGAGCCATCTCCTATCCTATTACCTTGGATCCAACCGTCTGGGTTTTTGACGATCGAAAATTCGACCTCCGCACGTACGTCGGGGAGACCGATTCTGCCGATCAGACCCAGGCCAAATATTTGCAAGGGACAGGCAACCAGTGGGACAAGGAGCTGCGCGAGGGCGCACAGCTGCCGACGGAACAACGCAAGACTCTCGCACAAGAGCGCAAAGTGCTGGAAGGGGACTACGGCATACGTCTTGATCCTTTTATCACAAATGCGCAGCCCCTGCCGGAAGCCACCCGGGTCCGATTGCACCGGGAAGGCAATGAACCCGTCGAGCTGCCCCTGGCAGAGGCAAGACGTGCCATCCTGCAATTTTCAAAAGACGGCAAGCCGATTCGCGAAAACGGTCCGGTCTATCTGTATTTGCCCGAGATGCTGCTCGCCAAGGAGCCGCCGATTGAAGGAATCACCGCAATCGAATTCGTGTAAGTGGTAGCCTGCGTCTGCCCAATGAAAAAGCCATCCACCACAGTCGGGGGATGGCTTTGCCTTTCTTATAGCATCTTCTTCTCTTACGCGCTGGCTTGTGCGATACGGATGTTTCGGTTGTTCAGTTCCAGACGAAGCAGCTCAATAAAAGCAGCATCTAGTTGAAGGTCGACAGCTCGATGATATACTTCTATCAACATCTGATCGCTTAAGTATTTCACCTTTGCTCACCTCCAGCTCGTTTATGTGCCTATTGTAGCAGATGCTGCCAGTATCGAACAACCGTTCCGATATCCACACTGCATGTGGAAAAGTTGTGCAAAAGTTGTGGGCAATATGTGCGTAACCGATTGAAAGCAAGACACCTCTATGTGGATTCCTTTTCCATCTTTATCCACAACCGGTCGAAATTTGTCGATACATTTTCCTCGCATTCATACCCGTTTCCAAACAAAAAAGCTGCCCCGGTGAGGGCAGCATTCTTCGCAGGCCTTATGCGTTTGCCGTTTCTGCTACATGCAGCACTTGCTTGATCTTGTCGATCGCCCAATCCAGCTCTTCCTTGGTAATGACAAGCGGCGGAGCGAAGCGGATCGTCGTCTCATGCGTTTCTTTGCAGAGCAGGCCCAGTTCTTTCAGCTTTTCGCAATACGGACGGGCCGCTGTTTTCAATTCCAAACCGATGAACAAACCACGGCCGCGAATTTCCTCGATGAGCGGGTTTTTGATTTCTTTCAGCTTCTCCATGAAGTACGCGCCCATCTCCTGCGAACGCTGGACGAGTCCTTCGTCCGCCAGCACGTCCATCGCTGCTACCGCAACTGCGCAGCCGAGCGGATTGCCGCCGAAGGTCGAGCCGTGGGAGCCTGGTTCGAATACGCCGAGAATTTCTTTGTCCGCAGCAACAGCGGAGATCGGGAATACACCGCCGCCCAGCGCTTTCCCCATGATGTACATATCCGGCTTTACGCCTTCCCAGTCGCTCGCAAACAGCTTGCCTGTACGACCGAAGCCGGTTTGGATTTCATCGCAAACCAAAAGGACGTTGTTTTCCTTACATACATCGTATGCTTGTTTCAAGAAGCCTTCCGGCGGAATGATGATTCCTGCCTCCCCTTGAATCGGCTCGAGCATGAATGCGGCTGTGTTTGGCGTGATCGCCTTTTTCAGCGCTTCGATGTCTCCGTACGGAATGATTTTGAAGCCAGGTGTAAACGGACCGAATCCGCTTCTGTACTCCTCAGCGGAAGAGAAAGACGTGATCGTCACGGTGCGTCCGTGGAAGTTGCCTTCGCATACGATGATCTCCGCCTGGTTTTCCGCTACTTTCTTCACATCGTAAGCCCAGCGGCGCACTGCCTTGAGCGCAGTCTCAACCGCTTCCGCCCCGGTATTCATCGGCAAAATCATTTCTTTTCCTGTCAAAGCGGACAATCTCTCATAGAATTCGCCCAGCTGGTCGTTGTAAAACGCGCGGGAGGTCAGCGTCACCTTGTCTGCCTGATCCTTGAGCGCCTGGATGATGCGCGGGTGGCGATGTCCTTGGTTCAGGGCGGAGTACGCGCTCAGCATATCCAAGTATTTATTGCCTTCCGGATCTTCCACCCATACACCTTCCGCCTTGGAGATGACGATCGGCAGCGGATGATAGTTATGCGCTCCGTATTTTTCAGTCTGGTCAATTACTTTCTTGGTTTGTTCCATGTTGACGACCTCCTTCAAGTTCACATGCAATTGTTATAAGCAAGAACGATGCCAATCGAAAAAAGACGAGAAAGGATGCAAAAAATGCGTTGAACCGCAAAATATTTTTGCGCATCGGTTTGACATTTTCGGCATGTGCATAAACATTTTGCACCTATTGCTTCCTATGATATGATATTTTCACGAGGAAAGGCTGGTGAACCATTGTGTCGTCTTCCATGCAGCATTCATCCCCCGACACGTTCTTGCGTATCTACGAGCAGATCTTGGACAGAATGAACGAAGGCGTGCATGTCATCGACGCGCACGGAAAAACGATTGTCTACAATCAGAAAATGACGGAGCTGGAATCCATGTCGCAGCAGGATGTGCTGCACAAGCCGTTATCCGAAGTGTTCCAGTTTCCCAGCGGACAGGAAAGCACCCTGCTCACGTGCCTGCGGACGGGAAAAAGCATTCGAAACACCCGGCAGACGTATTTCAACGACAAGCAGAAGGAAATTACGACGATTAACAATACGTACCCGATCCTGGAAAACGGACAAATCGTGGGCGCGGTCGAAATCGCGGACGACGTGACCAAGATGGAGCGGCTCATTCGCGAAAATTTGCTCGAAAAAAACGGTTCTCGTTATACCTTTGACCAAATCATTGGCCGCAGCGCACCCATTCTCGATGTAATCGAAAGCGCAAAACGAGCAGCCCGCACCTCTTCCTCCGTCCTTGTGGTCGGAGAGACCGGAGCAGGCAAGGAGCTGTTTGTGCAAAGCATTCACAATGCTAGTTTGCGCGCTTCCGCTCCCCTTATTTCACAAAACTGCGCTGCTTTGCCCGACAGCCTGATCGAGGGGCTGCTGTTTGGTACTTCCCGCGGAGCCTTTACCGGCGCAATCGAGCGCCCCGGCTTGTTCGAACAGGCGGAGGGCGGCACGCTCTTCCTCGATGAAGTCAACTCGCTTAGTATGTCTTTGCAGGCCAAATTGTTGCGCGCTCTGCAGGAGAAGTCCATTCGACGCATCGGGGACACCAAGGACCGCGCTATCGATGTGCGGATTATCGCCGCCATTAATGAAGATCCCGTAGAAGCGATCGCGAACCAGCATCTTCGCAAAGACTTGTACTACCGACTCGGCGTCGTCACCTTGTTCCTCCCCCCACTGCGGGAACGGAAGGAAGACATACCGATGCTGACAAAGCACTTCATCGCCAAATACAATCAGCTGTTTCAAATGGATGTCGTAGGCGTGACTGACGAGGTCCTGCACTTTTTCAACGAGCATGACTGGCCCGGGAACGTCAGGGAGCTCCAGCATCTGATCGAAGGTGCGATGAACTTGATGATGGATGAGACGCTCATCGGCTTTGAGCATTTGCCGTTGCACTTTTTGCGCCGCACTCCCGCCTCCGCCGTATCCGCAGCTGCTGTGGAGCCCTTGAGTGAGCCGTTCCTCCCCTTCCTCGGAGAAGGCAAGCCGCTCAAGGAAACGATGCAGGAATTCGAGACCGCTTACATTCATCATGTCGTAGACAAATACGGAGGCAATATTTCGAGGGCCGCGAAGGAGCTGCAAATCAGCAGGCAAAGCCTTCAGTACCGGCTGCGAAAGCTCGGTATCCGCGGCTAATGCCCGGAAGCGCAGAATACGCCAAAAAATTTGGCGTATTTTTTTCATTTTTTGCACAAAACTGCAACGAATGTTTGCACATTTCCTAAAATGGGCACTTTCCATGGGCTTATGTTATTTGGTATCATTCTTGCACAAAGTATAGTCGCCTTGAAAACGTATTCACCTTTTCTCTACTTTCTGCACGAAGGAGTCGACTCTATGACCACACACAAGGAAAACCATCAACAGTTGAAACGAAGCATGAACAGCAGGCACCTCTTCATGATCTCTCTCGGAGGTGTCATCGGCACCGGCTTGTTCCTGGGCTCCGGCTATACGATCAGCCAGGCAGGTCCGTTCGGCACGATCCTCTCCTTCCTGGTCGGCGGCTTCATCATGTATCTGACCATGCTGTGCCTCGGTGAATTGACCGTTGCGATGCCGGTATCCGGCTCTTTTCAAACGTACATGACTCGCTTTGTGAGCCCTTCCCTCGGTTTTGGCGTCGGCTGGCTTTACTGGTTCGGCTGGGCGGTTACCGTCGCGCTTGAATTGTTGTCTTCGGGTCTCTTGATGCAGCGTTGGTTTCCTGATTCACCTGTATGGATGTGGTGCGCGATCTTCGGCGCAGGGCTGTTCCTGCTGAATGCTTTGTCGGCCCGTGCGTTTGGCGAAACCGAGTTTTGGTTTTCCAGCATTAAAGTAAGCGCTATCATCCTGTTCATCATTTTGGGCGGTGCGGCCATGTTCGGCCTGATCGACCTGAAAAACGGCCAGCCTGCACCGATGTTCTCCAACTTTGCCAGCAGCTCCTGGCTCCCCCACGGCATCACAGGGCTTTTGATGACCATGATCACGGTGAACTTTTCTTTTCAAGGCACAGAGCTCATCGGGATTGCAGCAGGTGAGAGCAAAGAACCGGAGAAAACCATTCCCAAGTCCATCCGCAATACCGTTTGGCGCACACTCGTGTTCTTTGTGCTTGCCATCTTTATCCTTGCGGGAATGATTCCTTACCAACAGGCAGGGGTCGTGGAAAGTCCGTTTGTCGTCGTATTCGACAGCATCGGAATTCCTTACGCTGCCGACATCATGAACTTTGTCGTGCTGACCGCGCTCTTGTCCGTGGCCAACTCCGGACTCTACGCTGCGACTCGCATGCTGTACGCCCTTTCAACGGAAGGCATGGCCTCACCCAAGCTGGCTTCCGTCAACAAAAAAGGCATTCCGATGAACGCCTTGCTGATCACCTTCATGATTGCGCTCTTGTCCCTCTTGTCCGGCTTTTTCGCGGAGGACACGGTGTTTATGGTTCTGTTGTCCGTCGCCGGTCTGGGGGCTCAAATCGGCTGGATTTCCATCTCCGCTTCCCAGCTCGCCTTCCGCCGCCACTATTTGAGGACGGGTGGCAAACTGGAGGACCTGAAGTTCCGGACACCGCTTTATCCTGTCGTCCCGATGGTGTCGCTGATCCTGAACTTGACCGTTTTGGTCAGCCTTGCGTTCGATCCCGAGCAGCGGATCGCCCTTTACTGCGGCGTACCGTTTATGATCATCGCCATCATCATCTACCAGCTCCACTATAAAAAGAAGCTGGAACCACAAGAAAAGAACGCGGCTTGAGAAAGCCCAAAAAGAAAAGCTTGCGGCTCCCGTGATCGGGTCTGCAAGCTTTTCGCATGTTTATGAGTTGGCGATACTACAAGGAGATGCGAACAATTTCCGTAATTACTACCATGGCAAAAACGGCGAATCCAAGGGAACTCGTAAAAAGTAACATTCTCTTCAGCTTTTTCATATCTTCCATAAATCCATTCCCTCACTTTCCTCTGCCAATCGTCTCTACCGTTATATACGTACCACGAATGGTAAATGTTTCAAAAAGCCCAATAAATTTTTTCCGTTCCTAGGAGCGCGCTATTTTCGGGTGGCCCCCTCCAAGCTGGCCCGTACGGTGCTCCATCTGATACAGCATCCAAGCCACCAGCACCCCGACGGACAGGCAGATCGCCCAAGGCAGCCATCCCATCTGAAGGGCCAAGGACTGGTCGTACACCCATCCCCCTACGATCTGGCCCAGCGAGCCGCCGATCGCGATCGAATACCCATTGAAGCCGTAGTAGGCCCCCACGAGCTCTTTCGGAGCGAAGCGGGGTACGACATCCACCAGATTGGGCACGGCGATCATCGTCCCGAGCGCATACAGGAAGACGTCGACGAGCAGCATCCAGAGCGAATCAGCAAACGACAGCATGAACAGCCCCGTCCCCATCACCAACGTCCCGATACCGATTAGCGTGAGTCGATGCGGATAGCCCTCCATCCACTTGCTGACCTGCATTTGCAAAAGGATCACGAAAACGGACACGGCCGACAGCACGATGCCCACGTCTCCCTTGTTGTGCGTGACGCGCTCCACGAGAAGCGGGATCGTCAGAAAGATTTGCATGCTCAAATAGTAATAGCCCATCGCGATCAGCGTGAACTGAACGAAAGGCCGATCCTTCAGCACGTGAACCATGCTGGCCCAAATGCTCTGACGCGTGCTGGTAGCTGCGATCGGAGACAGCAGAAAAAAAGCAATCAGTGCGCAAAGCGCGAAGACCGCTCCCGCAAACAGCGAGAGGTACGTAAAATCAACGGCGGATAGCAGGGTCCCCACGATCTGGGAGCCCACGACACCAATATTTGTCAATACATTGCGAAAGGCGAACACTTCTTTGCGGATCGACTCCGGAGTCAAGACGGCAAACGCAGCGGAACCCGCTGGATCGAACAGCGATCCCCCGAGGCCCGACAGAACGGCAGCCAGGAAAAACTCCCATGTCTCCGTGCAAAATGCAAACATGGCAAAGCCTACCGCGCGGATGGCCATGCCGAGCACCATGGTGCCTTTGTACCCGAATGCGTCGGCCACCACGCCGCCCAGAAAGGCAAAGCCTTGCTGGGAAAATTGTCTGACACTCAACACCAGTCCCGCCATCGCCAGCGTCCAGCCGATACTTCCGGTCAAATGCAGCGTCAAATACGGGATCAACGCGTAAAAACCAAGATTCATCATGAAAGAGGTGGACAGCAGCAGCTTGACAGCAAACGGCGTTTCCCTCCACAATTCCCGCTTCATCTAATACCCCTCGCTCTCCCCTAGTGAATGCCGAATTAGGGATATTCCCAGCTTAAAGAACAGGGTATAATTTGAGAAACGAACAATTTTGTATATTGTAATCAAATATTTAGATAAGAGGGATTCTCACTTTATGGACTTTGAACAATTACGCGCTTTTTACACATTGGCCCAGACGAAAAACTTTACGAAGGCGGCAGAAATCCTCCATCTCGTCCAGTCTACCGTGACCATGCGCATCAAGCAACTGGAAGAAAAAGTAGGAAAACCTCTGTTCATCCGCGACAAGCGGAGTGTGGAAATCACGCAGGCAGGCTTGACCCTCCTCCCTTATGCGGAAAGAATCCTCAAGCTTTCCCATGAGGCCCTCAATGAAGTCGCTGCCCTGCAGCCCTATGAAGATTACCTGTCGATCGGCAGCCTCAACTCGATCTGGACATCCACCCTCGAGCCGATCTTGAAAGAATACCATTACCGCTACCCGCAAATTGCGATCAGCACCCGTACCGGTCACTCCTCGGACGTCATCCAGTACCTGCTGGACAACGTCATCCAGATCGGCATCGTATACGTACCGCCATCCTTGCCCACATTCGATGTCATCCCCACCTGGGAAGACGAAGTGGTATTGGTCACCTGTCCGAAGAGCAATGTGATCTCCTCCACCCACATCGATTCGCGGGAGTTGCGACATCTGCCGCTCATCCACATGAACTGGGGTCCTCCCTTTAACGAGTGGATCAGACAAACCTTGCCGCGAAATTACGTGCCCAAGCTGACGGTCGACAAGGCCGAGCTGGCCATCGATCTGATCAAGGAAGGACTCGGCGCGAGTCTGGTGACACGCTCAACCGTTAAGTCTGACCTCGCCTCCGGAAAGCTCGTGGAAATCACAATCACCGGAAACAAACCGCCGAAGCGTTCCGCGTATATCGTGTTGCCCAAGGAAAAAAAGAACAAACCCAGCGTGGAGAAATGGCTGGGTTTGATGAAGGAACTCGGATATTCCACCTAGCTACTCTCGAGGCACGGAAAGGGGACGTACGGGAGCGTGACGTCTTGCCAAATGCCGCTCGTAGCCGTATCGGACCAAGAAATAGCCGCACAGCGAAAAACAGAAGCCGGTGAGCACATCGCTCGGGAAGTGAACCCCCAGATACACCCGGCTGGCCGCCAGCAAGACCACGAACAGACACGTCAAGGGCTGAAGAATGGGCACCCACGTCTTCCCTGCATACTCGCGGCTGGACAGATAGGCGAGCAAGAGGTAAAAAGCCGGGGCGATCATTGCGTGGCCGCTGGGAAACGAAAAGGAGTCCGGTACCTCAATGAGATGGAAGACGGTCGGCCGCGCCCTGGCAAAGACGGCTTTGAGCGCCTCGTTCAGCAGTTCTCCGCCTCCCAGCGTCAGCAGCACGGCAACCGACTCAGCCCGTCTTTTCCTGGCATAGAGCCAGATGATGAGGACGGCTCCCAACGGCGCCAACACCACGGCGCTTCCAAAATTCGTCAAAGCCCGAAAAAAAGCCGTAAGCCACTCGGTTCTCAGCCCGGCCGCGAGCGCAAAGCCTGCCTGATCCATTCCCTCCACTTTGCCGGCCATGTACATTCCGATCAGAAGGACGGCTAGAGCGAAAAAGACAACACTTCCGCTCGCCAGCTTTTTGCCATGATCATCCGTCATATTTGCGGTCACCTCTCCCTCTCCAGTTCCAGCAGCGAGCGAAGAGCCGCTGCGAACCTAGCGTCGTCTTCGCGGGAACGCGGCGCAGGTCCCCTTGTCCGCCCTCCTCCCCGGCGGTATCTGGCTTTTTCATTGCGCTCCTCCAGATGAAAGGAGATTCTCTCGGGATCGAAAATGGTTCCGTGCGGCGTCAATGCAGCCGCCTTTTTCCCGAGAATCAATGCAGCGAGACCGATATCCTGGGTGACGACGATGTCTCCGGATCGCGTGTCGTTCGCCAGCCTGGTATCGACCGCTTGGGGGCCTGCATCGACCGCGATGTGGTTGATTCCCGTCAGCTGGTGATTGTAGCTGGCGTATGTATAGCAATTCCATCCAAACTCTCCGCATAATTCCTGTGCGATCGCCAATGCCTGGCGCGGACAGGCATCGGCGTCAATCAGCACGCGACTGTGCGACATGGGCATCCGCCCCTCCTTTGCTTTTTCTCTCCCCGACCCGGACCAAATTTGGTATGATGGAGCTGGAGAGGAGTGAACGAATCTTTGCGCAATCATTTTGTTCTAGATGAACGTCTGGGTATTCGCCTGCCTGCTTTGGACATGGAATGGGAATCCTATTCAGACGAAGAGAGAGCCGACATTTTGCTGGAATGGGAGGAAATCCGCGCGACCATTCCGGACCAGATCATACGGATCGAAGCGGTCATCATCGAGAAAACCAAACAGATGTCCGAAGAAGAGAACTTCCTTCGATCCTGCGAACTCAACAGCGAAATCCACGAATTGGCCAGTGTCATTAATGATCTTAATATATGGTTCCGCGTCCAGCAAGATCATGACACCAAAGTCCATCAATAAACGCGTTTGGCGCGCTGCACGCAAAAGCCCTGGGATATTCGCGATCCCAGGGCTTTTGTCTCGTTCAGATGACGCTTCACGCTTGCACCGCTCCGTCTTTCTCGTACAGGCATCCAGATCAATGCGCCATTGCTGGATTTCTCAATCGCGCGAACGTTCTGGCCTTGGAAAATCAGGAGTTTCCCTTTCACCTTCCTCCCTTTTCGCGCAGGGCGATCGTCTACATCGGCGTTACCCTTTCTTTTTCCGCGCCCGGGACAGCTCCAGAGCTTTGAGTCCGGTCACGTGCGGGGCAGCCATCGATGTCCCGTTCAACGTCCGGAACTGGTTCCCCGGCCAGGTCGACAGAATGTCCACGCCTGGCGCTTTGGTATTCGCGCCTTTTCCCCGGGAGCTGAAATCGGCGAGCTTACCTTTTTGGTCGATGGCGCTTACCCCGATGACTCCCTTGTAACGGGCCGGATACTCTACTTCGCCTCCGTTGTTGCCTGCCGAAGCCACCATGATAATCCCTTGATTTCTCGCTCGCTCGACGGCACGTGCCAACGCTTCGCTGTATTGAGGCATCCCGAAGCTCATGTTGACGATGTCCATCCGGTTCTCGACCGACCAGCGGATCGCCCGCAAGATCGTGGCCAATGAAGATTTCCCGTCTTCACCGAAGGCTCTCACGTCGTACAGATGCGCTTCGGGCGACACTCCGACGATCCCCTTCTGATTCAATTCCGCCACGATGATTCCTGCGACATGCGTGCCATGTCCGTTTTGCCTGCCCGAGACGAGGTTGACTCCTCCTTTGATTCGATCGCGCAGATCATAGTGATCGCGCGATATGCCCGTATCGATCACAGCAATGTTTACCCCTTCACCGCGTCCCCTTTTCCAGAGCCGTTCCGCACCGACGTAGCGGACCCCCCATGGCACTTCATCTGTGGCGATGCCCCCCACGGGTTCTCCAGTCGTCTCCTCGATGCTTTGCGCATGGACGCTGATCGTCACATTATCTTCTACCGTAGCCGAATACCGGCTGAAATGGGAGTGGTGGCGTTCATACACGCGTTCATTGACGCACATGCAGGACAAATCGTCGTAGCATCTCCACGGCTGCTTTTCCTTCTGATCCGTGACATGCGCCCGTAAATCCGCCAAGATCTCCTGAAACGGTGTATGTCGATGAAAGCTGATGATTTTCACGCAGCTGGCCTCCTGTCATGAATGCTCTGCCACCATCCTATGATGCTGCTGAGCCGTTGGGTTTGGGCATCTACACATGCCTGACAAAATAGGCGTAATGCCCTGACCATCTGTCCAAGCGAATAACTGCAACTTCCCATATAACTGCATAGGACAGCAGAGGTTTCATGATGAGAGGAGCGGTGAGACAGTGGCTAAGAAAAAAAAGAAGCTGAAAATCAAGAATCTGAAAGGCAGTCCTAGCGAATTGCTCAAAAAAATCAACAAAAAGAGCAAGAAAAAGTGGAAGATGAGCGATATTAAATCGCTGGCCAAAAATTACTCGAAAAAAGATCTCAAGGATGACAAGAAGCTGAAAAACCTGATCAAGAAAGTCAGCAAGGCTGTTGGCGTAGAGTTGAACGACAAGCAAATTTCCAGCGTACAAAAGCAGGTGCACGACGTACTCGGCTGACAATCCGTCAGCCGATTTTTTCTCTCGACGGCAAGGCAAATCCATTTCGAAGCAAAACAAAAGGGAGAGCTCCTCGCTCTCCCTTTTGTTATTCGCCAGTTCGGCACAGTCTCGATCTTAGTCGCAAGCGCACGCAACAATCGTCAGCAGTACGAACAACACCAGTACCAAAGCAAAGTCGTCGAAGCCAAAGCCATTAAATCCGCTCATTCGCTTTCCCTCCTTCATCGGCAACTGATCATAGGGTATGTGCTCTTGGCAAAACATGATTGGACGCTCGCCCAATGGAATTACCCAATTCTGGATAAGAGCGCATCAGCGAATGTGGACAGGGCCTAACCTGCTTGACGCTTCATTGGTTCCGGCAAGGCGTACTGCCTCTTCATGACCTTTTCCCAAAACGGAATCGTCCGCTGGATCAAGGGGCCTGTCAGCAAGGCGATCAACACGGTGCCGATGGATACCGGGCCGCCAAGTGCCGCTCCTGCGAGGAGGACCGTGACCTCAATGATCAGCCGGACCCTCTGGATGCTCCAGCCCAGCCGCTCATTCATGGCGAGCATGAAGCTGTCGCGCGGTCCCGCTCCGAGGCGCGGCGACAGATACATCCCGATTCCAATCGTCATGACGATGACGCCGAGCAAAAACATCAGGAGCCTCCCTGTCCATGTTTGCGGTGCTGGAATGACATGCGTCCACAAGATCAAATCCAGAAAACTCCCGAAGCAAATCATGTTGATAAACATCGCGACATTCGGTTTGATTTTCGCTACGGCATACGAAGACAAAATCACGACGACGCCCACGATCTGCGACCAGATCCCGATTGTCAAACCAAACGTCTTTTGCAAACCGATGTGGAACGTATCCCACGGCGCTACCCCCAGCCTGGCTTGGATCGCCAGCACGCACCCGAGAGCGCCGACGAACAGCCCTGCGATAAACATCGCATAGCGGATGACAAACGGTTTGCTGATCCGTATACCAGACACCCCTTTTCACCTTTCCTCTCCCGTTCGACCAGTCGGTCTTTTCTTGTCTGAGCGTCTGTACCCTACTTCCAGCCCGCGATCACTTCAAAAAAAATGCCGTCCTTGCGGTAGTAAGCCTCTGCTTTGGCGCTGTTCATATACGTTTCCACCTCGGCAAGCCGCTCCCCCGACAATACGACCTGACGCTGCTTGTTTGTCTCATCACGGTATTCCACCACCAGGCCGACTTCCTCTTTCCGACAATGCTGAATCAATTCTTCCGGAGTCGCAAACGCGATTCGTTTCATGCTCCCTCTCCTCCCTTGGATGATCTTACTCGCACGCTTCTGCGCTTCCTTCCGTCATACGTACCCGCTTGACCGGAACATCCGCAAAATCGGCTGCCAGCTGTGTGCAGGGATGGATGGCCTGAGCCTCCGCCAGAAGATCTTCCATCGTAAAGTCTCCCTCTTCATCCTCGTAGCGCGGACTGAAATGCGTCAGGCAAAGCTGCTTGACATTCGCCTGTCTCGCCAGCTCCGCCGCTTCCCGCGCTGTGGAGTGGCCGCTCCGTACAGCCAGCTCCTTGTCCTTGTACGCATAGGTAGCTTCATGGACCAGTAAGTCGGCGGCCTGTGCCAGCTCCCGCACCGAAGCGCACGGCTCCGTGTCGCCGCTGAAGACGATTTTGCGTCCCGGCTGCGGCTCCCCCACGAAGTCTTTGCCGTCCAAGACGCGTCCGTCCGGGAGCGTCACTTTCTCTCCACGCTTGAGAGCGCCGTACAACGGGCCAGACGGAACCCCCGCCTCCTTGGCCCGATCTACCAAGAACGCTCCCGGCTTTTCCTTTTCCGTGACGGCGTAGGCATAAGACGGCACCCGGTGCTTTGCCATCCGGCAGGTGACGACGATCTCATCATCTTCATAGACCACGCCTTCGCTCACAATTCGCAGCTCCAGAGGATACTGCAGGTGAACCGGGCTGGTCTCCATCACGGCACGGAAGTAGCGATCCAGTCCAGGCGGGCCGTACAGCTCCAGAGGGGCGGCCTCGCCATTGCGCAAAGACCTGCTCGCGAGCAGACCGATCAATCCGTATAGGTGATCCCCATGCAGATGGGTGATAAAAATTTTGTCCAATTGGCTGATCTTCATCGGAGAGCGGAGCAGCTGATGCTGTGTACCTTCCCCGCAGTCGAACAGCCACCACTTTCCCGCTTGCAAAAAGCGCAGACCGATTCCGCTTACATTGCGTCTCGTGGTTGGGGCTCCCGATCCTGTTCCTAAAAAAGTCACGATCACGACTTGTGCGCATCTCCTTTATGGTTGTGTACCCTCTCCCCGGCGTAGCGTGCCTGTCCGGCTCTCTAGGCATTCACCCTTTTTTCTCTGGGCGCATACGCTACATCAAAACTACAGCCTAGCAAGGAGGGACTCCTGATAATGAAACGGCTCATATCCGCGGGTCTTGCCGCAGGGCTTGCCATCATGGCCATTCTGGCCGGGTGCTCGAGCGCTCCGGAAAAAATCCGCATCGGTGAAGTGACGCGCTCCCTGTTCTACGCGCCGCAATACGTCGCCCTGGAAAAAGGGTTCTTCAAGGACGAAGGGCTGGACGTCGAGCTTTCTACCATTCCCGGCGGCGACAAGGTGATGTCCGCGCTTTTGTCCGGCGGCATCGAAGTCGCGTTGGTCGGATCCGAAACCAGCATCTACGTCTCGCAGCAAGGCGCAGCCGATCCTGTCGTCAACTTTGCCCAGCTGACGCAGACCGACGGCACTTTTCTCGTAGCTCGCAACAAAGTGGACGCATTCTCCTTCGATCAGTTGAAAGGCAAAGTCTTCCTCGGGCAGCGCAAGGGCGGCATGCCGCAAATGGTGGGCGAATACGTGCTCAAAAAGCACAACATCAACCCGGGCAGCGACCTCACCCTGATCCAGAACATCGAATTCAAAAACATCGCCGCTTCCTTCGCATCCGGAACCGGTGAATATGTACAATTGTTCGAGCCGGAAGCATCCCGCTTCGAACAGGAAGGGATCGGCCACGTCGTCGCTTCGTTCGGGAAGGAGAGCGGCACCGTCCCCTATACGGTATTCATGACCAAGCAAAGCTATATGGACAGCCATTCCACCGCTATCCAAAAGTTTACCAATGCCGTCTACAAAGGGCAACAATGGGTTGCCAGCCACACCCCCAAGGAAACGGCTGCGGTCATCGGCAAATACTTCGAACAAATTCAGCCTGATATTCTGGAGAGCGCAGTGAAGCGATACCTGGAGCAAGGCTCTTACGCCACGGATCCGATCCTGGATGAAGCCGAGTGGAACCAGCTGCAGGACATCATGAACAGTGCGGGAGAGCTGAAGCAGCCCGCCGATTACGCCAAATTGGTCAATACCACCTTCGCCAAAGCTGCTAAAGAAGGGAAGTAGACGACAATGAACCAGATTCCTTCTACGCCGGCCAAACTTGAACTTTGCCACGTGACCCATCTTTACCTATCCGCGACCCGGGCATTCATGGCGGTCAGGGATATCAACCTGCGCGTGGGGGAAGGCGAGTTCATCTGTTTGGTAGGTCCCAGCGGCTGCGGCAAGACGACTCTGCTCTCGCTGATGGCCGGATTGGAGCAACCGACGGCAGGCAAGGTGCTGCTCGACGGACACCCTGTCGCCGGCACGTCACGCCAGGTCGGCTACATGCTTCAACAAGATTATCTGTTCAACTGGCGGACCATTGAAGACAATGTCTTCCTCGGGCTGGACATCCAAGGAATCCGTACCAAAGAGACGGAAGAGTACGCCCTTCATCTCCTCGATGAAATGGAGCTCGTCGACGTGCGCAAGTCCTCGCCCACGCAGCTCTCCGGTGGAATGCGCCAGCGAGTGGCACTCGTGCGGACGCTTGCCTGCCAGCCGGATGTCCTGCTTCTGGATGAACCTTTTTCGGCCCTCGACTATCAAACCAAGCTCAAGCTGGAAGACTTGATCTTCACCACGCTGCGCCGCCACAAAAAGACGGCTGTTCTCGTCACGCACGACCTCTCCGAATCGATCGCGATGGGAGATCGAGTCTATATTTTGTCACGCAATCCAGGCCAGATCAACAGTGAAGTCACGATTCCTCCCCACATTCGGGACGCCATTCCGTTCGCTGCCCGAAATGAGGCGGGGTTCCAGGACCTGTTCCACCGCGTCTGGAAAGAGATGGAGGTGGTTTCCGATGCAGCAAAAGGAAGTTGAAGCCGTCCATCGCCGTTATCTTCGGCGGGAAGCAAAGACCCGCAACTGGGTGTTGTCGACGCAGTGCATCCTGTTTCTCGCGTTTCTCGGATTATGGGAGCTGCTCGCGCGGACGAATGCGATCAATCCGCTGATTTTCAGCTATCCTTCCAAGGTATGGGCCCAATTCTGGACGGTCCTGCTGGATGGCACCCTCCTGCCCCACGTCGGCATGACGGTGTGGGAGACGGTCGTGGGCTTCCTCCTCGGCACGCTGCTCGGGGCCGTGATCGCTGCGATCATCTGGTGGTCTCCATTTCTCTCCCGCGTCCTGGAGCCGTACCTCGTCATCGCCAACAGCATGCCGAAGGTCGCGCTCGGACCGGTGTTCATCGTCAGCTTCGGCCCGGGACTGTTTTCCGTCATCGCGATGGGCTGCGCCATCTCGGTGATCATCACCACGATCAACATCTACACCAGCTTCAAGGAAGTCAACCCCAACTACATCAAAGTCGTGCAGACACTTGGGGGAAACAAGCGACAAACCTTTTCGATGGTCATCCTGCCTTCCACCATCCCGACTCTCCTCGCCACGCTGAAAGTAAATGTCGGCCTTTCCTGGGTCGGCGTCATCGTCGGAGAGTTCCTCGTCTCGCAGCAGGGATTGGGCTACTTGATCATCTACGGATTTCAGGTCTTTAATTTTACCCTGGTCATGATGAGCCTCGCCATTATCGCCGTCGTCGCCACGTTGATGTACCAAGGCGTCGCGTTCCTGGAGCGGCGGCTCACCAGCCAGTTCAAATAGATGGCAACACAACGCAAAAACGCCCGACTCACCGGTTCGGGCGCTTTTGCTTTTGCTCGCTACTTCCAGAACTTCCACCAGCTCTTCTTGTGAGCCGAATCTGCGGTTTGGCTGTCGGCCACTTTTTGAGCGGCTGCCGCTTCCACTTCCTGCGCGCCCGGCACTCTCAGAAGGAAATGATCGACCATCGGCTTGTAGTTGTCAGGCAAATGCTCCTGCATGGTTCGCAGGATCGCGATGGCTTTCTCTTTTTGGTCCGTGGCGATCAGTGCGTTGGCGTAATTGAAGCCGGCATAGGGAAAAGGAAAATCGGGCGACCAGTACTTCTCGCATATTTGAATCAACTGGTACACGTAGCCCGCTTGTCCGAGCTCTCCCGTCACCGTCATGACGACCTCGAAGCGATCCTTTGCCCCTTCGATTGCCTGGTCGTACCAGTGCATGGCCTTTAGCAGATTTTCTTCCGTCAACGCGACGCGCGCCAAATGCAGTTGCGGGCGCCATGCTCCTTCCAGCCCTGCGAGCGCTTTCAGCCGCTCTTTCAGTTCTTCCTTCCTGCCGCCAGACAGAAAGCTCTCCACGTACATATTTAGGCCGTTTTCCTGATTCGGATCTTTGTGCAGCCCGGTATTCAACGTCTCGAACGCCTTTGCCTCGTCTCCCTCAAAGGCGTAGACTTTGGCCAGATTCGTACAGGCTGTGCCCGACGATGGGAAACGCTCCAGACAATCGGTCAAAATGGCTTTGGCGCGATCGAACTCTCTCGCTTGCATGTGCACGACGGCCCGAAAAATGAGCGCTGACTCAATCGGACCGTACAGTTCAAGGAGCCTGTCTGCTGCGACGGCTGCCTGCTCGTGAAATTGCTCCTTCACCAATTCCATCGCGAAATCACGCAGCTTTTCCTTTTGATCCCAGTAAAGGTCCAGGTTGTGCGGAATGATTTTTTTCTGGTAATCCTCCCGCGACATATCGATGGAATGACCAAACTCATTGGTAAACGTCACAAATTCAGACATGTAACAGCCTCTCTTTCATTTCCTTCACAATTAGTCTCATGGGACCGGCTTGTCCCGGCAAAAGAACGATCTTCCCAATGGCCCCGGCAGCCCCAAGCTTTTTGGGCGGAGCCGGGGTTCATAGGGCTCACGTTTCGTTTGTTCTCTTCCAAATGGACTCTCGATTTTCTCGACTCTTTCACAGAGCGAATGGGATCGTCCTGTCTTTTGCAAGAAAAACCGTTACGTGTCTTGTGCCTTAAATCCACGCTTTCATATTTACTTTACGGATAAAATCCTCTACGGATTCCTTTACTGGTTCGTCATTTGCCTCTTCCGCATCCTGCAAGCCTACCAGTTGGCGGAAAAGCGCTTCGTTGCGCGTAGCCAGAGCGAAGTCGAGCAGAGCCTCGCGCGATACGCGCTCCGCTTCTTCTTCGAGCAGCTGCGACTCCAGAGCGATATCCTCTTCAACAACGGGAAATTGCTTATCTAATTTGGGTATGCGTATCACCCATGCAAAGGCGCTGTCTGGGTTGCGGTCGCGTGCAATCAAGTAACCGTATTCGCCCATGGGCAAGCCTTGCTCAAAGGAGTCGGCAACAATGACGACGCGTTGTCCTAGCTTGAACATGAGCGTCAACTCCCTAGAAAGATTAATTCTAATCATACTAAATTGTATGTGTACTTGGGAAGAGCAAACCCGCAGGATGGGCGCTCGCACAAAAAGTTTGTTGCCGCAGCCAAAATAAGGTACACTTTGGTTACGAAACATTTTGGATGACAAAGTAATAGTAACGAGGTGCAGTTTTATGTCACAAATGTCCACAGGTTTTTCCCTGTTCATCATGGGTTGGTCTATCGTCCTGGTCGGCCTGATGGGAATCGGCGGATACTTCATGTTTCGCAAGTTTTTGAAGTCGATGCCGAAGAGCGACGGGAAATCGGATCTGGATTGGCAGGATTACTACATCGATCAGACTCGCTCGCTTTGGACAGAGGAAGGCCTTGCTCTGCTGAACGAACTGGTCGATCCCGTCCCCCAGCTATTCCGCGATGTGGCGAGAAGGTCGATTGCAGCCAAAATCGGACAGATCGCCCTGGAGGAAAAAGCAAGCGTCATCACGACCGACCTGATCGTCAAGGGCTACATCGTAGCTACCCCCAAACGTGACCATAAATGGCTGATCGCCCACTTAAAGGACAAGCAGATCGACTACACCCGCTACGAACAATATCTCAACGCCGAAAGCTGATCGTCTGAAACCTGATTTGGGCACATCCGTATTACCTAGCAGGTCGAACTTCAAGGAGAAGATGCGGATGACAATCATCCTTGCGATTTTGGGTATCGGGCTCGTGCTGTTCATCATTGCCGCCGTTGTCATTGTCGCCCTGCTCAAATCAGGGGCAAAGTGGCTTTGGAAAATGGGCGGACATCGGCACCGCCATTACAGCAGCAGCGATTACAAGCGCCAGGGACCGTTTATGATCGGTGGTCACAAGTCGTACGGGCACCGACATTACGGCAGAAAACGAAGCAGCCGCAGCTTTTTTTTCAGCAGCTGATTTCGAAATCCATATTCCTATCTGTACAAGCCAAAAGGGATGTCTGCAAAGGAAAGAAAAACCTGCGCAGACACCCCTTTTTCTTTCTGGTCGGACTTCCCTCTCTCTATTTGCCGGATACCCCTCCGGATACGAGGAACGCCATGGCTTCGGTGCTGTCTACGTCCAGCAGTTGGATCTGCTCACTGGGGAACAAGAGCAAATTGCCGGCAAAGTTGTACGATTGCGGGAAGTACACGGCTACGTGGTCCGACAGGCCGTACGACTCCAGGCTCTCCTTGGTGATGAAGCCGATCGCTTTGGCGCTCCCGTCTTTGGACAAGGTGACCAGCACCGGCTTGTCAAAGCTCTTCTTCTCCCCGACGAATGCACCGATCAAGTCCTTGATGGATGTATAGATCAATTTAATGAACGGCACTTTTTCAAAAACTTTGGAGACGAGCGCCAGTACCCCGCGCGTCAACACATTCGATGCGAGGAAACCGACGACGGTAATTCCGACAATGGTCAGGACAAAGCCTACGCCTGGAATGCCCAGCCCCAGCCAGCTGTCCACTGTGACGAAGATGGTGTACAGGATATAAATGGTGACTGCGAGAGGTATGACGTACAAAAGCCCCTCCAGAAAATAGCGTATGACTCGTTTCATGATGTTCTCCCTCCTCGAATTCCCCAGAATATTGTACCCGATTGGACAGCTCTTCTGCTATGATGTAGGAAAAAAAGCGAAAGTAGGGAGATTCTATGCAACCACTCGTCACGGCCCAATGGCTGCACGACCATTTACACGACGACCAGCTCGTCATTGTGGACTGCCGCTTCCAACTGAGCACAGCGGAAGCAGGTGCGGAGGATTACGGACAAGATCACATACCTGGCGCTCTCTACTTCCACCTGAACCGCGATCTGTCCGGCCCGAAAGCCGAGCACGGCGGACGCCATCCGCTTCCTTCCGTGGAAGCGTTGACGTCCCTCTTTTCCCAGGCGGGCATCGATGAGCATACGACCGTCATCGCATACGACGATCAGGAGATGGCCATGGCAGGCCGGCTCTGGTGGCTGCTGCGCTACCTCGGTCACGACAAGACTGCGGTGCTCGACGGGGGTTATGCAGCTTGGAAGAGGGCTGGCTACGAGGTCACGGCGGATGTCCCTACGCCGAAGCCCCGTACATTCAAACCACAGGTGCGTCCGGACATGCTCGTAGACATCCAGGGCGTGCAAGCGAGAGGCCCCAAAACCGCACTGCTGGACTCCCGAGCAGGCGAACGCTACCGTGGGGAAAGCGAACCGCTCGACCCGAAAGCCGGCCACATTCCCGGCGCCCATCACTTCTTTTACAAGGAAAACCTCGCTCCCGACCAGACCATGCTGCCTGTGGACCAGCTCAAATCGCGGCTGGAGCCGTTCTCCGACCAAGACATCATCGTCTACTGCGGCTCCGGAGTGACGGCCTGCTCCAATCTGCTGGCCCTGCATGCTGCCGGACGGACAGATGCCAAGCTGTATCCGGGCAGCTGGAGCGACTGGAGCTCCTACGATTTGCCCGTAGCGGTCGGTCCTACTCCTGACGGCGAGGTCAAAGAGTGATTCGCGCGTTCCGCCTCCTGCTCCACTTCGGGTACCAGGAGGCTATGTCCTGCATCTTTCCCGTCTTCATTTTCGCGGCGCTCGCTGTATCGAAATTTGTCAGCATCCCGGGATTGGCCCGATACGATTTGCTGCTCTTGCTCTGCCTGCTTTTTCAGGTGGTCATGGTCAAGAGCAGGCTGGAGACGAAGGATGAACTCAAGGTCATCACCGTGTTTCACCTGATCGGTCTCGCCTTGGAACTGTTCAAAGTACACATGGGGTCGTGGGGGTACCCGGAGCCGGCCGTGAGCAAGGTATACGGAGTTCCCTTGTACAGCGGATTCATGTATGCGAGTGTCGCGAGCTACCTTTGCCAGGCGTGGCGGCGCCTGGACGTCGGCCTTTCCGCATGGCCGAATCAGTGGCTGGCTGTATGTTTGGGTGCCGCGGTGTACCTCAACTTTTTCACTCATCACTTTCTGTGGGATGTACGCTGGGTACTGACGGTGGCGATCTTTATCGTCTTCTGGCGCACGCGCGTTCACTTTCAGGTAGCGGAAGAACGCCTTTGGATGCCGCTTCCGCTCGCGTTTTTTCTGATCGGCTTTTTTATTTGGATCGCCGAGAATATCGCCACCTTTTTCGGCGCCTGGTACTATCCGAATCAACGCGACGGCTGGGACATCGTCCACATCAGCAAAATCAGCTCCTGGTTTCTGCTCGTCATCGTCAGCTTCATCATCGTGGCTCAGCTGAAGCATGTGAAGAGCCGGGCTGCCGGGCAGAAATCCAACAAGCAAACGCCTGTCTAGCAAAAAGCCCCCTTGCCATTTGTCCTACGTGGGACCGGCAGGGGGCTTCGTGTTTGTCAGTGCGTTCCTTTTTCGCTGAGGACGTTGGCCATGAATGCGTAAATCTCCGCATCGTCGATTTCGTTTTCCGGCCCCAAACTATGCTGCACTTGCAGGCCGTTTTTGAATACGGTGAACATCCGGGCTGCCTTTTCCGCGTTGACGGAAGCAGGGATCGCCCCGCTTTGCTGTCCATACTCGATCCACTTTTTTGATGTCTGAATCGATGTGTCGTAATAACGGCCGAGAATTTTCGCCACGGCCGGCTTATCCTTTTGGCTGAGCAGGTAAATGAAGACTTGGCTTGCGGCACTGTCCGCGCTGGCGATGTTGCGAAGCCTCACGGACAAGAGGCTGAGCGGTCCATGCTTTCCTTCCGGTCCGATAGGGGCAGTTGCCGTAGACTCGAAAAATTTTTCATTGGCCTCCTCCATCCCCTCTTCCAAAATCAAGGCAAACAGTTCATCCTTGCTCTTGACATAATGGTAAATGGCTCCTTTGGTCAGCCCGCCCCGATCTGCAATCTCCTGCAACGTCGTCGCGCGGCACCCTTTCTCCATAATCATCTCTTTGGCAATGTCCAGCAGCATTTTCAGGCTGGCATTCATCGTACTTGCCTTCATTGCTTTTTCCCTCCTGTTTGCAAATCAGCACTCGCTTCAGCCGCTCCCTGCCTTTTTGCCCGTTTTACGAAGCTGATGTTCCACCAGATTGTCAGGCCGATTATGCCGTAAGCAAAGAAAGGCGAGACGAGCAGGAAAGTAGGGATCGACAACGTGTACACCAGTACCACTTTCACGAGCGCTTCCAGCAGCAAGGCTACTCCCCATACCGCCGTCAGCAGGCGAAACGTCCGGCGATAGCGCGGGTTTGACTCCCATTTCTCATTCATGTGCGGATCGCGGCCAGTGAACCTCTCGGCAAAATGGTAAATCAACGGTCTGGCAAATGCCAGCGAAACGAGGAAGACCAGCCCCATGATGCCTGTCACGTAAGACTCCCGCAGCAGGATGAAACGCTCATCCCCTCCGAGCAGGACAGCGATCACGCTGAGTATCAGCCCGAGGAAGATGAATCCGGAAAACATATCCGGCTTGCGGGTACGGATCAGGCTGTAAAGCGAGTCGCACAACGGGACAAGGGCTGCAGCCGAAAGCGCGGCGATGCTGCTCGTACGGGTAATAAGCAGGCTATAAATCAGATAAGGCAACAGGATATTGAGAACCAGCGTAATCACGATCTCATTGCGTGTTTTTTTCATGTGGCACATCGTCCCTTCTTTCCTCTTCATTCAAACGTCTTTCCTACCGGGTTTTGATCCGGGAAATTCTTCAACATACCTTCGGTCGGTACCTCGAGTTTACAAACCTACCGTAGGTATGTCAAGTTGGTTCGTGAAAAAAAGGCGTAGAAAAAGGCCGCCTTCTCCGACTGGGAAGCTGCGGCCACTTTCCGATTGCTTTTGCTTCGCTCATCTGGGCACTCCACTGAGCAAAAGGCGATGGATCCCCCCGGCCAGACATACGCCGGCGGTCACAAAGAACGCAATAAAGTAGGAATGGTGCCAGTTCCCGATGAGTCCGGCAATGATCGGGCTCAGGACGGCTCCAATCGACAGGACGGCGGAGTAAATGCTGAACGCGCTGCCGTAAAGCTCGCGTGGAGAATGCACCGTCAGAAGCGTGGCCAATGCGGGGAACAGCATGCCGAAGCAGGCTCCTAAGAGAAACATCATGACGTGGATCGGGATGGGCAAGCCAATGGCGAGCCCGTACAAAAGGAGGCTGAGAACCCCGATCCCGGCAAGCGTCCGCTGCTCGACAGGCACTCGGTAGAGCCAAAACTGGCTGAGGATTGCGAGCGCCCCCAGCCCTTTGAGGCTGAACAGAACTCCCGTGACACCCGGAGAGAGCCCTTGCTTTTGAATCCACAAGGGCACCTCGTAAATGATCGTACCCTGGGCGTACATAATGGCGAAGCCGCCGAGAAAAGCCGGATACAACAGACGGTTTTCCAGGACGGCCATCACACTGCTTTTGCCGACTCTCGCTACTCTCGGCGGATTCGGCACACTGCCGGCCACTCGGATCGGCAGGACGAGTCCGGCGAATACGCCGGCGATCAGCATGATGTAGCCCAAAATGATGAATGACTGGCTATACCCGAACTTCACGGCCAGGAAGCTCCCTACAGCCGGCGACACGATCCCCGCGGTCGTGAGCACCAGCCCCTTCTTCCCCATGATTTCCCCTTGCTCGCGCTCGGACCTTCCCGTCTCTCCGAGCAAGGCAGAGCATGCCGGCGAGACGAACGCCATGAGGAATCCGAGCATCAGGCGAAAGGCGAAAAACCCTCCGGTATGCTGGACGACCCCTTGCCCGATGAGCATCACTCCCGCCAGCACGAGCCCTCCGGAAATAAAGTACTTTTTCGGGTATCGGTCCAGGAAAGGGCCCGCCAGCAAATTTCCTGTCAGGTTGCTGACCGCATACCCTCCCAAGACAAAGCCGATCATCGCCGCTGAGACCCCCAGGATGTTTAAGTAGGGCGCAAGCAGCGGCGTCTGCGCGTGCATGTCAAACGCCACGAGAAACAACACGACAAACAGGAGAACCCTCAGAGGTATTCCCCTCCTCTCCTCTGGTGGTACACTCTTTGTCCCAATATATGTAGGGAGTCGTCCAATTAGGATAGAAAACCGCCTGGAAAAGGAAGCTTGCACGGGAAGGCCAATCGCTTCGGGAATGCCGAACAGCGTCGCTATGGCGGAAGGATGCAAAGTTCCGCAGCGTGCAGGGAAAATCTCAACAGCCCGAAATCCGATACCGAAAAAGGAAAATCGTGGGGGAATACCGTACTCTATCTTTCGTGCTTCTTTACTCCAAGAAGAAAGAATGGTGACTTTCATGAAGGTGATGGAAACGGACCGGCTTTTGCTGCGGTATCAGACCCAAGACGACGCTGCGTTTGTCTTGCAGCTCGTCAACGACCCACAGTGGCTGCAGTACATCGGGGACCGCGGCGTCCGCACACTCGAAGATGCTCGCGCCTACATTGCGAACGGGGCGATGCGAATGTACGAGCAATACGGGTTCGGACTGTTTCTCGTAGAACGAAAGGAAGACAGCACACCACTGGGAATCTGCGGCCTGGTCAAAAGGGACGGTTTGGACGATATCGATATCGGCTTTGCCTTCCTCCCCGCCTATCGCGCGCAGGGCTATGCGTACGAAGCCGCATCTGCCGTCATGGAATACGCCGTGAACAAGCTGGGTCTTGCGAGGGTAGTCGCCATAACAACCCAGGACAATGACGCTTCCGCCCGATTGCTGCAAAAAATCGGCCTTCGGTTTGAACGCCTTTTCCAGCTGCCGGGTGATCCGGATGTCCTCAAGCTGTTCTCGTACGATTCGACTCAGGCGGACCGCGGGACCGAAATGCCAAGAAAATAATTCCTGCTTCCGCTCGCAGAGCGCATAAGGCTGGCTGGCTCGCTCAGGGAAAATCGCAAAGCCAAAAGGGCCCCACCACATAAGGGAGACCCTTCCTTGTAACGTTCGGCAACCAATCCTGTCCGCTTATGAAAGCAGCGACTTCAGTCCGAGCGAGCTTTCGTGGAACTTGATCGACGGGTATTTATCCATTGCGACCCGCAGCTGGTATTCGCTCTCAAACAGCATGACGGGGCGGCCGTAACGATCCGTGACCGTTTTGCTCTTGAGCTTTTCCAGCTCCGCCTTGTCGCCTTCCAGCCAGCGAGCGATTTGATACGGCATTCGGGTCAGCATGATGTCCACGCCATACTCGGCCTTCAGACGGTACTCCAGCACTTCGAACTGGAGCACACCGACCACGCCCAGGATCAGCTCTTCCATCGGATGGGTGCGGAAAAGCTGGACCGTCCCCTCTTCCGTGAGCTGCATGATGCCCTTTTGGAACTGCTTGTGCTTCATGGCGTCTTTCACCATGACCTTGGAGAAAAACTCCGGCGAGAAGTGCGGCATTTCCTCGTACTCGAACGACTGTCCGACACAGAGCGTATCGCCGATCTGGAAAATGCCCGGGTCAAACAGACCGATGACATCTCCTGCGTACGATTCCTCGACGATTTCGCGGTCCTGCGCCATAAACTGCACCGGCTGGGCCAGCTTGATGTCCTTGCCCAAGCGCACATGCTTGACGGACATGCCCCTTTCGAACTTTCCGGAGCAAATACGGAGGAACGCGATGCGGTCCCGGTGAGCGGGATTCATATTGGCCTGGATCTTGAAAATGAAACCGGAAAACGCATTCGAGTACGGATCGATCAAGCCGACATTGCTCTTTTTCGGAGAGGGCGGCGGAGCCATTTGCAGGAAGTTGTCCAGGAATGTCTGCACGCCGAAATTGTTGATCGCGCTGCCGAAAAAGACCGGCGTCAGCTCCCCCTTGGCGATCAGCTCCTCATTGTAATCGTCGCCGGCTACGTCCAGAAGGGAAATCTCATCCTGCAGCTGCTGCCACAGGTCCTCGCCGACGCGTTCGCCGATCAGCGGATCTTCCGCGCCCCCCACAGGGAAAAAGGAAATCTCCTCGTGCTGGGAGCCGTTTTGGTACAGCTCCACCCGCGATTTCATCCGGTCGTAAACGCCGCTGAAGTAGCTGCCCATGCCGATCGGCCAGTTCATCGGATACGAGCGGATACCCAGTACGCGCTCGATTTCTTCCAGCAGCTCGAACGGGTCTTTCCCGTGGCGGTCCAGCTTGTTGACGAACGTAAAGATCGGAATCCCGCGCATCCGGCAAACTTTGAACAGCTTGATGGTCTGCGCCTCGACCCCTTTCGCAACGTCAATGATCATCACAGCCGCGTCTGCTGCGGTCAGCGTCCGATACGTGTCTTCGCTGAAGTCCTGGTGACCAGGTGTATCCAAAATGTTGATATGGTGTCCCTTGTATTCAAAGTCCATCGCGGAAGACGTCACCGAAATTCCGCGCTTTTTCTCGATCTCCATCCAGTCCGACGTCGCGTGCTTGGAGTTTTTACGGCCTTTGACCATTCCCGCTTCACGGATCGCTCCGCCGTAGTAGAGCAGTTTTTCGGTCATGGTGGTCTTGCCCGCGTCCGGGTGAGAGATGATCGCAAAGGTGCGGCGTTTCGCTATTTCCTGCACCCATTGGGGATTGGTTTGACTCATCTTCATTCTCCTGTCATTACGATTAAGTAGCCACATGCTTTTCCTTACGATTATACCGACATTTGCTTGACGCATCCACCTAGTATTTTTTTATGGAGGCGGTATAATTGTGTAGTAGTAAAAATTTTTTGAACGTGTAGGAATTCATGCGCAGCCGCTTATGAATTCCGGAGCTGCTGAAAAAGAGCTCGCAAGGCATCGAGATCGTACATACTACCATCATATCAGGAGGGATCCCATGACGACCAATCTGGAAGCACGCGCAACCGCTTTTCGTGACTACGTAAAAAAGATGACGAGCTACAACCAGGCACTCGCCGTCCTTCATTGGGACAAAGCGACGAAGGCTCCTCGCAAAGGAATGGACGCTCGCTCTGAAGTGATCGGCACCCTGGCAGGCGAACAGTTCAAACTGGCGACCTCCAAAGAGATGGAAGAATTTTTGGAGTCCCTAAGCGAACCTGCGGCCTTCGAAGCGCTGGACGATGTGACCCGCCATACCGTAAGCGAGTGCAAAAAAGAATTCGACCGCAACAAGAAAATTCCAGCGGCCAAGTACCAGGAATTCGTGGTGCTGACCTCCCAAGCGGAAACGATCTGGGAAGAAGCCCGTGAGAAAAACGACTTTTCCATGTTCCAGCCGTACCTGGAGAAAATCGTCAGCTACCAGCTGGAATTCATCGAGTATTGGGGCAATGACGGCAAAAACAAATACAACACCCTGCTTGATCTGTACGAACCCGGCATGACCGTGGATCAGTTGGACCCGATCTTCGCTACCTTGCGGGAAAAAACGGTCAAGCTCGTCTCTGCCATCGCGGATTCGCCGAACAAGCCCGACACGTCCTTCCTGAAACGGCACTTCCCGATTGCCGAGCAGGAAGCCTTTAACCGCTTCGTCCTGGAGCGCATCGGCTACGACTTCCAGGCCGGACGCATGGACCGCAGCGTCCATCCGTTCTGCACTTCTTTCAATCCAGGCGACGTCCGCATCACGACCCGCTACGACGCAAACGAATTCAGCTACGCACTGTTTAGCAGCATCCATGAAGCGGGGCATGCCATGTACGAGCAGAACATCGATCAGAAGCTTTTGTTCACTCCGCTCTGTGACGGCACTTCCATGGGTATTCACGAATCGCAATCCCGGTTCTGGGAAAACATGGTCGGACGCAGCCTGCCGTTCTGGAAGGGCTTGTACGGCGACTTGCAAAAAGCGTTCCCTGCCCAATTTTCCGGGGTTGGCGTAGAATCGTTCTTCCGTGCCATCAACGAGGTCACTCCTTCCTACATCCGGACGGAAGCGGACGAGCTGACCTACAATCTGCACGTAATGATCCGCTATGAAATCGAAAAAGGGCTGATCAACCGTACCCTCGAAGTAGCCGACTTGCCCGCGATCTGGAACGAGAAAATGAAGGACTACCTCGGCATCGTGCCCCCAACCGACACGCTTGGCGTCTTGCAGGATGTGCATTGGTCCGGCGGAAGCTTCGGCTACTTCCCGACTTACTCCTTGGGCAACGTGTACGCAGCTCAATTCGCCCACGTCATGCAGCAGGAAATCAGCGGCTACGAAGAGCTGGTGGCAAGCGGCGAGTTCGCACCGATCCGCCAGTGGCTCAAAGAGAAGATTCACCAGTACGGAAAAATGAAGAGCCCTCAGGAGCTCGTACACGATATCACAGGCGAAGGCACAAACGCGACGTACCTGATGGACTATCTGGAGAAAAAGTTTACAGAGATTTATCAGCTGTAGTTGCAACCAAGGCAAAGGCGCTCTTTATACAAAGGGCGCTTTTTTCACGCACATGAGCCAGTCGCAAAAGTCGCACGGACACTTTTGCTCATTTTTCCACGAGAGAATGGGTTGCTTTCCTGGCGTCCTGCTGTCATGCTTAGAAAAAACGGGATTTCCTTTTCCCATAAAAGAATGCGCAGGTGACGAACATGTTGGAAGTCAAAACATCCCTACTTAGCAGCGGAGATCTGAATCGGGGCGTGTTTGCTACGCAAGACATCAGCAAAGGCGAATTGATTCACGAGGCACCCGTTCTGCCTTATCCGAACGCAGAACATGAGTTCATTGAGAAAACGCTGATCGCCGATTACGCGTTTGAATACGGCGCGAACCATACCGCGATCCTCTTGGGCTACGGCATGCTGTTCAACCACTCCTATGAACCGAACGCTACGTACGACATCAATTTCGATAATCATACCTTTGAATTTTATGCCTACAAAGACATCAAGGCTGGAGAGGAAATCCTGATCAATTACAACGGCGATGTCGACAACAAAGATCCCCTCTGGTTCGACGAAGAGGAGTAACTTTTTTCCAATTCTTCACAGCTTCTTCACATTCCGGCAACCTCACGGACACGAAACAGGAGTATGCTGTTCTTGTGTCAATCATTTTCAAAAAGTGAGGGATCATACCGATGCTTTCATCTTTGTCGAGCTGGCTGTGGGGAAAAGAAGATCAACTGGAAGTCCCGTTCGAGGCCAAAAAATTCGTTCGCAATGAAATTGAGCAGTTTCTCCCTGCTGAACCAGAACAAATGCTGCCCTATCCGCAGCTTTAAAAACAAACGTCCGCCATCCGTTTCAATCGGGTGGTTTTTTGTTTCTCCTGCAGCGTGAGCGGGCTCTGCCCTCATTCCCCTTGCCAGGAGCCCCCATCTCCTTCTATGCTACAATGGGAATATCAGGAGGGAATGTCCATGGTCGATTTTACGGAAAAATGGCTGCCTACCTACATTCGGCGCGACCTGACGGTATTGTTTTGCGGGATCAACCCCGGGAGGGTCTCCGCGACAGCCGGCTACCACTACGCCAATCCAGCCAACCTCTTCTGGCGCGGCCTGCACGAAGGGGGATTGACTCCGAGGCAGCTCGCCCCGGAGGAAACGGCCCGTTTGCTTGACTACCAGTACGGGATCACAGATCTGGTCTCCCGCCCGACCCGCTCGTCCTCAGACCTGTCGGAGCGCGATTTTGCAAACGGGGCAGAGCAGTTCGTCCAGATGATCAGGGCGTACCGACCCCGGGTCATCTGCTTTAACGGCATTACGGCCTTTCGCCATGCCACCGGAAAAAAGAAGGAGCCCGTCTCACTCGGCTTGCAGCCGAAGCGCGAATTCGGATCAGACGATTGGCCTGGCAGCTACATATTCGTCATTCCTTCCACCAGTGGGGCAAACGCTTCCTTCAGCCGCGAGGACAGACTCGCCATGTTCGGTCAGCTCAGCCGCTTTTTGCGAGAGAAGGGCTGGCATCCACTGGTATCCCCTGTCACCCCTCCTCCTTTCGAACAGTAGGATATTCATATACTCGATTCTTTGAGGAGGGGAGACGTGAACACACTCATCCACATGATCGAGGAGGAATACGAGCTCAAAATCGTCCGCTACGAAGTCATGAGAGATTCCGGCAAATCGCTTGTCGTCGTTCTGCATACCCCCAAAGCAAAATACTTGGGTAAAAGCCTGTTTACCACGGCGGAAAGGCAAGACTTCATCCTGGACGCCGAAGAATATTTGCGAAAGAAAGGCATCGCCATTCCAAATGTAAAAAGGACCAAGGACCGGCGCCGTTACATTTTCTGGAACCGCTCCCCCTTTCTCATCCAGGAATGGGCATCAGGTCCGATGCTCGCCCTCAACTCTCCCGCGCGGCTTAGGCGTACCGGCTCCACGCTGGGGAAAATACACGCTGCGTCGCTGGGGTTTTCCTCCCCCTTAAGCGATGACTTTAATGCTTCATCGACCTGGGAAGAAGAGTACGAGAAGGATCTCGCCAGCATGAAGCTGTGGAAGGACCAGCACGCTGCCTGCACCGATTCCAAGCATGCGATGATTGTCTGGCACCTCCCCTTTTTTCTCATCGCGGGCAAAATCGCAGCTGACAGTCTGCATCATTCATCCTATTTTCAAAAGTGGAAGCAGCTCCCGTGCTCCGAGCATTTTCTTTGCCACGGCGACTTTAACAACGGGAATCTGCTGTCGACGAAGCAGAAGATTACAGTCATTGACTGGGAAGACGTCCGTTACGATTTTCCATCCAAGGATATCAGCCGGGTGCTGTCGCTTTTGATGCGCAAAGATGGGGACTGGGATCGCCATGGTTTCCGGCAGCTGATGAAAGGTTATCTGCGGGAAAATCCTCTCACCCGTCGGCAGCGTCATCTGCTATATGTAGACCTCGCTTTTCCTCATATCACGGAACGGTTTTTGCGGCAGAAGCAATACCTGGACATGACGGAGAACGAGATCCGGCAGTTTCTGAAGCGGGAGATCAAAAAAAGCGCGTACATGCTGGAAAAAATGAGGGCTCTCGAATGAAGAGCGGCACAAATTGCCATCCTCTTCATGCAAGAGCCCTTTTTCTTTCAATTGGCACCTCACGTATGTGCGGCCGCCTGTACTTTCAGCAAAGCGCTTTGCTGACGCACGTATTGCACCAGCTCGGCAGTCATGGAGGAATAGTGGAACGGTGTGATCAGGTAAATCCCGTTGAAATAACGGATAGCCGTATCGAGCAGCTCCTTGGCCATCTGGATCCCTTCCTGCCGGGCCGCTTCTCCCTGCTGCACTCTCTTCATCCTCTCCAGCGCTTCGGGGGACAGCTTGATGCCTGGCACTTCATTATGCAGGAATTCCGCATTTCGCGAGCTGGTCAATGGCATGATGCCGAGGAAAACCGGAATGTCGATATGCTTCGTAGCTTCGTACACGAGCTTGATTGACTCGGCGTCGTACACAGGCTGAGTCATGATGTAATCAGCCCCTGCCTCCACTTTCTTTTCCAGCCGGGCGATCGCCGCATCCATCTGTCTGACGTTCGGGTTGAACGCCGCGCCTACTATGAACTGGGCCTTTTGCTTGAGAGGACGGCCTGCGAACGAGACGCCTTCGTTCAACTGCTTCACCATCCGAATCAAATCGAAGGAAGTAACGTCAAATACCGAGGTGGCCCCTGGCAAATCCCCGAAGCGGGACGGGTCTCCGGTGATCACCAGGATTTGGTCGATGCCGAGCGCATGCAGCCCCATCAGATGGGACTGCTGGCCGATCAGGTTGCGGTCGCGGCACGCGATGTGCAGCAGCGGCTCGATGCCGTGCCTGCTCTTCATCAACGCTCCCAAAGCCATATTGCTCATCCGTACGGTCGCGAGCGAATTGTCCGCCAGGGTAATCGCATCCGCCCCGGCTCTGTGCAGTTCGCAGCAGCCTTCCAAAAACGAATCGGCATCCAGATCGCGCGGCGGATCGAACTCGACGATGATCGTCGTCTCTGTCTTGACTCGCTCGACGATGCTCGGTTTGTCTGCGTCCCGCACATGCTGGACCGACACCTGCGGGCTGTCGCCCTGTGTGAAGATCGGGTTGACCCGGAGTTGCGGCTCCAGCGATTCCAGAGCGTCTGCCATCGCCTTGACGTGCTGTGGGGTCGTCCCGCAGCAGCCTCCCAGGAGCCGGATTCCTTGCTCCCGCAGACGCAAGGCACTCTTTGCGAAATAGTCGGGAGTCGACTTGTACGCGTACTCTCCGTCCGTAAGCCCCAGCCTCCCTGCATTGGGAAAGGCTGACAGCAGCGTCTGCTCCGGCACCGTCACATTTTCAAACGATCGCAATATTTCGGCAGGGCCGAGGCGACAGTTGAGACCGATCACGTCGGCCCCCGCTGCCTTCAATTGACGAAACGCCTCTGTCAACGCGTATCCATCCCGCGTCCGCCCTACCTCCAGCGTGGCTAGCTGAGCGATCAGCGGAGCGTCTGTCAGCGGCCGGATGACCTCCAGCGCCAGCAGCAGCTCCTCCACATCCAGAAAGGTCTCCAGGATGATGGCGTCGACCCCTGCATGCAGCAAGGCGATCGCCTGCTCTTCGTACTGGTCGCGATATTCATCCAGCACTTTTTTTCGTACGCGCCCCGCCAAGATCGAACCGATGCTCCCGGCGACATACGCGTCGTCTTTCGCCGACTCTCGGGCGATTTTCACCGCCAGGCGATTGATCCTCGCCACTTTATGCTCCAGCCCGTAGCGGGACAGGGAGTCCCTGTTTGCCGAATACGTATTGGTCTCCAGAAGCCTCGCTCCCGCCTCGTAATAGGAGTCGTGCACTTCTTGCACGAGCTTGGGATTGGAGAGGCACAGCTCCTCAAAGCTGACCCCCATCGGGACGCCCAGCCGGTAAAGCTGGGTCGCCATCGCTCCGTCACCAATCAGCAGGTGATCCTGCAAGTACTCGCGCAAATCTTTCTTGCTCGTCGTCAACTCAATCACTTCTCTCCTTTTGATTCCGTTTACGCTTCAAACACCGACGGTCCGGCGTTAAAATAACGGGCTTCCGGATGGGCAAACACCATGGCGGAGACCGATGCTTCCGGCTCCATCATGAAGCCTTCGGTCAGCTGCACGCCGATGCTCTGCGGCTGCAGCAAGCGGAACAGCTGGGCCTGATCCTCCAAATTCGGGCACGCGGGATATCCGAACGAGACGCGTATCCCTTGGTAGCGGGCCCCGAAGCGCTCCAGCATGGTCATCTCAGCCGGATCGGGAATTCCCCATACATCGCGCATGATGTGGTGAATCCGCTCGGCAAACGCTTCTGCCAGCTCCAATGCCAATGCCTGGAGGACGTGGGAGCGCAAATAGTCGCCGCGTTCTTTCAACTCGGTCGAACGCTCGCGGATGCCTCCTCCTGCGGTCACGGTCAAGAATCCGACATAGTCCATTTCGCCGCTTTCCACCGGTCTGAGAAAATCCGCCAGGCACAAGTGCGGCTCCTCTGGCTGGCGCGGGAACTGGAATCGTTCCAAGAGCTTGCTGTGGTCCTTCGGATCGTAGACGAGCACGTCATTGCCGTCCGATTGGGCAGGGAAAAATTGATAAACACCGTGGGCGGTAATCGTACCCTGCTGCTTGGCTTCGTTCAACAGCTCTTCGACGATTTCGTAGAGCTGGAGCACTTTTTCGTCCCCCGATTCGAGCAGCTTGTCGACGTTTCCGCGTACTCCCAGGTGCTTGCCCAGCAGCATCCGCAAATTCAGGTACGGCTGCAAATGAGCAATCGGGTACTGCCGCAGGACGTGGCGTTCGCAATCCGGCGGAATGTGCACGGGCACCGTCTTGCTGATGGCAGAGCGGGCTGGGAGCGGCGATTTCTTCGTTTCCTGGACGGGCTGCACGGCGGCAGCCGCCGCCTCATGCAAAAGCTGCTGCTCCTGGATCAGCCGCTCACGCTCTTCCGGATTTTGCAGGCGGTTCACCAAATCCAGCCCATCCATTGCATCCTTGGCATACAGGACGATGCCTCGATATTCCGGTGCGATCCGGTTGGAGGTGAATTTTCGCGTCAGCGCGGCCCCTCCGACCATCATCGGCACATCGATTCCCGCATCCCGCAAATCTTGTGCCGTGATGACCATCTGCTGGGCCGATTTCACCAACAGCCCCGACAAGCCGATGGCATCCGGCTTTTCTTCACGGCAAGCGGCGATCAATTGCTCCGGCGGTACCTTGATCCCGAGGTTGACGACTTCATAGCCGTTGTTTGCGAGGATAATTTCCACGAGGTTTTTCCCGATGTCATGCACATCGCCCTTGACTGTCGCAAGCAAAATCTTTCCTTTGGCTGCCGATTCCGTCTTCTCCATGAACGGCTCCAGATACGACACGGATGCTTTCATGACCTCCGCGCTTTGCAGGACCTCCGCGACGATCAGCTGGTTGCCGTTGAACAGGCGGCCGACCTCTTCCATTCCCGCCATCAGCGGCCCGTTGATAATTTCCAGCGGAGCGTACTTCTCCAGCGCGAGCTTCAGATCGTCGAACAAGCCATCCTTGGAGCCTTCCACGACGTAGCGCGCCAGCCGCTCCTCCAGCGTCAGCGAGGAGACTTCCACGCTCACTTCCTTTTTCTTCTGGCGATAAAACTCTGTGAAGGCAGCCAGCGTCTCGTCGTTCGTTTCGAACAGGAGCGCTTCCGCCAGCTTCCGCTCCTCTTCCGGGATCGAAGCATAACGCTCGAGCTTCTCGGTGTTGACAATCGCGTAGTCCAGACCGGCAAGCGTCGTATGGTACAGGAATACCGCGTTCAGCACTTCCCGGCCTGCAGGAGGCAGACCGAAGGAGACATTGCTGACCCCTAGTATGGTCTTGCATTCCGGCATCGCCTGTTTGATCAGCCGAATCCCTTCCACCGTTTCAAGCGCCGAACCGATGTACTGCTCGTCTCCCGTTCCGACCGGAAAAACGAGCGGATCGAAAATGATGTCCTGCGGTTTGACTTTGTACTGGTTCACCAAGATATCGTAGGAGCGTTTGGCGACCTCCAGCTTTTTCTCGCGTGTGACGGCCATCCCTGCTTCTTCGATCGTTCCCACTACGACCGCTGCCCCGAACTTGTGGATCAGCGGGGCGACTTCCTCAAAGCGCTCCAGTCCGTCCTCCAGGTTGATCGAGTTCAGAATCGCCTTTCCTTGCGAATAGCGAAGACCCAGCTCCATCACCTTCGCATCGGTGGAGTCGATCATGAGGGGGGCCTTGACCTTTTTCACGACAAATTGCAAAAATTTTTCCATATCTTCGTATTCGTCACGGTCCGGGTCGGCCAGGCAGATGTCGATGACATGCGCGCCGCGTTTCACTTGCGCCCGGGCGATGTCCGACGCCTCTTCGTACTTGCCTGCTGCGATGAGGTCACGGAACTTTTTCGAACCGATGACGTTGGTCCGCTCACCCACGAGCAGCGGACGGTTGTCGTCTTCCACGTAGACGACGTCGATTCCCGATACGGCGCTGACCGGTTCCACAGCCTGGGTCCGCGGCTTGCAATCTGCGAGCGCCTCCGCCATCGCCTTGATATGCTCCGGCGTCGTGCCGCAGCACCCTCCCGCGACGTTCAGCCAGCCCTGCTCCGCGAATGCCCGCATTTTGGCGGCGAGGCCTTGCGGTGTCTCGTGGTAATGCCCGTTTTCATCCGGCAGCCCCGCGTTTGGATAACAGCTGATGCCGCACTGCGCCAGGCCGGAGAGCGTTCGCAGATGGTCGCGCATAAACTCGGGTCCGGTCGCACAGTTCAGACCGACCGTGACCGGTTTGAGATGCTCCAGGGAGAAATAGAAAGCTTCTATGTTTTGACCGGCGAGCGTCGTTCCCATCGGCTCGATCGTTCCGGAAAGCATGACGGGCAGCTCGGTGCCCAGTTCGGTGAAGGCTTTGCGAATCCCGATGCCCCCAGCCTTGACATTCAATGTATCCTGAGAGGTCTCCAGGAGCAGCACATCCGCTCCGCCCAGGATCAGGCCCTTTGCCTGGCGATAGTACGCTTCTATCAGCTCGTCGAAGGTGACTCCGCCTGTCAAGGCAAGCGTCTTCGTCGTCGGTCCCATCGAGCCGGCCACGAAGCGCGGCCATTCGCTCGTCGCGTATTTCTCCGACGCTTCTTTAGCCAAACGGGCTGCGGCAATGTTGATCTCGAGGTCTTTATCCGAAACGTCGTACTCGGCGAGCACGATCGAGGTCGCGCCGAAGGTATTCGTTTCGATGATATCTGCTCCCGCCTCCAGGTACTTCTCGTGGATCGAGCGGATTACATCGGGCCGGGTCAAATTCAGCAGCTCGTTGCAGCCGTCGTACTCTTCGCCGCCAAAGTCGGCGGCAGTCAGGTTTGCCTGCTGCAGCATCGTCCCCATCGCGCCGTCCAGAATCAATATCTTGCGGGATAGCTGTTCGCGAAATGTCGGTTTCATCAGCTTGCTCCTTTTCTCAAGGAATCGGCTTCCCTCGCGCCAATCCCTCTCCTTCGTTTGATGTAACAAAAAATCCCCTTCTTTTGAAAAGAAGAGGATTTGTCCGCGGATTACAGAAACGCCGAGCCATCCTCTTATCTTTCAAAGCCGTAGCTTTGCTGGAATTGGCACCGGATTTACACCGGTTGCCGAGGCTTCATCAGGCCAGTCCCTCTGCCTCTCTGGATAAGAGTCGTTCGCATATATGAAATTGCTAGCTTGTATTGCTTCCATCATGTTTGCAAGTATCTTATCACCCCCCTGTCGCTTCGTCAATTGAGAATTTGTCTAATATTTACTGTTGTCGAAAAAGTCTGCGCCCATTTTTCCCGGAACTGGTCATTCGCCCACGCCAATCTCCGCTCTCGTGTATAGACTAGAGCATAACGAAAGGAGGGGAAACAAACATGAGTACATCTTTCTGCGGAGGATTTTTTGGTGAAACTTTCGCCATTGTGCTCGTACTGTTTATCTTGTTGGTAATCGTGGGGTGTGACTGCGATTAATCTTTACACACGAAAAAGCACCGATATGGTGCTTTTTTGTTTTTTAGGGGGGTTCTTCCCCGGTGCTCCGTTCATTGTCAGCCACCGCCTCATTTGATATGATGGGATCGAAGCAAAGCAAAGGAGCGAATCGCTGTGGACCCATTACATTCACGGGAGAAGGATGAATTTCTATCCGCTCTCGAAACGATCAAGGAACTGGAGCAGAGCGATTTCGAGACGTACTCGATCGTGAAAAACCGGGAGACGGGAGAACATTTTTTGCGCTACGCTCTGTCCCACATCAATCTTTCCGAAGGCGGACGCCGCGAACACTACGACCACTTCCTCCCGCTCGAATCGGACGATGTGCTGGGATTGATCTTCGGCGAGCAGTCGTACCGCTTCCCTGACTTTTGGCGTTCACCCTATTTGCGCAGCGGCAACGACAACCGCCTGATTCCGTTCGATCCGACGGAAAACTATGATCTGGAAGAGGACGCCGCCGCCGAGCTGGCCATGCTGAAGGAGCTGGAGCAGTTCAAGGCGCAATGGATGAACGCGGAGAATTTGAGCGCCGAGGACAAGGAAAAAATGACGCAGGAATACTTCGCCCAGCTCGACAAGATTTTGCGAAAGCCTGAAGAGTGAGTTGCGCGACCGGCGGCTCACCAGCTATAATGCTAAAGAATAGAACTATCGACGATGAGGAAAGTACTCCATGGAAATGCCTAAGCGAGTCGGGGACGGTGCGAGCCCGATGCCAGACCATGCGGGGAAGCGCACCTCGGAGATGCGGCCTGAACATCTGCATGCGCAGATCGCGTAGGGATTCGCCGGGACTGCCCGTTACAGCAGATCAAGCGGTTTTTGCCTTGGCAAAAACAACAAGAGTGGCACCGCGGGAGCACAACCTCTCGTCTCTTTTTTACAGGAGACGCAGAGGTTTTTTTATTGAGAGCATCCCCTACCTCTTTCCCATCTGAAAGGAGATTGACATGAGCTACAAACACCAAGTGGCGGAAAAAATCGCCGATGCGCTCGCACAGCTGGGCGTGGAAAACTTTTCTGAACAAACGGTATACGGCATGCTGGAGACACCTCCGAATCCTGCCATGGGGGACATCGCGTTTCCTTGCTTCCAGCTGGCCAAAGCGCTGCGCAAGGCTCCGCCGATGATCGCCTCCGAGCTGGCAGGAAAAATCAGCGGAACGCCGCTGCGCGAAGTGTCTGCTGTCGGACCGTACGTCAACCTGTTCCTCGATCAGGCCAGCGTCGCCGAGCAAGTCATCGGAGCGATCCTCGCGCAAGGCAGCAACTACGGCAGCAGCGATGCAGGCAAAGGCCGCAAAGTGCCGATCGACCTCTCCTCCCCGAACATCGCCAAGCCGTTTTCCATGGGCCATCTGCGCTCCACCGTCATCGGCAACGCGATCGCCAACATCATGGAAAAGCAAGGCTATGAACCCGTGCGGATCAACCATCTCGGCGACTGGGGCACCCAGTTTGGAAAGCTGATCGTGGCGTACCGCCTGTGGGGGGACGAAGCGAAAGTAAAAGCCGAACCAATCAAAGAGCTGCTCACCCTGTACGTACGCTTTCACGAGGAAGCAAAAGACAATCCTTCTCTGGAGGACCAGGGCCGGGAATGGTTCAAAAAGCTCGAGGACGGCGACGAGGAAGCGCAGCATCTGTGGAAATGGTTCCGCGACGAATCGCTGAAAGAGTTCATGAAGATCTACGACCTGATGAACGTCTCCTTCGACTCGACCCACGGCGAAGCGTTCTACAACGACAAGATGGACCGTGTCGTGACTTTGCTGGAAGAAAAAGGTCTCCTGACCGAATCGGAAGGAGCACTCGTCGTCAACCTGGATGAATACGACATGCCGCCTTGCCTGATCAAAAAATCGGATGGTGCGACGCTGTACGCGACGCGAGATCTGGCCGCCGCCCTGTACCGCCACGAGACGTACGATTTCGCCAAAGCGCTGTACGTCGTTGGAAACGAGCAGCGCCTCCACTTCCAACAGCTCTACAAGGTCCTGGAAAAAATGGGCTATGAATGGTCCCGCGACATGCACCACATCCCGTTTGGCATGATGCTCAAGGACGGCAAGAAAATGTCCACCCGCAAAGGGAAAGTCGTCCTGCTGGAAGAAGTGCTCGCCCAGGCCATCGCGGACGTGCAAAAGGTGATCGAGGAGAAAAACCCTTCTTTGGCAAACAAGGAAGAGGTCGCTCGCCAAGTCGGTGTGGGCGCAGTCATTTTCCACGACCTGAAAAACTACCGTCTGAACGACATCAACTTCTCGCTGGAAGAAATGCTGACCTTTGAAGGCGAGACTGGGCCTTACGTGCAATACACCCACGCGCGCGCATGCTCGCTGCTGCGCAGAGGCGGCTTCCAGTCCGCTCCGGCAGCGTTGGCTGCAGGCGCGCTGTACAGCAAGGAAGCATGGGCCGTCATTACGCTTCTGAATGTTTTCCCGGAAATCGTCGATCGCGCAGCGGACAACTTCGACCCGTCCCAGATCGGCAAATACGTGATCGATCTGGCTCAGTCGTTCAACAAGTTTTACGCAAACGTCCGCATCCTCGCTGAAGAAGAGGACGTCAAGGCATCCCGCCTCGCGCTCGTCGCCGCCGTGGTCGCGGTCCTCAAGGAAGGCCTGCGTCTGCTTGGACTGGCAGCTCCGGAAGAGATGTAAGCGAAGAATTCCTGTTCAGGGATACGAAATGCAAATCGTCAAGAATCGAAACAGCGGCAGCCTTGAACCGAAAAAGGTCTTGGGGCTTCCGCTGTTTCGCATTGTTATGCCTTTGAAAGGGTCCGAACTACGCCTGTCGCTTTACACGCTTCTCATCCGATTGCATAATGATCGTAACGGTCATGAGTCACCGTTTTCCCCTACACTTCTTCGGAAAAGGAGAGTGCAAACTGTGCGAGATACCTGTGTTCCTTCTGGAGTAAAGCTGCAGGACACCGGCTTTGGATACACCCTATCCTTGATCGGCGGCAAATATAAAATGATTATTCTGTATTGGCTGTCCGAGAACACCGTTATGCGTTTTAATGAGCTGCAGCGGAGTATCGGCACCATTTCCTTCAAAACGCTGAGTATCATGTTAAAAGAGCTGGAATCCGACGGCCTGATCCTGCGCACGGAATTCCCTCAAGTACCTCCGAAAGTCGAATACTCGTTGACCGAGCGCGGCCTTTCTCTCATCCCGGTACTCCACATGATGTGCGATTGGGGGGAGAAGAACATGCCTGTCCCAGAGAGGATACAGCGGGAGGCTTAACGGCTGGAAAACCGGAAGAAGTATCTCCCGCCCGGGAAATGCTTCTTTTTCGCGTAATTGGAGCGATTCGCTTACAGCCTGTCGATAAACTTCACATATTCTTGTGCGCTTTTTTCCAGCCCGCTTTCAGACGATACATTGTCCGAACCGGGTACATTTTCCCCGGGCTCGCTTTCTGTACCGTAATAGGCATAGAACGAACGATAATCGGCATCGCAGTACTGGAACGTCGTCTCGAAGGGAACCAGGATTTGTTCCAGCGTATACCGATATCTCCCCTCTTCGGAGTAATCCTCCTTTTTGATCCCCGCCGATACTCCTAACGCCACTTTGCGGTTCTTCATTTTATCCCCGTTCGAACCGTACGCCCATCCATATGTCAAAACTTCGTCCAGCCATTTCTTTAGCAGCGGCGGGCAATTGAACCAGTAGATCGGGAACTGCAAAACCAGATTCCCGTGCGATTCAACCAATTCCTGTTCTTTTTCCACGTCGATGTTTCCATCGGGATAAGCCTGATGCAATTCGTGAACGGTATACGTTTCCGGATGTTTTTTGAGCTCCTCTACCCACCGTTTATTGATGACGGATGTTTCGATACTAGGGTGCGTAACGATCACAAGCGTTTTCAACGATGTCTCCTCCTCAAAAATGGTTTCGTTTTGAGTATAGAGAGCGCACGGCCTGTGTGTAAGTACGCACATTTTGTTCAGGTACTGGCGTAGAGGTGAGTGTAACAAAATCCGGCTGTCCAATGTTTGATTTTTTACCCGTTCGGAGCCGCTTATCCCTCTTCTTTGGGAGTAGCGGCTTATCGTATCTGCCATGGAGACAGCTGTTTACGATTCCGATCCTGCTCGTTTTGCTATTGTTGGCGAAATTGTGGACGTTGTATGCGATTCCTTATTTCTCCAGCCTCGAAGAAGATGACATCATTCAACACGATCTCATCCTCGAAGCCATTCAGGCCGACGTCCACACCTGGCATGTCTTCGCTCTCTGTTTGGCGATTGCCCTGCTCATCGGGCTGCCTTTGGAGATGAAATTCGGCAAGTTCAGATCGAGAGCCTATCAGCAGCTCCGACGCTTTACGATGATGAACAACAAGAGCACAATGGCCGTATTGTCGGTTGCAAAGGCTCGGCACGGTTACCTCACCGCAGCGGATCTGGCTGCCCAATCGGAACTGATGACATTAGGCCGCGCCAACAAAATATTAACGGAGCTGCAAAAACGAGGGTACATCGATCTGAGCGTAGCGGCTTCCGATGAGATCCTGTACTACTTTCCTGGATTCGACCATTCTCATTCTCTTGATGATCATAGTACTAATGAGCGTGCATATCTTATTTACCTTCGTACCGATTGTGACTGTCTCGAATCTGTTACATAACGCCGGCGCCATTGCCATCCTGCTTGGTCCAATCACCGTTTTCTATGTGCTTTCCCTCTACGAAGAGAAAAAAATAGCAGACAAGCAATTTCGCCGAGCCACTCAAGCCGCCGTCATCCGGATCGCCTGCGAAAACAAAGGGATGATCTCCATTCCCCTCCTGTCGTTGGGGACGAATATGAGTTTTGTGCGCTGTGAGCAGGTCCTCAAGGATATGGAAAGAATAGAGATCATCCGACCCGTATCGGACATAGGCAAAGGTGTCATTTATGAGCTGGACCCGAAGACCCTTGCAGACTATCGTTACCATGAGGCCCCTGCTTTCTATACGAAAAACGGAGGGTATCCATGGCAGATTCTCTCTGCCGTCACTGCCCTCTTCATCACCTTCGTTTTTTTCGACGTCCAGCAGATCTCCTACTCGTTTCCTGGGCCTTACATCATCGCAAGCGTATGTAGTGCATTGCTCTTGGGCATGTACATCTGGTACGAAAGGACGCAATACGTGAGGAATATTCGCGCGAGAGAGGAAGCGGGTGTGCTGCGATACGTCATAGACAACTACGGAGAGCTCTACCTGAAAGAGCTGCCTTACTACACGCGAGAATGCTATGAGACGGCAGAGCCGATGGTCCGCACATGGCATCAGGGGAATCATTGCACGATCAGCTATTCGGAGGAAGGGGGCGTCGTCTATACGTTTCCCAACCACTCCCACACTTCTCTCGTCTACGACTATGAGCCGAACATCGATCCAATCTTCGCGCTGTTCCAACATCGGACGCGCATGATGCTTGCCTGCTGCTATGCGTTTCTGTTTGCCGTCATCGGCGGCGGAAGCAGACCGCCTGCTGCGAAAATGGGAGCGGATGAACATCGCCCGACGAGTGGAGCCAAAGGAAGAGTCAGCCCCTCTTTATATCATCAGCGGTGTCGTTTCCATGAATGACCGGCTGGAATCGGAGCATGTGTGAGGGCAAGAAAGAGCCAAAGAAGCTGATAACAAGCCAATAGGAGCGATGCCATTAATCGCTCCTTTGCTTGTCCTACAGCGTTATGCTTCTGTTTCCGTTTTTTGCTTCTTCCCGAACCACGTCTTGGCAACCAGCTCCACTACCTGCTTGGGCAGCGAGACGGGGGCCTGTACCTCTTTGCCTCCTGCATCGACTGTACGGTACAGCAGTGCCTTGTCGTCGGCCGGGTCGGACATGGTCTGCAGCGTCAGCTCCCCGATTTTGCCGGCGTCGGTCCACTCCTCGATCATCAGCTGGTACTCACCCGGAGCCAGCTCGATATAGTCGTCCTCCGTCACATCGACAATGGCATAGCCGTCATGCTCGATTTCGGCATCGTATGTATTCCCGTTCGCTGTCTCGTACAAAGCCAGCTCCTCCGGGTTGTTCAAATTTTCTTTGAGCGATTCAAAATCTGCAATCGTGACCTTGATCCGTCGTTTCATCCAGGTTACCTCCTCATTGACCACACATTCTCTCACACTGTACCACAAGTCGGTCATCCCCGCTACTGATCGGCCAACTCCCGTACATGGCGGATCTCATGGCGATGGCCATCCTCGCCGCTACGGGGCGTCTCCAGTACGATTGGCAGCCCCTGCAGCTCCGGTGTCCGCAAAAAGGCTGTGAAAGCAGCATCCCCGATCATCCCTTGCCCGATGTTGGCGTGTCGGTCGCGGAAAGAGCCGGACGGATAGACCGAGTCGTTCAAGTGGACTGCGCACAAGCTGGCAAAGTAATCGCTCTCGCGCATCCGCTCCGCCACCTGCTCCCAGTCGTCTCCGTGCCATAGCCCGCTTGCGAACGCATGGCACGTATCGAAGCAAAATCCCACTTTTTGCGGTTCGGCTACCAGAAGGCGCACCTGTGTCAGCTCCTCCAGTGTCGTGCCCATGCGATTGCCCTGGCCTGCATTGTTCTCGACCAGCAATTTGGCACGCCCTTCCCAGCCTTCGAGAATGCGATTGATCATGCTGATCATCCGTTTGTAGCCTTCCAGGATGTCGGTTCCTTTGTAGTGGCCGAAATGAACGACCACCCCGACGGCTCCGCACGCTTCCGCGATGGCAAGATCGTTGCGCACGGATCGGATCGTCGCTTCGAACAGCTCGGGTCCCTCTGCGCACAAATTCACCGTATACGGCGTGTGCGCGATGGACGACAGGCCGTGCTGCTCGCAATAGGCGCGGCATGCCTCGGCATCCCGCTCGTCGAACGCTTTTACACCCAAACTTCGCGGATTTTTGGGAAAGAACTGATAGGACTTGGCTCCCTGACTGCTTGCCACCTTAGCGGCCGCTTCGTATCCGTGGCGAATGCTCACGTGGCTACCGATCTTCATCCGTTGCCCCCCTCTTCTTTTCTCCCATTTTCTCCAGACGACCTCGTTCTCAATCGAAAATGAATGAGTTTGTCCTGTATCGCACTTCCCCGCTTGGCGAAAGGATGCACATAGGCAAGCCGATCAACCGTCAAAGAAAAACAGCGGCAATCCGGGAATGTCCGTATTCCCAGAGCGCCGCTGTTTTTCTTTGTTCCTCTTTATTCCGATTTGACGATCAGCAGAGGGGTCTGCGTGCGGTGAATGGTCTTGAATGTGACGCTTCCGACCAGTGTCCCCGCAATCCCTCCGAGTCCGTGATGGCCAAGCACGATCAGCCCGGCATCTTCTTCCTTGGCCGTCTCCTTGATCAGCATTGCCGGGTCCCCGATCAAGACCTTGCTTTCAAAAGAAACCTGCTTTTCTTTAAGCATGTCTTCGTAGGGCTTCAGCGTATCGCGGCCCCATTCTTCCAAGGAGCCCGTGTCCTGCCATCCGACGCCGTATATGCCGGTATAAGCGACCGGGGGCGTCACGACTGTCAAGAGTGTATAACTGACGTCCATCCCTTCGCTCAGTTCTATAGCCGTTTTGGCGGCCGCCATCGCCTGGTCTGATCCGTCGACGGCGATCAAGACCTTGCGCCAAGGGAAACGGCTTGCATCCGACTCCTCGGATACGAGAAATACCGGGATTTTGGCGTCGTGAACGATCGGATAGCTGACGCTTTGCATCAAGTATCCGGTCATCCTCCCATACCCGTGCGTCCCCATGATGACGGCGGCGTAGTCATCCGTCGCCTGTTTCGCGATGACTTCGTGAGGAGTGCCGAAAACGATCTCCAGGCGGTAGGTTATACCCGCTTCGTTGAGCAATGCCACAAACGGTTTCAAATCTTCCGTCGCTTCCTCCGCTTGAAACGATTCGACACTGCGGGAGCCCAGCCGCTGCACCACTTGCCGCGAAGGAAACGGCGGGATGACATGCAGAATCGTCAACTCATGCTTATGTGCTGCATAGGCGATCGCAAAACGGACAGCCTGAATGGACTGTGCGGAAAAATCGACAGGTACCAGAATTCGGGACATACGGACACGTCCTTTCCTCTCCTCATGGTCAAGGGAAAGCCTCTTCCCTTGCCAGTTTTCATTGTAGTCCAGGCGTTCCTCTCCGTATGTAGGGGCTCTCCCTGATTTTGGCAGGGGAAAACCCTGAATTTGGATTACTCCATGACCCCTGTGATGAATACCGTCGTTTCCTCCCCGAGGTCGATGTCACGGATGTCATGCTCCTCCGCCATCCGTCTGCTTCCGCTCTGTTCGCGCCTGATCACTCGCACCACGGGACGCGCAGGCAAGCCCCGGTTCTGGTCGATGACCACGCCGATCTCCCCGGTGCTCAATCGCAGCGACGTCCCTGTCGGATACAGGGCGATCGATCGCAGGAAGTGGATGACCATCTTGTGGTCAAAGCGCTTCTCAGCCAGGCCCATGATTTTTTCACAGGCCACATACGGAGCCAGGGTCTCCTTTTCCTCCGAGAACGGAGAGATGAGATTGTCGTAATAGTTGCAGATCGCCACGATCTTGGCAAAGTCGTGGATCTCGTCCCCGACAAGGCCACGGGGAATTCCGCTCCCGTCCACCCACTCGTGGTGCTGCAGAGGTATATGGGCAGAGACGATACTCATTTCATGCTTCTTTCGCAAGAGATGAAAGCCGCGCCATGTATGGTGGCTCTCCATGCTGTTCGCTTTGTACGCCGGTGCGTTTGTGTCAGCGCCCAGCTTGCCGATATCGTGAAGGAGCGCACCGGTGGACAGCTCCTTCAGCTGCGGCGCATTGTACCCCAGCCCGACTCCCATCACCGTTGCCATCATGCAGACGTTTAAGGCGTGGATGTACATGGCGTTGTCCGTGGTCCGGATCTCGCCCAAATTGAGAAGCACCCGGCGGTTGCGAAGGGTCTCTTCGATGATGCTGTTCACCGACTTGTGAATGCCTCGCACATCCATATGCTTGCCTGACTGCACACACTGGATGGCGACCGAAAGATTGCGGATGGCATCCTTGCGCGTGGTTTCTGTCACCACTTCCTCTTCCTTCGCTTCATCCAGCAGCGGATCCTTGATGCTGAGCATCGTCACGCCAAAGCGGCGCAATTTGTTGATCATTCCGACCGTGAGCTGCACACCCGCGTGCAGCAAGGTCAGCCCTTCGCTCGTATAAATGCTGCGGGCCAGCACGTCGCCCGGTTCGACTTGTTCGACATTCACATATTTCATGGGGTCGTCCTCCTGATTCCTTCCTCCCCTGTTGCTACTACCCGAACTTGCGGATGGGAAAACCTTTTTCGGAGTTTTAGCCCAGCTTGAAGGGAAAAGTCTGTGAGAACGCTTCGTATAATGACCGGTACGAAAGGCGGTGACGAGCAAGCCCTCTGCTTGACCCGGAGGGCTTTTGTCGAATGATGCCTACCGGGGCAGGCTCGATGACGTCTCGGTGGCTATGCCTTCAGAACGCGAAGAAGGGACGACCCCTGCTCTATTTGCAGAATCGTCCCCGACAATCCAAGCTTATTTCAAACACCTGAGCAGCTCCTGATGCACGATCCCGTTGCTTCCAAACACGTCACGAGTCATCAGGCCAAACGGATTCCCGCGTGTATCGCTGCACACTCCTCCCGCCTCCCGAACGATCAACGCTCCGGCGGCGGTGTCCCAAATGTTCAGCCCGTTTTCCCAGAAAGCCGTCAGACGCCCTGCTGCCACATAGGCGAGATGCAATGCCGCGGAACCGAGCGAGCGGACCGTCCGGCAGTGAAGCGTCACCTCCTGGAGCCCGGCCATGACTGCCGCCCGCGCTTCCGGATTGGAGGGAAACCCAGTGGCGACGACGCTCTCTCCGAGACTCGCCGTTTCGGAGACACGCAGCGGCTTTCCGTTCAGATATGCGCCCTTCCCCGCTTCGGCCCAAAACAACTCTTCCCGGCACGGGTCGTAAATCACTCCGATGGTCACCTGCCCCCGGCAGGCCATCGCGATCGAAATCGTAAAGCCGGGGATTCCCTGCACGAAGTTGTTCGTTCCGTCAATCGGGTCGACGATCCACAAATTCGGCTCTGCCTGCGCCTGCTCCAAGCGGATATGAAAACGGTCCTTGCTCCCGAACGATTCCTCCTCCCCGAGAAACGTGTGGTCCGCTGCCATCTCCCGGATCCGGCTGCGGATCAGCTCTTCGGAAGCTCTGTCTACTTCCGTCACTACGTCAAACCGGGAGCTTTTTTCTTCGGTGGCAAATCCGGTTCCGAGCCGGGACATGACCAGCGCCCCCGCCTCCTTGGCGATCTCTTTCGCCTCTTCCAAATAATTCATGCGAATCGCTTCCTTTCAGTTCGCTTCTTTCAGGATCCTGTCGATCACGGCCGCAATCGCGTGCTCCTCGTGGTGCACTGTGACGGTGTCGGCGGCTTCCTTGAGCAACGGATGGGCGTTCGCCACGGCAACGCCCAGATCAGCTTCCTTCACCATGGTCAAATCGTTCAAATTGTCGCCCACGGTGACGACGAACAGCTCCTGGATCTGCAGCATCCGCACCAGCTCCGCGAGCGCCGTCCCTTTCGACACCCGCGGAGGCAAAATCTCCAAGTAATTGGATTCGGAATAGACCGTCTCGCAGGCTATGCCCGTGATTGCGATCTTCTCCTCCAACGCTTTCAAACATTCCGGCAGTTCGGCGATCAACAAGATTTTCGTAATCGGCTGGCCCGTCAGCTCAGGCGGAAACGGCTTGCAGCGGACTCCGTCTTTTTGTTCATGCCGCTCCAGCAGCTCGCTTCGCTCGGGAGCGTACACGTCCCCGTCCTTGTAGACCAGCACCGCCACACCATCGGATGCAGCACGCAGGAGCTCTTTCCAGAGCCCCCCTGGCAAGGTCAATGTCGCTTCGTACAGCACCGCTCCCGTAAGCGGATGGGAGATTCTCGCTCCGTTGTACAAAATCATCGGCAGCTCCAGCGACAGCTGGCGAGCAAACGGCGCAACCGCCTCTTCCGTCCTGCCGGTCGCAAACGTAAACATTCCGCCGCGCTCTTTCAAGCGTTTGATGGCTTGCTGGTTTTCAGGACTGATCTCCTGATTTCGGGTCAACAAGGTCCCGTCCAGGTCCGTGACCAGCAAAGTTGTTTTTTTCACGTCCATTCACCCGATTCCTCCTGTTATAGGGTCAACGCGTTGCTTTTCTCGTTTCCGTATTTCCACGTGACCAGATCCTGGGACTCGAGGGAGATCAACGCGTCCAAAGCCGCGATGCGCTCCAGAGCGCACACCAGTTTTTCCTGCTTCTGAATCCGCAGCCGGAAGCTCAGATGCATCGTGCCATTCCCCTCGTCAGCAGGACCGTCCGCATGGTTCATCCGGAGGTTGGCAATCTGGATGCCCTGCTCCCCGAACAGGGAGGCGATTTTTCCCAACGCCCCGGGTTCGTCCAGGATGACCATCTCCACCTCGTGGAGCCTGCGGTGTCTGAGCAGATGCTTCTCCCATTTGTTCAGCAGGTACAGGCTGATCAGTACGAGGAACGTGCAGACGAAGGCCCCGACCAGAAATCCTGCCCCGACGCACAGTCCGATCGCCCCCACAACCCAAACCGAAGCCGCTGTCGTCAGTCCCTTGATCACATTGCCGTTCCGCATGATGGCCCCCGCTCCGAGAAACCCGATCCCGCTGACGACCTGCGCGGCCAGCCTGGCCGGATCGACCCTCACCTGTGTTTCGTAAACGAATTCGGAGAAGCCGTAAATCGACAGCAGCATGATCGTCGCCGAACCCAGACAGACGAGGATGTGCGTCCGGAAGCCGGCGGCGTGGTTGCTCCACTCGCGCTCGATCCCGACCAGCCCTCCCAGGATCGCAGCGACGATCATGCGCAAAGCCAGCTCGCTCCACGTAATGTGCCAGACGGATGCGCTCACGTACGCCAATCGCTTTCTCTCCTTTTCATCTCGCTAGCCGGACGCCGCTCTGCCTTCTCTGATCGCGTTTGGACGTAGGGCCGCTTCCCCCGATTTTGACACGAGCTTTCCCGTTTCTTTGCTGTAGACGTTGACTTTATCTGCAGGAAACGTGATCCACACCGTGCTGCCAACCGGCAGCTCCAGCTCGCCGATGCACTTCGCCAGCAGGTTCAGCTCGCTACCTACGGACAGCTGGACGAGCGTTTCCGACCCCGCGGGCAAAACGGAATAGACGCTGCAGGCGATCCCGCTCTCGACAGGTTCAGCGGATATTCGGATATCCTCAGGGTAGAGAGCCAGCACCGCTTCCCCCTGAAAGCTGCTCGGACTGGGAATGTCACGCACCCCGAGGCTGGACACGGTGCGCAGTGCTCCTCCGATCGGCTCGCACGCCGCGTCGACAAAATTGATTTTGGGGTTCCCGATGAAGTCTGCGACGCGAATGTCGGACGGATGCCGATACACCTCTTTGGGAGAATCCACCTGGACCAATGTCCCCTCAAAAAACACGGCAATCTTCGTCGACATAGTCAACGCTTCTACCTGATCGTGGGTGACGTAGATGATCGTCGTGTTCAGTTCGCGGTGAAGCCGTTTCAGCTCCGCCCGCATCTCCAGCCGCAGTTTGGCATCCAGATTGGAGAGCGGTTCATCGAGCAGCAGTATCTTTGGTTCGGTGACGATAGCCCGGGCGATCGCCACCCGCTGCTGCTGGCCGCCGGACAGCTCGGACGGGTAGCGGTCCTTCAGCTGCAAAATTTTCATTTTATCCAAAGCGTTTTCCACCTTGCGCGCGATCTCCGCTTTCGGCATCCGCTGCATTTCCAATCCGAACGCTACGTTGTCGTACACCGTCATGTGCGGCCACAGGGCATAGCTTTGGAAAACGAGATTCAAACCGCGCTTGGATGGAGAGGCGTAGTAGTGGGTGGTCCCGTTCACCACCTCTTTTTCATTGATCGTGATCAGGCCAGCCTCCGGATTTTCCAGGCCGGTGATCACCCGCAGTGTGGTCGTCTTGCCGCAGCCCGAAGGCCCAAGCAATGTCATAAAGTCGCCTTCCTCGATGACGAGGTCCAGGTCCTTCAAAATGTGGTTGTTGTCAAAGTATTTGTTGACGCCCTTCAGAACGATTCTGCTCATGCTATCCTCCTATTCCCTTGGAAAGATCGGCCTTCCCGAATTTCGTCGCCAGGAAATGGGTGACCAGTATGATGGCAATGATGATGATAATGATCGCATCCGCGTACTGCTGGTACCCGCTTTCCGCATAGTTGAAAGTGAGCGTCGTCAGCGTCCCTGTGTTCGGCGTTACCAACAGCACGATCAGGTCCAGCTCCTTCATCGCGGAGACAAACAGCAGCAGGAACGCGCTGAGCAGCCCTTTTCGGCTGAGCGGAACCATGATCTTGAGGAACCGCCTGATCCAGGATGCGCCGGCGAGCTTGGCCGCTTCCTCCAGCTCGCCCCCGATCTGGTACATCGTGCTCGTACCGGAGCGCGTGGCGAACGGCAGCTCTTTGACGAGGGTGATCAGGATGACGATGGTCAGCGTTCCGTACAGGGCGGGAACGAGAAAGGTCGGCTTCGCAAACATGGACAGGTAGATCGCCGAAAACGCGATGCCGGGGATCAGATACGGCAGAAACGACAGCTGCTCCGTCAGCTTGGAGGAAAGCGTTTTTCTGCCCTTCGTGATGACGTAGCCTAGGATCAAGCCGATGACCGCGGCGAGGATGGAGGCCGTAAATGCCACCTTGAGCGAATTGGCCAGAGCCAGAGCGATGCCGTCGTTTTTCAAAACGCCGACTTCCCCGGATGCGATTCGCGGATTGGAGTCTCCCGTCCAAAAATGCAGCGTCATATTGGAGAAGCTGTAATCGCCCTCCCGCAGCATGAACGACTGCCACAAAAGCAGGAGGAGCGGAAAAATTGCCGTCGACGCCAAGAACAGGATCACGCCTCCGATGGCTGGCAGCTTCCATTTTCCGAGTGGGATGACTGATTTGCGCGCGTCTTTGCCGCCGATGGTTGCGTAGCTTTTCCTCTTGCCAATCGCCCGTTGGTTGATGTAGATCGTGATCGAGGAGATGGCAATCAGGATCAGGCTGAGCACGTAAGCGTCGGAGATCAGCCGGTTTTTGATGCTGCCGTACAGCATCGTGGCAATCGTGTAGTACTTGACCGGCAGGCCCAAAAAGGCGGCGACCCCGAATGTCCCCATCGCTTTGGAAAAAGTGAGAATCAGCGCCGACAAGATGGCGGGGAGCACCAGCGGAAACGTGACTTTCCGCATGACGGTAAACCGGTTGGCACCGAGAATGTCTGCCGCTTCCTCCAGACTGCTGTTGATCGAGCTGAGCGCGACGGCCATCAACAGATAGAAGAAGACAAAATAGTGGGCCGTCAGGTTTACGACGATCGGAAAAAACCCGTAGGACAGCCAGTCAGGCGGATTGACATCGAACAGGTACTGCAGCAGTCCCTTGCTCCCGCCGACCCGGTCGTTTTTGAAGACGACCAGCCAGGCGAACGCCTTGATCCAGGAGGGAAGCATGTAAGGGACGACGGCCAGGAAGGCAATCGTTTTTTTGTAGGGAATGTCCGTCCTCGTCACGAGAAAGGCCAATGTGCCGCCGAGAAGCAGGGAGAAAACGGAAACGCAGACGGCGATCTCCAAAGAGTGGAGCATCGGCTTGTAAAAAATCGAGGAGCTGATGTCGCTTGCCAGTACGTGAACCCAATGGTAGAACGTCAACTGCCCGGGTTCGACCCCTCGGGCCACGCGGACGTCTTCAGGCTGCCAGGTAAACGTATGGGAGACGATCTCCCACATGGGGAGCACGATCGTGTAGACCAGAAAGACGAAGGTCAGGATGCTGATCAAATGCACCGGGCTCGACAGGATCCCTTTTACTCGGTTGGAGAGCCGGATCAGGCCGACGCGTGGATGCGGTTTGCTGGCTTCGTACTGCTTCACCTCTAACAACACTCCTTTATCGCCCGCTTCTTTAAGCCGGCGGCCTGGGCGCCGGCGCAAGCGCCGCTTTCATTCTTTGAATCGATGCATGAAGATGTTCATGCAGGCTTCGGTCCGAGTCGAACTTGCTGAACGTAAACTCCATGTTGTAGACCCCTTGATAGCCGGTTTGCCGCAGTGCAGAGACGTACGCTTCCAAAGGCAGGCTGCGTTTCTCCGTCAAAGGCAGATGGGTTCCGCCGGTGCCAAGGCCGTGAATATGGGTATGGATGATTTGCTTCAGGAACGGCTCGGGGGGCAAGTCCAGCAGCGGGATGTCCGGCGGATCCGTTTCACGCCTCCCGCTGTCCGCAAGCAGGTTGGAATAGGAATGTCCCATGTCCCAGCAAATGCCGACCGCAGGGCTCCCGGCCTCTTCCACCATGCCAAACACGCCGTCCAGCGAATCTCCCGGATCGACCTTTTTCGGCTTGCGGCGGTTGATCTCCAGGGCGAACTGAACGGGCAAGCCCTCTGCTTGCACCATGCTCGCCCACTCCCCCAGCAAGTCCACGGTGCGCCGGTGCAATTCCCCGCGGGAGCCTTCGCTTGCCTCGAAGGCATGGAGCGTCATCGTAATTCCTTTCTGGTAGCGGTGAAAATGCCTGAGGATGTACCGCATGGACGGATAGATCTCCATGAATGACGTCCCGGAAAACACCCCGCCGACATGTCCGTGAACTGTCAGCTGCAGTCCCCGTTCCCAGATCAGTTGAATGACGTCCCGGTACATGCGCTCATCCGCGCCGCGGAGCAGGTTGCGAATCTCGATCGAGGAAATGCCCGCGCCTTGGAAAAAGTCGAGATCGTGTTCGACCTTTTTCAAATGTTCTGTCCATTCTTTCGAATCAAAAGCTCCCGGCTTGCCTGTGAAAAAAGGACTTTGCAACGAGAGGCCGATGCGCATGCAGCCCACTCCTTTCCTTGTTGCCATCGTTGGACGATCATTGATTGCTCATCCAAAAATCGCGGAACTTGGTGAAGTTTTGGTAGAAGAAGTTGTGGTCGGCTGGCCATACGTTCAATTGGTCCAGTGGCGGCTGGTCGTCACGGCCGTTATCGGTCCGGGTACTCCAGGAACCTTGTACGTTGTAGGGCTTGAATCCCTCTGCCTTGCCGTCTGCTTCGCCTGCCATCCAGCGTATGAGCAGCTTGCCCGCGTTCGGGTGCGGCGCCTTGTTGATGATGTACAGATAGGATTCGCCTGCGACCGATACCTTTGGCTTGATGTCATAGGTGACGGCCACCTTCAAGCCTTTTTCTTTGATATCCCGCTGTTTGCTCGAAGCGGAAATGGCGATCGGGGGAGAGGATTGTCCGGGCGCTCCCACTGCTTCCACCGCTTCGTCACTGGATTTTACGAGAATCGGATCATTCGCCAGCAGTCGCTTGAAAAACTCGTAGCTCGCGTTTTCCGTTCCGTCCAGTTCGATGTCTTTGCCGAACTCTTCCTTGTAAGCTTGCTCCATGTCTTGCGGGTTCGCAATGACGGCGAGGAACAAGTCCATGGTATCTGCAGATATCGTGGGATCTTCCAGGATGACCTTCCCTTTCCATTCCGGCTTCGTCAGATCCCACCAGCTGTCAATCGGCGGCGATTTGTACGCTTCCGTGTTGTAATAGAAAGCCCGTAGGGAAACGTAGGGTACCAAACCGGCCCGCTCGGTTTTGTAAGGCTCGATCATATGGGTAGTGAGATCCGTCGGTTTGTACGGATGCATCATGCCTTTGGCGAGAATTTCGTTGGTCACGGTCCCCGCCGATTCCTTGAGGAAGGCGACATCAGCATGGAAGACGCCGGCTCCCTGCTCGCGAATCACCTTTTCCACGACATCGTTTGTGCCCATGTGGTAGGCCTCCACCTCGACGCCAGGATACTGTTTCTCGAAAGTCGCCTTTACGTCCTTGATCCGGCTCGACTGGGAGTAGACGACGACCTTTCCTTCTTTCTTCGCCTTTTCATACAGTTCGTCGACGGTTTCCGTCTTGTTCAGGCCGACCTCCTCGGCCCATTCCGTGCCTGGCGCCTTTGTTTCCGAGCCTGGCGAACTGCTGCCCGGAGATGACGAGCCGGATGGAGCACCTCCGCACGCCGTGAGCATCGCCATCGTCACCGCCAAAGACACAAGTGCGAGAAACCCCTTCTGTTTCTGTTTGGTCGTCTTCATCCTTGTTCCCCCCGTTTTACGTATTTGGGAAAGCACCCGGTTCTGCAATCCGGTTGGTCCCGACTATCGGGACAGTTACGGTCGTTTGCACGGGTAAGCGCTTTTCCTCGACCGCCAAAAAAAATCCTGCCGTTCAGGAGTTCTGGCGTTTCAGCCACTCCGACCAGGATGTTTCAAATCCGTCCTGATCGTCGGCGCAATACTGGTAAAATTGTTGAAGGAAAGCCAGTCTTTCGACCGCCGGTGCGTACTTGTAGCCGTCCCGCTGCGGGTCCATGCGGTACATGTCGCGCCCACCGCTCAGCCGGTGGCGTTCCAGTATGTCGCTCAGGCCGACGCGCTTAGCGTTTCGCATCATGTCGTACATCAGCATGAACGTGGTCGTCCTTCCGACGCCTCCCCGGCAGTGAAAATGCAGCCAGATTTCGTTCGTTTGACTGTTTACGAACGTGATGAACCGATCGACCTCGTCGTCCCCGGGACGATGGTGGTCTGTGACAAAAAAGCGGGTATAGAGAAACCCTTCCTGCTTCGCCAGTTCCTTTTCTGATTGTACGGTTACAGGCGAACTGATCGGTCCCGGCAGATGCACCTCGGCCGACTTGCCCTCCAGGTAGTCGAACGCGACTTCTGCCGCTTCCTTCAGGCCGCGCAGGCGCTGTGCTTCCTGCTCTTCGACCTGCTCCCGGGACAGCCCCTTGTTGGCGTTGTTGTGGGTACCGAACCAGCAGACTGCCATTCCGTTGACAAATCCGTGACATTCCTGCCGCAGGTCCACGATTATAGCAGGACCTTCGCCAATCAGCTGCCGCATACGCCGGAGCCCTTTTTCCGAAAACTGGCCGCTCCCCGAAATGTTCAGCTCGTGATAGCCGGCCAGGTCCGGCATGCCTGCCGTCTCCCCGGAATGCGGCGTGCTTGCCATCCGAAACCTCAGCGGGAGATCATCCGTATTGTCCGCCTCAATGATGAGCAGCGGTAGTTCCATTCCATGCCACTCCTTTCTCCATGTGCCAAGCTCGCGCCCACCTAAGGAAAGCGCTTACGAGTTCGCCTTCGGGCGTGAAGGAGGTGAAGTTAGGCCCCCCACTGCCCCGTAGATTCGCGCACCACCAGCTCGGGTACCAAGACCACGCGCTGTTTGGCGTTTTTCTCCCCGTTGATCTCCTGGGAGATCAGGTTCACGACCTGCCTGCCCATTTCCTGAATCGGCTGGGCGATCGTGGTCAGAGGCGGGTCGATGATGCCAGCCAACACCGTGTTGTCAAAACCGACGACGGACAAATCTCGAGGCACCGCCAATCCCCGTTCTCGTGCAGCCTGGATGGCGCCGATGGCCAGCAGATCGTTGCAGGCGAAAATCGCCGTCGGCCGATCCGGTTCGTCGAGCAATCGTCCGGCCGTCTCTTTCCCGTCCTGCAGTTGAAAGGCACTGACCCGGACCCATTTTTCCTCGAAGGGGACGTCGGCTTCCTCCAATGCCTGGCGATAGCCGCGTACCCGATCCCGGCTGCTCATGACTTCCAAATCTTCCGAGATCACGGCAATATGCCGATGGCCGAGCTCGAGAAGGTGGCTCGCCGCCAAATATCCTCCCAAAAAGTCGTCGACGAGCACGGTGTCCACTGCCAGGGCGGGCATGTCGCGGGCGATCACGGCGATGGCCTGTTTCTGCTGAAGGAGCTTTTTCAGGCTGGCGCTGCTTCTGACCCCGGTCGCGAGAATAATGCCATCCGCGCTTTTCTGCCGAAGCAGATTGGTGTATCTCTCTTCCTTGTTCAGGTCGTTGTCGGTATTGCAAATCACCAGATTGTAGCCCAGTTCATGGGCGCGGTCCTCCACGCTCCTCGCGATCTCCGCGAAAAACGGGTTGGCCAGATCCGGCACCAAGAGTCCGATCGTGTACGTCCGTTTTTTGGTGAGCGCCGATGCAACCACGCTCGGCTGGTAATTCAGCCGCTTCATTACCTCCATCACGTGCTGTCTCGTCTTGTCGCTGATGCGTCCGGTTTGGTTGATGACTTTGGAGACCGTAGCGATAGAAACCCCCGCTTCTTTCGCAATGTCATAGATTGTAGCCATTGGACTCCCCCAACTTCTTCTACAAGTGCACAGGGATCCTTGTCCATCCACTTTGTGCCTGTTCCTAGCATATACAAACCGGGAATCGTTTTACAAATGTTCTGTGAAAAGATCGGGATTTTAATAGCGGGCTACCATCATCTTCTTGCGGGTGTAAAACTCGACGCCGTCCCTTCCGTTGGCGTGCAGATCGCCATAAAACGACTTTTTGTAGCCGGAGAACGGGAAGAACGCCATTGGCGCGGGTACGCCTACGTTGACGCCCAGCATCCCGGCATCCACCGTTTCCCTGAATTCCTGGATGGCTTTGGCGCTGTTTGTATAAATGCACGCGCCGTTGGCAAATTCCGATCGGTTGGCCAAACGAATGGCTTCTTGCAAGGAGCTGACCCGGACGACCTGGAGCACGGGCGCAAAAATTTCATCTGTCCAGATGGTCATGCCGCCCTGTGCATGGTCGAAGAGAGTCGGACCGAGAAAGTATCCTTCCCCTTCCGCGGCGGGATGCCGCCTGCCGTCCAGAACGAGCTTCGCCCCTTCTACCACGCCTTTCTCGATATAGCGGATGGTCCTCTCCTTGTGTCCCTCCCGGATGACCGGCCCCAAAAACACGTTCTCCTGCAAACCGTTGCCGACCGTGAGCTGTTTGGCTCCTTGGTACAGACGATCTACCAGTTCATCGGCGATCCCTCCGACGGCGGCGACGACCGAGCAGGCCATGCAGCGCTCCCCGGCGGAGCCGAATGCCGCATTGATGATCTCTTTGGCAGCCAGCGCCAAGTCGGCGTCCGGCATCACGACCGAATGGTTTTTGGCTCCGCCCAGCGCCTGTACGCGTTTCCCGTGGGCCGCCGCCGTTTTGTACACGTATTCGGCGACGGGCTGCGAACCTACGAACGAAACGGCCGCGATGTCGGGATGGGCCAGCATTCCGTTCACGACGTCATGTGCGCCGTGGACGATGTTGAACACGCCGTCCGGCAAGCCCGCTTCCGCAAGCAGCTGTGCCAGCCGGTTCGCAAGCAGCGGCGTCCTCTCCGACGGTTTCAGCACGAACGTGTTTCCGCAAGCAATGGCGAGAGGAAACATCCAGCACGGAACCATCATGGGAAAATTGAACGGCGTAATGCCGGCGACAACCCCGAGCGGGTACCGATACATGGACGATTCGATGCCCGTTGCGATATCCGGCAGTGTAGATCCCATCAGGAGCGTGGGCGCCCCTGCCGCAAATTCCACGCATTCAATCCCGCGCTGCACTTCCCCGTAGGCTTCCTGGTAGCTCTTCCCGTTTTCCTCCGTGATCAGACGGGCCAGCTCGTCCCAATGCTTCACCAGCAGCTGCTGGTAGGCAAACAGGATGCGGGCCCGACGCGGTACCGGCACTCTTCTCCACTCCTGAAACGCCTTTGCCGCCGCGTCGACAGCGCGATCCAGATCTGTCGCGGTCGAAAGCGGGACCTGCGCGAGAATCTCGCCGGTCGCCGGATTGGGCACCGGCTCTCCCCGGACTGCTTCCGAATCGACCCACCTCCCTCCGATGTAGTTTTGCAAGACCGACACGTTTACCGACATGATGCGTTCCTCCCCAACCCCAAAAGTGAAAACTTTTGCAAAGCTGTCTGCTTCACCGCTTCCATCGGCTGTTGAAACAGCTGGATGCGGTCGAATTGGTCCGGGTTCTCCGCCACTTCGCTGCGCAGCGTTTTGCCGAACGCCATTCGCAGAGCGGTCCCGATATTGACCTTGGCGATCCGACTGGTAGCAAGCCGGCGCAAATCGTCATCGCGGACTCCGGTCGAGCCGTGCAGGACGAGCGGGGTAGGGACTCTCGCCTCGATCTGGTGCAGCAGGCCAAAATCGATGTCGGCCCCCTGCTCCTCCATGCGGTGGACAGTGCCGATCGAAACGGCTACGGCATCGATCCCCGTCTCCTCCACAAAAATCCGCACTTCCTCCGGATCGCTGTACGCGTGCTTCATCCCCATAGCAGGGTCGCTGTAGCCAACCGAGCCAATCTCGGCTTCCGTTGAAACCCCGTGTTCGGCAGCCATTTTGACGATCGCCTTCGTTTGGCGAATGTTTTCTTCCAACGGCAGCTGCGAGCCGTCAAACATGACAGATGTATAGCCGTGGGCGATGGCAGCGGCGACGTAGTCGTAGTCTTTTCCGTGATCCAAATGCAGGCACACCGGCACGTTGGCTGCTTTGGCCACTTCAATCAGGACAGGCGCGATGAAAGGAAACGGCATATGATTGACCGCCGCCAGGTTGGTAGCGAGGATGACGGGAGCCTCCACTTCTTCCGCCGCCCGGACGACCGCCACCGCGTCTTCATATCCGAAGACATTGAAGGCTGGGACGGCGTAATCGCTTCTCGAAGCTTCCTGCACCAGTTCCTTTAGATGCACTAGCACGTGATCTCCTCCTCAAATTCCTTGTTTCTCGTACCGCTCGATGCGCTGCCGGATCTGTTCCACGGTAGGCATCGCCTCGGAGCAGCTGTGGCTCGATACGACGATGGAAGCGGCTGCGCTCCCTAGCTGCTGGCAGCGATCGAGGCTATACCCCTGCATCAATCCGTACAGAAAGGCTCCGGCAAACGAATCGCCGGCACCGAACGTCTTGACGACTTCAGCCGGGAAAATCGCCGCTTTGCTGATGCGCCCATCGCTGGAATAGGCAGTGTTGCCTTCCGAGCCGCGCTTGACGACGACAATTTTTGCCCCCTGACGCAGCCAGTAGCGGGCCGTTGCCTGGTCATCCTGCGCAGGCGGTCCGTCCAGCGCTTCCAGGAGATCGAATTCTTCCCGTCCACCGAGGATGACGTCGCACTTTTCCGCGACCAGTCTCCCGTACACCGCGACCTCCGCAATCGACTGCCACGTATACGGCCGGTAGTCGATGTCAAATACCGTGACGACTCCGTGTTTCCGGGCGTATTCCAAGGCGGTGAAGACCGCTTCTCGGGAAGGGCTTTTCGCCAGCGCGGTACCGGATATCAAGAGCGATTTGGCCTGCCGGATGTAAGCTTCGTCTACGTCGGACGGTTCCAGTTTGAGGTCAGCCACATTGTCCCGGTACATCAGGATGCTGCAATCCGTCGGCGATTTGATTTCCGTAAATGCCAGCCCTGTCACGCTACCTGACCGATCCACGACGATTCCGTCCGTATTGATGGCGCACTCCCGAAGATACTGCACGATGAAGCGTCCGTGGGCATCGTCAGCCACCCTGCCGACAAAGCCTGTACGCATGCCCAGTTTCGCCAGCGCGATGGTGATATTCGCCGGAGAGCCCCCGACGTATTTCGTAAACGTCCGCGTGTCTTCCATCGGACGGTGTATTTCATTCGCATTCAAGTCCACGCACAGTCTGCCCAGCCCGATAAAGTCGAGCGGACGATCTGCCGGGAACGACAAGACGCTCATGATCGGCTCCTCCCTGCGCTTCATGTAAACAACCATTCGTGATCGGGATCATTGCGAAATTTCCAGGTCCGAACCGGGCCCGCCATGACGTTCAAGTAATAGACGGCGTAGCCCGGCGGAGCCGAAACGGGATGATACCCTCGAGGAACGAGCACCGCGTCCCCGTCCCGTACGACGAGCACTTCGTCCAGAGAACGGTCGTCGGTGTACACCCGCTGCAGGCAAAACCCGTGAGCCGGATCCACCTTGTGATAGTACGTTTCCTCCAGCAGCGATTCTTGCGGCAGATTCATTACATCGTGCTTGTGCGGCGGGTAGCTGGACCAGTGCCCCGGAGGCGTGAATACTTCCACCACCAGCAAGCTTTCGGCGGGCTGGCTCTCCGGCAGAATGTTGTGGACCGTCCTTTCCATTTCACCGTTTCCGCGCTTTTCCACGCCTACCTGCTCAGGTGATACGAGCCTCGCCTCGAGGATGCCCTGTGCAGGTGCCCAGCAGCAGGCGAATTCCAGATCCGTGACTGCTTCCACGACAAACCGGTCGCCAGCAGGGACGTAGACCGAGCAGGCTGGCGTTCCTTCGAACACGCTCATTCGCCGGCCGATTTCGGAAAAAGAGGCATGGGCGGTCTTTACGTGGGCCTTCCCGCCGAGCAGCACGATGCATGCTTCTCGACCGTCCGTGTCCCTCTGGAGCGTCTCCCCCTGCTTCAGCTGGTACACCTCAAAGCCGACGTATTTCCACCCTGCGGATTGGGGTGTGATGGTCAGCACGTTGCCTCCCGGACCGCGACTGCCTTTTCGCACAATCAGATTGGACAAGGCTGCTCCTCCTTCCCGCCGTTTGGCTGCAAAATGGAATCGAGATAGCGTTTGCATTTTTCCGCGTATGCGTTTGGCTCGGCGATAGCCGGATCCTGTTCGGCTTCGAGAATCATCCATCCTGCGAAGCCGTTTTGAATCAGCTTCCGGAGAATGGGGCTAAAGTCGATGGCGCCGTCGCCCGGCACCGTAAACACTCCTTCGCGGATAGCCGACTGGAACGGCATCTGCTTCGCACGCACGCGATCAAGCACTTCCTGGCGGACATCCTTCAAATGAATGTAGGGGATCCGGTCCGCGTACTTCGTCAATAGCATCAGCGGATCCGCTCCGCCGTAGTACGCATGCCCGGTGTCGAACAAGAGGTGGACCAAATCCGGATCGGTCGTTTCCATCAGCCGGTCGATCTCTTCCGGTTTTTCCACTATCGTCCCGATATGGTAGTGGTAGACGAGCTTCATGCCGTATTCCCGGCAGATGTCGCCGGCCTGATGCAGCCCTTCCACCATGTGGTTCCATTGTTCGTCGGTTGGCGGGATGACCTCTACCACTCCACGGGGTCGGCGCGCATCCCCGATGATGGAACCGCCAAGCTCGCAAGTTACGACGTGCTCGCTTCCCATTTCGTGCAGGAACTCCACATGCCGACGGTACGCCGCCAGCTCCGCTTGCCGAATGGCGGGGTCGGAAAACACCACTCCTTTCCATTGCGACGTCAGTTGAATCCCCCGGTCCCCCAGCGCCTCCTTTAGAAGACGAGGATCTTTCGGAAATTTGCGACAATTCTCCGTGCCGGAAAAGCCAAGCCGGGCAAAGTCGTCTAGCACTTCTTCGTAGGTATAGTGATCGCCCAGCTCCAGCACATCTTCGTTTACCCAGTTAATCGGCGATATGCCGAGCTTCAGCTGGCCCCAAGCAATGCTCATGCGGTTTCCTCCTTCATCAAAACGGTTTGGCGAATCCGAGCTGCCTTTCCATCCGCTCGCGGGCGGCCGTCACTTTCTCGCTGTTGGAGACACCTGCGGGATCGACCCGCCACCAGGATTCGTACCCGTCCGTATTCGTGCCGGGAAGCACCTTGATCTCGATGAGCGCGGAGACCGGGCTGTGCCGGGCTGCGTCGAGCGCCTCCCTCAATTCCTCCAACGATTTCACCGTCCACGCGTCAGCCCCCATGCTCCTGGCGTGGGCGGCGTAATCTACGGGCAAATACGCTCCATCTAGTGAACCATTTTGCGACCGCCTGCGAAATTCGTTGCCGAAGCCGTCGCTGCCATTGCTTCTCTGCAGGTTGTGAATGCACTGGAAGCCGTGGTTGTCGAAAAGCAAAATGTTGATTTTGACCCCTTCCTGAATGCTTGTCAGGAGTTCCGAGTGGAGCATCAGGTAACTGCCGTCCCCGACGAGAGCGTACACATCGCACTTCGGCTCCGCCAGCTTTACCCCGAAAGCGCCGGCCACCTCGTAGCCCATGCAGGAAAATCCGTATTCCATGTGGTACGACTTCGCTTTCCGGCTGCGCCACAGCCGGTGCAGATCGCCGGGCAGGCTTCCCGCTGCGCATACGATGACGGCGTCCTCTCCGACTATGCGGTTGATTTCGCCGAGCACCTCCGTCTGTGTCAAGCCAGCTTCCGCCCTTGCCGCGTACAAGCGATCGACCTCTGCGCGCCACTCCCCGTTCAAGGCGGAAAGCTCGGCTCTGTTATGCGAGGAGCGGTACCCTTCGGCCAGGAGTTGTTGTCCCAGCCGCTTCAGGGCGATTCGAGCATCCGCCACCAGTTCGTGGGCGCTCAGCTTTGCAGCGTCCATACGGCTGACATTGATCCCGAGAAATTCGACATCCGGGTTGCGGAACGCCGTTTTGGACGCCGTGGTGAAATCGGACAGCCTGGTTCCGACCGCGATCACCAGATCGGCTTCCGCGGCCAGCCGGTTCGCCGGGAGCGCTCCGGTCACGCCGATAGACCCCGCGTTCCATTCCGAGTCCCACGGCAAGGCACTTTTTCCGGCTTGCGTTTCCGCCACCGGGATGTGGAAGGTCCGGGCGAAATCCGCCAACGCGTCCGTTGCCAGCGAATAGTGGACCCCGCCGCCCGCGATGATCAGCGGCTTCTTTTTCCCCATCACCAGCGAAATCGCCCGTTTCATAGCCTCTTCGGAAGGGGGGCGTCTCTCCTGGCAGTGAACTCGCTTTTCGAAAAACTCCTGCGGGTAATCGTACGATTCGCATTGCACATCTTGCGGCAACGCCAGTGTCACGGCCCCGGTCTCCTCCGGGTCGGTGAGCACTCTCATCGCGTGGACGGCTGCCGTCATCAGCTGTTCGGGCCGGCTGATTCGGTCCCAGTATCGGCTGACCGGCTTGAACGCATCGTTCGCGGACACCGTGTAATCGGCTCCGTGCTCGATCTGCTGCAGGACGGGATCGGGCTGGCGGCAGGCAAATATGTCGCCGGGCAAAAGCAACAGCGGGATGCGATTGATTGTCGCCGTCGCCGCGGCGGTTACCATGTTGAGCGCCCCCGGTCCGATGGAAGAGGTACAAGCGAATATTTCCAGCCGGTTTTTTTGCTTGGCAAACGCGATCGCGGCGTGGGCCATTCCCTGCTCGTTCTTGCCCTGCAGGAAGTCCAAGCCGCCTCGCTGCCGCTCCAGCGCCTCTCCCATTCCCGTGACGTTGCCATGCCCGAATATTCCCATCACCCCCCGGACGAATTTTCGCTCCACACCGTCTACGCTTACGTATTGCGCGTCCAAAAATCGGAGCAGGGCTTGCGCCATCGTCAGGCGAATCGTCTTCGACATAGTCTTCTCCTTTCTTTCGTTAAGGGTAACCGCTTAATCAACCCGCATGCGTAAACGCTCGCAGCATCTCTGCAACAGGTACCGGCCGTTTCTCCGCCAGCGATTTTTGTGCGGCAGCCGCGATCACTTCCGCCATGTATCCGTCGTGACCGTCCACCGGCACCGGAGTCCCGGCTTGGATGCTGGCGACGAAGGCGTTCGTCTCCCGGACGTATGCTTCCTGGTAGCGCTCGAGGAAGAAGTGCTTGGGCTTCTCGCGGAACACTCCTTCGGCCGTGCTCCATTCTGCAGAACTGTCCGTGTCGTTGACCACGCTGACACTTCCTTTCGACCCGAACACCTCCACCCGCTGATCGTAGCCGTAGGCAGCGCGGCGGCTGTTGTCGATCACGCAGACGGCGCCGTTCTGAAACGTGAGCAAGGTCACCGCGGTATCGATGTCTCCCAGTTCGCCGACCTTGGCGTCCACGAGCACGGCTCCCTTCACGTACACTTCTTCCACCTCGCTGCCGGCCAAAAAGCGGGCCATGTCAAAATCGTGGATGGCCATATCGAACAGTAGGCCGCCCGACCTTTTGATGTAGTCGTAGGAAGGCAACTCAGGGTCCCGCGACGTAATCCGAATGATGTGGGGTTCGCCGATTTGGCCCGTTTCAATCAGCTGGCGGACTTTCATGAAATTGTGGTCGAATCTCCGGTTGAAGCCCGTCTGCAGCTGCACGCCGCACTGCTTGACGACGGCCAGCGCCTGAGCCGTTTCCTGCGGGTCAAAGCTGATCGGCTTCTCGCAAAAGATGTGCTTGCCTGCCCGTGCCGCCTCGATGATGTAGGAGACGTGGGTGTCAGTGGACGAACAGATGAAAACGGCGTCGAGATCCGGGTCCTGCAGCAATGCCCGGCTGTCTGCTGTCACCGTTTCGACCTGTTCCGCAGCTGCCCACTCACGCAGGTGATCCACACGGATGTCGGAAATCGCCTTCACCTTTACCTGTTTGTTGCGGAGCAAATTTTCGGCATGCAATAGTCCGATTCTCCCGGCGCCGATCATGCCGATGGTCAATGTTTTCAAAATGAATATCTCCCTTCTCTTCTTGTTGATTCCAAAAAGGGTAACCGCTTAACCTACCATCATTATACAGTTGCCACGTTTGTTTGAAAAGAGTTAATTTTTTGATTTTTGTCGCAAAAGGGCAGCATTCGAAAAAAGCTGCCCCCTTTTGTCGTAATATCTTTGGCAAGGTTTTCAGTCTCGGTCGCGTTTTTCCAGTTCGCGGGGATCGATGTCATTATCCGTATCGAGATCCGCCTCGTCGGCGATTTCTTCCCAATCGACCAATTTGAAGTTTTGATTGATGACCTCTCCGTTCTGGAGGTTCTCGTCATCCTGTGCCACGAAGATCCCTTTCGGATAGTTGCTCCCCAGCCCGAAGCTGAGGACGTCGATCCCGTCCGTACCGGTCACACCATCTACGCCTTTGTGGTCGACGATCTGGAAGCTGGTTTCGTATTCGTTGTCTCCTCCCCGCTCGTAGACCGCATACGTGCTGTTGCCTTGGCTGGATGCAATCAGATAGCCATCGCCGTCCTCCCCGTAATAAATGGTCAGTCCTTCGATGTCAGCGGTCAGATGATTGCCGTCAGCTGAATCGACCTTGGCGAGCGGCGTGCTTCCGCCGCCCGGTTCGGCGTCGTATTTCCATATCGCTGCGTCCTCTTCGGCGATGTACATAACGCCGTACTCGTCGTCGGCCACGATCCCCTCCGATTGGCTCGCCAAGCTGAAAGAACGCACCAGCGTGCCGTTCACTTTCCCGTCTGTGCCGGCGGACAGCTCGTATTGCTCAAACTCTCCCTCCTTGCCGAGGACGAGCGCATAGTACTTGTCCGTCCGCAAGCTGTGGTAAAGCGCAAAGCCGTACACTTCCGGCATCAGTGAGACGATCGGTGTGCCGGAGATGTTTTCCAGGGCCCCGGTGTCTTTGTCGATGGCAAAAATGTCGATCGTGTTCGTCGTCCGGTTTGTCGCTGCGGCGATGTCCACCTTTTTGCCTTTTCCCAGAGGAAAATCGTAGCGCACGTCGATATTGTTCATTTTGCCGGTCGTGTAGGAGTACAGCTGCTTTCCGTCCAGGTCGTACACCAGCAGCCCGCCGCCCTTGTTCGTAGCGATGATGCGGCTTTTGGCCTTATTCTTGGGATGAACCCAAATAGCAGGATCATCCGCCGCATCATCCCCGGAAGCGACCGCGTCCGTCTCTGCCTTCGGCTTGACGCTGACCGCCGGGGCAGCCGCCCAAACTGCCGATTGTCCCAATAAACAAATGGATGCCGTCACCACTGCGATTGCTTTCCACTTTTTCATGCATTCTTCCCTCCCTGTTTTTGCACTTCCTGTGACAATCCTTTTCACTTTCATACCTGCCCGTTTCGTTTCCGATTTCTCCGGCACTCCGGTCTCCCCCGTCCCTGCTTGCGCACCGCACCCAATCCCGTCTTGCCGTAGCTGTCGGAGCGGTTCGCACCGCGGATCCGATTCACCCCCTTTCACCGGCGGGACACGGGTAGAAGAAGAGCAGCCATGGTTCTTCGGGCTGCTCTCGGATGCTGACGTCCTATTCTACATGGGCGATCCATTTTCTGTTGATCATGAGGTTAACCGCTTTCTCAAAAGGCCGCGTTTCCCCGTGCGTTTGCAACCGAACAGGGATCAAATCAGCGTGATGTACTCACACCGCAGCCTTAGCCGTACCCTTTCTCCTTGCGGGCTGACTCCGTTCACGTGGTGCTGGTAGTCGTACATCGTGACGATATCGCTTCCGATGGAGATTTCGTATTCCACATGGGTGCCGAGGTATGTCGTGCGGAGGACTCGCCCTTCAAACTCTCCGGACGGATCGAGGGTCCAAAATTCAGGGCGAACAACGCAGTCGACTTGTTGGCCCTCGCTCATCCGCCGCTTCGTTTCCACCCGGATCACCCCTCCTGCCCACTCGATTGCCGCCTCCGTTCCCCGCCATTCCTTCACTTTGGCGGAAAGAAAGTTGGCTTTACCCATAAAATCGGCGACAAAGCGGTTTTGGGGCTGCAAATAAATGTCGCGGGGCGTGCCGATCTGCTGCACGCTTCCTTTGTTCATAATGACGACCATGTCGGAGATCGCCAGCGCTTCCGACTGGTCATGGGTCACGTACAGACTGGTGATTCCCAGGCTTTGCTGCAGCTTCCTCAGCTCGTCTCGCATGTACTCCCGCAGTTTGGCGTCCAGATTGGACAGCGGCTCATCAAACAGCAGCACACGCGGTTCGGTTACAACCGAGCGGGCCAAGGCTACTCGCTGCTGTTGCCCGCCGGAAAGCTGCGCGGGGAACCGGTCCTGCAGCTCATCCAAATGCATGAGCTGCAGGACCTTTTTCACCCGAGAGGCCAGCTGCTCTTTGGGCACCTTTTTGATCGCCAGCCCGTAGGCGATGTTGTCGTAGACGCTGAGATGGGGAAACAACGCGTAGCTTTGGAACACCATTCCCACATCCCGCTTGTTCGGCGGTACTGTGGTGACCTTTTGCGGACCGATGAAAATGTCCCCGGACGACGGCGTTTCGAACCCGGCGAGCATGCGCAGCGTCGTCGTTTTCCCGCAGCCCGAGGGGCCGAGCAAGGTCACCAGCTGGCCAGGCTCGACTGCGAGATTGACATCCTTCACGGCAAACGCCATTTCCCCGGCAGGTGTTGTAAATGTCTTCGCCACGTTCTTCAGCGTGACGGATGACGAACGGACCAGTTCCCTGTGCGGCACAGCCATTCATGCTCTCCTCCTGTTCTTTGGCTGGAGTTGGTTAACGAGAAATTGCAGCAGGCCAATCGCGAACAAGATCATTGCGATCAAGAGAACGCAGTACGCCGAAGCGGCCCCGAGCCTGCTCGCTTCAACCTGAGAAAGAATCGAGACGGTCAGCAAATTCCAGTTCGCGGAAACGAGGAAAATGACCGCGCTGATGGACGTCATCGAGCGTACGAACGAGTAGACGAGTCCGGAGAACAGCGCGGACCTCATCAGCGGCAGCGAAATGCGCCAGAAGGTGACAAAGCTGCTCGCCCCCAAATTCTTCGACGCCTCCTCGATCGATGCATCGATCTGCCTCAGGCTGTTGGTCCCGGCTTCAATCCCCACCGACATGTTGCGGAATGTAAAGGCGGCAATGAGAATCAGCGCCGTTCCCGTCAAAAGCAATGGCGGCTTGTTGAACGCGAGCACGTAGCCGATTCCGACCACCGTGCCGGGAACGGCAAACGTCAGGATCGAGGACAGCTCCATCACCTTTTTCCCGATGAACGATTCCCTCACCACCAGCCAGGCGATCGCCATTCCCAAAATGGCCGTGAGCGGCGTGGACGCTGCCGCCAGCAGGGTGGAATTGAGGATGGAATCGAATCCGAGCGTGAAGATGTAGGAAAAATGCTCCAGGGTAAAGGTGAAGTTGATCCCCCACAGCTTGATGAATGCCCCGGCAGCCACCGTCCCGTAAAACAGCAGGACGACAGACGTGACCAATGCGCAAAAGGCAAAGAGCGGGTACACCATGCGCTTTTCACCCATGCGGACGGACGATTGGGTCGGCTTTCCCGTCACGGTGACGTACGATTTTTTGCTGAGCCAGTGCTTTTGGATCAAGAAGGCGGTGATAGAAGGCAGCAGGATGGCAACAGCCATGAACGATCCCGATCGCAGATCGTACATCCCGGTGATCTCCAAATACGCCTGGACGGCCAGCGTCGAATAGTCTCCCGCCAGTACCATCGGATTGCCGAAGTCTTCAATCGACTTGATGAACACGATCAGGAGCGAGCTAAAAATGCCCGGAACCGCCAACGGGAGGGTGACCGTGCGGAAGACTTGCCACCGGCTTGCTCCCAGATTGAGCGAGGCATCTTCCACCGACGGATTGATCGATTCGAGGACTCCCCGCAGGTTCAGGTACGCAAGGGGAAAGAACGCCATTGTCTGGATAAAAACTAGACTGCCAAGCCCATACACGTCCGCATCTTCCAGCCCGAGCAGGCCGTGGGTGATGATTCCGTTGCGCCCGAACAGCAAAATCGTCGACAAGGCCAGAACGAACGGCGGCGAGATGATCGGCAAGAGGGCAATCAAGTGAAACAGACGCTTGCCCCTGATGTCCGTCCGTGCAATGGCGAAGGCAAACACGAATCCAACTACCGTGGACAGCACCGCGGACAGGAGCCCCAATTGAATGCTGTTCCACATCACATGAAGAAAATGACCCTGCAGGACTTCTCCGATTTTGGAAAGATCGGCTCCCGCATCACCGACGACCGTTACTTTGATCACCTGGTAGATCGGCAGGACGGCAAACAGGAACAGCGACAAGAAGACCAGAACAATCAGTCCGAGCAAGAACGGCTCCCGCGCCAGCATTTTTACCCGGATGAAACCGCCTCTTTCCCGCTTTGGCTTCGTGGAGACCGTCATGTCACTTGCCATACGCATCAGCTCCTTCCAAGGCAGACTTTTATTTGACTCCCGACTGCCCCCTGACTTCGGTCTCGAACTTTTTCACCAGCTCCTTCCGGTGTTCTCCGGCCCAGACTGCGTCGTAATCGGCCAGCTTGATCTTGTCGAAGGTGACCGCCCCCTCCGGAACTTCCGCGTCGGGGCGGACAGGCAGACGGAACGTTTTCGTTTTGGCGTACAAATTTTGCGATTCGAGACCCGCAGTCCAATCGATGAACTTCTTGGCATTTTCCAATTCATCCGCGGGACCGTTTTTGATCAGCGCCACCGCGCCGATTTCATACCCGGTTCCTTCTTTGGGGAACGTGAGCAGAAGCGGATAGCCTTCGCTTTTCGGTGCGAGGATGTCATGGGCGAAGGAAATGCCGACGCCGGTTTCGCCCAGCCCTGCTTGTTTCGCCGGGGCACTTCCGGATTTCGTGTACTGGCGCATGTGGGCGTCAAGCTTTTTCAAGTACGCGAATGCCTTCTCCTCACCCATCATCTGCACCAGGGTGGCCAGCACGGTATAGGCAGTCCCCGAGGCACCTGGGTGCGCCATGACCACGTTATCGGCATACTCCGGCTTCAGCAGATCGTCCCAGCTTTCCGGTGCCGATAGACCTTTTTTCTTCAGCCATTCCTCATTTACTGCAAAACCGAGCGCGCCTACGTACACGGGCGACCAGTACCCCTGTGGGTCGGTAAAACGTTTGGGGAGCTGCGCGGCTTCCTTCGGCTGATACTTTTCCAGCAGGCCTTCCTGTGCAGCCGCATGGAACGTATCAGACGGTCCGCCGTACCAGACGCTGGCCTGCGGCGCATTTTTTTCCGCCTGGAGCCTGACAAGTGTCTCCCCTGCGGACAAACGAACGAATTTGACGTCGATGCCTGTTTCTTTGCGGAAAGCTTCGATGTACGGGATCACTTCCTGTTCCGGAAAAGCCGTGTAAACGGTCAGCCTGTTCGATGGTTTCCCGGCCTGCCCGGCGTTCGAGGACCCGCACCCCGCCGTGAGCAGCAAGCATGCCAGCAGCATGCCAACCCATGTCTTGATTTTGCGTCGCATGAATCCACGCTCCTTCTCTTTTCTCTTGTTGTCTTTGCGAATGCCCGGTGAAACATCGCAGCCATAGACTTGCAGATTTTCCTCCCTTCGCCGATTGCGCAGGTTCCCGCCAGATTTCCAGCACCCGCAATTTCGGATACGTTTTTTGTTACAGCGGATTTTTGGGGATCTCCTCTGTCATGGGCCCAAAAACGAAAACGCTTACCTTATTTCGCAGAGAATATAAAAAGATCTAGCAAAATATTTCAGAAAGATAAGCATAAAAATCAGGTTAAGCGCTTACCTTAGTGAAAAGAATAAATTGTTTTCTGATATTTGTCAATATTTTAAAAACAAACTTTTCAAGCCTCCGTATAAGCAAAAAAAGCTACTTCCGTATGCGGACGGAGGTAGCCAGTTGTACTTGTCTGAACAAGGCTATGAGGACGCCTTTCTGGAAGAAATGGTCAAGGAAGCCGGTATCCGCCAACCCTCTTGCATCATGAAGCTACTTCTGCACGATCTGAATAAGGTTGCCGCATGTATCGTCGAAGACCGCAATTGTGACGTCGCCCATTTTTGTCGGTTCCATCGTAAACTTTACTCCTTTTTCCAGTAATCGATGGTACTCGTTTCGAATATCCGCAACGCCAAACATGGTTGCTGGGATCCCCTCGGCAAATATCTTTTGTTGATACTCCTTTGCGGCAGGATGGTTATTGGGTTCGAGCAAAAGCTCGGTACCCTCCTGATCATCGGGAGAGACAAGTGTAATCCACCTATATTCTCCGACGGGGACGTCTTCTTTTTTTACAAACCCCAGCTTTTCTGAGTAAAACTCCAGTGCCTTGTCTTGATCTTGTACGAATAAACTGGTCACAATGATTTCATCCTGGTTTTTCCTCCTTCGTCTCTTGTCATCTTCCCCAGTTACCCTCCCATCCTTGTAGTTTGAACCATTCGAGAGATAGAAACCGATTTTCAAACAAAAAAAGGGCAGCCGCATCACGGCTGCCTTCTCTATGTTTTCCCTTCCTTTACGTAAGATTGCGATATTCTTCATCGGTTACGGGTTCTAGCCAGTCTGTTTGCCCCGGTGTAAGTGCTAGATGAACAAACCAACTGTCCTTCGTTGCTCCATGCCAATGCTTTACATGAGCCGGGATATTTACCACATCGCCTGTTTTTAGTAATTGAGCCGGTTGTCCTTCTTCTTGATACCATCCCTCGCCGCCGGTAACCAACAAGACCTGCCCAGCCTGATGAGAGTGCCAGTTATTGCGAGCTCCAGGAGCAAAGGTTACATTCCCGATCGCTGTATTCAGCGGCTTCGGATCCGTAAACACCATCTGCAAGTAAGCATCGCCCACAAAATATTGTTCTACTTTTTGGCCCAATGGGAAGATCGTGCTCTTGCACAAATGTTCGTTTTTCATTTATATCCTCCTTCATGATGAGTAGCCGACTTGAATGGGTGGACGAATAATCATCCCCCTTGGCTGCAGGCTCTATAGCGGTCGCTTCTCCAATGCCTCAAGAAGTCCCCGTAATCACACGACCACTTTATCTTGCAGAATAGACCAATTCAAAACATCCCTTCTTGCTTTTCGGGAATGATTTCATTGATGCAAGCCATTGCGTTCAGCGCTCTGGGAAAACCGATGTAGGGAAGACAGTGCGTGATGGCAGCGATCATGGTTTCCTTGGTATTTCCCACATGGAGATTGCCCTGTACATGAGCTTTCACTTGGCTTTCACAACCTCCCAACGAACTCACCATACACAGCGTGAGCAGCTCGCGCATTTTTAAAGCAAGACCACTACGGGTGTAAAAATCGCCAAAGCAGAAAGCGGAAAGATAGTCCTGGATATGCTTTTGATTAGAGGGAGCAGACGCCCGATTGTTGGCGATGACATCGCCAAAAATTTCAACCTGTACGGCAAGTCCCTTCTCATGACGATTTTCTTCTTCAACCTGCTTTTGACTTTCAATGGGCAGCGCTATATTCCTCGCTTCGAAAACCTCATTTGCCACGGCGATGGCGTTCAACGTTGTGGGGAATCCAAGGTATGGTGCGCATTGGTAAAGGGCCTCTTTGATCTCTACCGGTGTCAGCCCAACGTTCAGTGCAGCGTTCACGTGCGCTTTTAGCTGGGGCCATGACTGATTGGCGGTGAGCACGACCAAAGTGATCAGCTCACGCTCCATATGATGCAGCTGACCTTGGTAGAAAACTTCCCCGAAAATAAAGCGGCTCAGGATATCCTGAAAATCAGGGTCGGTCGCATACGCGGAAGGTACGCCATCACCAAATAGTTGTTTGTACGTTTCTTTGCTCCGCTCAACTCGATTCATACATACCTCCCTTTTTGGTTGCGGGTGTTTAATGAGTCTGCCCAAGAATGACAGCAATTGCGACTGTACAGCGGCGCTCCAACCTACTGTTCGCACGGGTGAAACATGTCGATTTTCCAGGTGCTTGCTATATCTTCCCACCGATCGTGGATCAATTCGCAATCAAGCCTGGATATGGTGTAAGCTTCCCTGTCTCCTGTCGGACAGCTTCTTGCTTCAAAGCTTTAGCAGGCTGATGGTCAAAGGGTATATCATTTCACACCCTATAAATAAATGACATTGATTGCTTAATCGTCATTTGTCTATAATTTAGTACAGATACAAGAGCCATACAATCGTTAATACAGCGCGAATTGTTGATTATTCAACAAATCCATTCATTTTGTAGATGATCTCATGGAAAGTTTGGTGACGGAACGATGGCGAAAGTGGACAGAAGAATTCTCAAATCTCAGGAAGCGATTAAAAAAGCGTTACTTGAACTCATGTCCGAAAAAAATCTGGATGACATTACCATTCAGGAAATTGCCGACAGGGCAAATGTGAACCGGGCAACCGTCTACCTTCACTACATGGATAAATTTGATCTGCTGGACAAGATCATCGAAGAACACATGAACAAACTCCGGGAACTTTGCCGCTCGGCATCTGATCTCACTTTTCAAGAAGGTAATTACGTGTGGTTCGACTACTTTGAGAAAAACTTTTTATTTTTCTCCACCATGTTAACCACGAAAAGTGCCGCTACTTTTCGTAGTCGGTTTCTTGAGTTAGTCGTCCAAGAGTATAAAGTGGAAGTGGATGTAACCAATGGGAAAAATCAAGGAATACGTGAGGATGTTCTTCTCCAATTTTTTGGGGCTGCTGTCGTAGGGGCGGTAGAATGGTGGATCTTGAATGGCATGCCTGTTCCATCTCGGTTGATGGCAGAACAAACGGGGAGGTTGTTAGACAGAAATCTGTAAGGAAAGATCTTTGTCTGTCCCCTAGGATTCAAGTTGGCGGCATCCCGCCGCCCTCTCTTTTTGTCTCTGCGGGCAGCTTTTATCATCTGGTGCGGCAATCGTGCCCTCTTTGCACGATCCTGCCCGGTACGTCAACAGGCTGACGGTGAACCCGTCAGCCTGAGTCGATTCCCTATATCCGGGCAAGCTTTTCCGGGTTTCGTACGGCGTACATTCGGCAAAGCTTGCCGCGTCGAAGCTGTACACATAAGGCGGCCACGGTTTCGTCCCCCGAACGGATGAGGATACCGGCCTCGCCGTTCAATGGGGCAATTTCAAAGCGAAATCTTCCCTGGTAAATGGTCGCTTTGAACCCGTCGAGCAGGACTCGGGCCACGTGATCGCGTGTTTGTACCGGATGTTTGAATGCAACTGCTTTTCCGCCACCGTCGGCCACGAACACGACATCCTCAGTCAACAAAGACATCACATCATCGACATTCCCTTGCTCGAGGGATGTGAGGAACCGGCTGACCCATTCCATTTCGACCGCTTCGGCAGCGACTGGCTCCTCCTCGGATATTCCCATCTTGCTTTTTGCGCGGCTCATCAGCTTGCGGCAATTTGCCTCTTGCTTGCCGAGCAGTTCGGCGATTTCGGAATAATCGAAACCCAGCGCCTCACGCAGGACGAAAACCGCCCGCTCTGTCGGCGATAGCCTTTCCAACAGAACGAGCATGGCGTAAGACAGCAGATCGTGACGGACGACTGTCGTCTCGAGCGTATCCGATTCAGGCGTCGGAATCGGTTCAGGGAGCCATGGACCGACGTACATTTCCCGCCTCTTCCGGGCCGACTTCTGCTGATTGAGGCAGTGATTGGTTACCATTTTGCACAAATACGCTTTTGGCTCCTCCAAACGTTCAGGATGTACGTCGCATGCCTTCATAAACACGTCCTGCACCGCATCCTCCGCGTCTGCCGCAGATCCTGTCAGCTGATAAGCCAGCGTGAACAGCAGCGCTTTATATTGAGCGTACAATTCCTCCATTCGCCGTCTCACCTTTTCCCGGTTGTTAAAAACATGGCCATTCCTGGTCTCTTTTCGCTATCGTAGCATGCTTCCTGCATCCCACGCCAGATTCCTGAATTTCCAGGCGGGCTTTCCCGTTATCATCATCGTAAGCCCCCATTTGCGTCCCCACACCAATCCGCGATTTTCACCCAGGCCGATGCAGAAAAAATCCAGCGGTACCGATTTGTGAACCGGTGCGGGGCGGCCCTCCAGATCGGCCATCACAATTTTCCCCAGCCGATCCGCCTGAAGTACACCATCTCCACACCTCATCAGATCCGCCTTGCCGGTCCTCGGATCGACGATTCTCGCGCAGTCCCCGATGCTGTATACGCCCGGCGCCCCCTGGACGCGATAGCATTCATCCACCAGCACCTGGCCTTCAGGAGTAAGAGGCAAGCCCATGCTGCGCAGGGCCGGGTTCGGTATCAGTCCAATCGTCCATACACAAAGGCCAACCGCCAGACTTTCGCTATTGGTGAGCGTCACCGCGCCTGCATCCTCCCGCATCGCCTTGCGATTGTGCAGCACTGTCACTCCACATTCTTTGAGCGTTATTTCCAGCTTCCGACTCACTTTCTCCGGAGCTTCCGGAAACAGCCGCTCCTGCGCATTCAGCAAATAGACGGAGATATCAGATGGATTCAGCCCGAGCGCGGAGGCTTCCTCCCGCATCGCGAGCGCCAGTTCGGCGGACGTCTCGATTCCGCTGATGCCCGCTCCCGCAACCACACCGGTCAACAAGCGCTTGCGTTCTTCAGGACTCGTTTCTCGTGCAGCCTTTTGCAGGTTGGCGAGCCAGCGCTCCCGGATATCCGCCGCGGCTTGGGGGTCGGTCAAGGCGATACCGCCCTGAGCGGGATCCGGCCGCCGAACGATGCTGCCGACCGCCACAACTAAAAGGTCATAATGAGCTCTGGCTTCATTTCCTTCCCCATCCGTATATCGAATCTGTTTTTCCGCGCTATCGATAGAAGTCACCGCACCTTGCACGAATTCGATTCCTTCTGAAGACCAACGCGTCCAGGGAACCACGATCTCTTCCCCGCTGACAGCCGGACGGAACAACAGCACTTTGCGCACATGACCAGGCTGCTTGTCGAACAGAACAAACCGAATCCGCCTTCCGTTTGCCATACCCCGAGTCTTATCTTTTATCGCTTTGAACGCATGAAGCCCTGCATGGCCGCCTCCGATGATGACGCATGTCAATTCGTTCATCCTTCCCTCAGCTCCTTTACGTTTTGCACATAGAACAACGCAAGGCTCCGATCTGTGACATCGGACACGAACGAATGTAAAACTTTTTGATCCAAAGCATTACTGTCGCACCAGAAAAAGGCGACAGAATCGCTTCGCTGCTGCTAGCAGGCTGCCGGGCATCTTCACAAAAAAAAAACGACCGCACAGGGCCGTTTTACTCTTCTCGTTTCATCACACTGTATTCATCTCGCACCATGGAGACGTCCCCGCCTTTCTGGGTAAGCTCCAGCTTGTGCAAAATATCCTGGAGCACAGTGGCAAAGGTCAATGTCAACACGCCGGTATTGACCGGTTCGCGAAAATAATGGCCGATCATTTCGTACCCTTGCCGTTTGTATTTTTCCGTCCCGTTTTCACCCAGCGCTTCGCACAGCTCCTTGATCAAATCGATCAATGCGGTTTCCGCACGCTCGTACACATCCGTCTCTGAAGTGGATACAGAATCCTTCCCATGATCGCTGTACATGACGTCCCTCCTCCTTCCCTCAGTAGGGTGGGACCAGACCATCCTCTTTATGCACTATCTTTCTCCATTTTAGAGGCCATCCCGGGGCGAATGCCTGTAAGCGCTTGAAAGATCACACGCTCGTACTGAGCGTCCGCGTCGGGGCGAGGCCTGCTGCAGATCGTACCGATCCACGCACCTAAAAAACCGAGAGGAATGGAAACCAATCCGGGATTGGTCAGCGGAAAAATGGGGGTGTGCAGAATCAGACCATGCTCCGGATCCATGACAGCCGGTCCGGTCACTACTAGCACGACAGACGAGATCAAGCCTGTCAGCACTCCGGCGATAGCGCCCTCGACTGTAAACCTGCGCCAGTACAACGTGCACAGGAGCAGGGGCAAGTTGGAAGAAGCTGCCACGGCAAAGGTCAACCCGACCAGGATGGCGACATTCATTTTTTCCGCGCCAATCGCCAGCCAGATCGAAATGAGGCCGACCGCAACCGAGGAAAACTTGGCGACGCGGACCTGCTCCCTTTCCGAAGCCATGCCCTTCCGGATCAGATGGCTGTACACGTCATGAGCAAAGGCGGACGAAGCAGAAAGCACAAGACCGGTGACCACAGCGAGTATCGTCGCAAAGGCGACCGCGGCGATGTATGCCATCAGAAACTCTCCGCCGAGCTCGTTGGCGAGAAGCGTCACCGTCAGGTTGCCCCCGAAGCCGACCCGCTGAAGCGCCTCATAGCCTACGAACGCGCTGGCTCCAAACCCGAGGAAAATCGTCATCAGGTAAAAGGCGCCGATGACCCAGGTGGCTGTGTAGATGGAATAGCGTGTCGTGACGGCATCTTTGACCGTAAACAAGCGGGAGATGATGTGCGGCAGGCCCGCCGTGCCCAAAATGAGCGCCAAATGCAAGGAAATCGTCTCCAGCGGCTCGTTCAAATGATTGCCGGGCTGCAAAAATTGCTCTTTGAGCGGAGTAATCATGCTTACATGCTCAAACATCGCGGAAGGATTCCAGTGAAAGCGGGAAAAAACGATCAGGCTGAGAATCAGCGTTCCGGTCAACAGCAAAATGGCCTTAATGATTTGCACCCAGGAGGTGGCCACCATCCCTCCGAACACCACGTAAAACGTCATCAAGCTCCCGACGACGAGAACTGCCTTGCTGTAATCCACCCCTAGCAGGTAATGAATCAGCGCTCCCGCTCCAACGAGCTGGGCCAGCATGTAAAAGATCGTGATCGACAGCGTGGTAAAAGCGACGACACCGCGCAGCCACAAGCTGCCGAACCGGACGGCGATGGCATCGGCGAGGGTGTACCGCCCCAGATTGTGAAGAGGCTCCGCGATGATGAACAAAATAATCAAGTAAGAGACAAAAAATCCAATCGCATACACAAACCCGTCAAACCCGTATAGCGCGATCGTCCCTGCGATCCCGAGAAAAGAAGCGGCGCTCATATAGTCCCCCGCGATGGCGATGCCGTTTTGGAGACCGGTCAGCCGATTCCCCGCCGCGTAAAATTCTCGCGTCGTACCCGTTTGCTTCGCGGCTGAATAGGTAATGGCCATGGTCCCAATGATCACGGCCAGAAAAAAGATGATGGTTGTCATCAGCATCACCTCCCCAAGTGAACGTCCCAGAAAGAAAAGAAGCCGGGGATGACCCCAGCCTCTTGGCACGAGCTTCCTAGCTTTCTTTTTTCTATGCAGGCTCTTGCATTCCTGTATTGGCCTTGACCAAAATTTCGTCGTATTTGTCATCGTTGCGCTGACTGGACAGCAAGGTGCCGACCCAGGCAGCCAGGAAGCCGAGCGGGATGGAAACGATCCCCGGGTTTGGCAGCGGGAAGAGCGCTTCTCCCACCAGGATCGCTTTTCCTGCTTCCGGATTCCAGACGTTCGGGCTCAAAGCAACCAGAATCAGGGCGCTGAACAGCCCGACCAGCATTCCTGTGATGGCCCCTGCCGTGTTGAAACGTCGCCAGAAGATGGTGAACAGGATGACGGGCAGGTTCGCGCTCGCCGCAACCGCGAAGGCCAACGACACGAGGAACGCCACATTCAGCTTTTGGGCAAACAGTGCGAGCAGGATGGAAATGATCGATACTCCGACAGAGGCCCATTTTGCCATCTGCATTTGCTTTTTCTCCGACGCCTTGCCGCCCTTGAGCACATGTCCGTAAAAGTCATGGGCAAACGCGGAGGCCGCCGTGAGCACCAAGCCCGCCACGACCGCGAGAATGGTGGCGAACGCCACTGCCGAGATGAATGCGAACAGGAAGTTTCCGCCGATGGATTGCGCGAGCAGCGGCGCACCCATATTCCCTGCCGGGTCCATGTTCGCTGCGCCTACGAAAGCAGCCGCCCCGAATCCGAGGAACACGGTCATGACGTAGAAGATCCCGATGATCCAGGTGGCGTACACCACCGATTTGCGAGCTGTCGTCGCATCCTTTACGGTGAAGAAGCGAATGAGGATGTGCGGCAGGCCTGCTGTTCCAAGCACCAGTGCCAGATTGAGAGAGATCGTGTCCAGGCCGATCTTGAACTTGTTTCCGGGATTCAGGAACTTTTCGCCCAACGGTGTCGCCGTCTGCAAGTGTTCGAACATTTTCATCAAGTTGAAATCGAATTTGGCGAAGACCATCACGGAGATGACGAACGTACCGACCATCAGCAGCACCGCTTTTACGATCTGCACCCACGATGTCGCCGTCATGCCTCCAAACACCACGTAAACGGTCATCAAGGCACCGACGATCAGGACGGAGGTCGTATAGTCGAGGCCGAGCAGCAGCTTGATCAGCGCACCCGCCCCTACCAGCTGGGCGATCATGTAAAAGATGGAGATCGCGATCGAGTTCAGGGCTGCCACCCCGCGGATCTTCTTGTTGTTGAACCGCGCCGCGATCATATCTGCCATCGTGTACTTCCCGAGGTTGCGCAGCGGCTCCGCGACCAGGTAGAGCACCACCAGATACGCCACCAGGAAACCGATGCTGTAGAAGAACCCGTCGAAACCGTTTAGCGCGATCATGCCAGCGATGCCCAGAAAAGAGGCAGCCGACATGTAATCGCCCGCAATCGCAAGCCCGTTTTGCCACCCTGTCAAACCGCCGCCAGCCGTGTAAAATTCGCTGGTCGTATTGGTTTTCTTCGACGCGTAGTACGTGATGACCAGCGTCAGTACGACGATCGCGAGGAAGAGCAAAAATGCGGTCACGTTCATGATTTTTTCCCTCCATTTTCCTGCTTGATCTTCTCAACCAGCACATCGAACTCCTTCGCGCGCTTGGTGTACAGGATGCAGAGGCCCCAGGTCATGATGAATTGCGCAAACCCGAACACCCATGCCCACGAGATGGCTCCAAAGGCCTTGGTGTTTAGGATCGTGAAGTAGGAGGTCAAGATCGGGAGCGAGAAGTAGAAGACGAAGAAAAAGATGGATGATGGCAAGATGAATGCTTTCTTCCGTCTCAACAATTCTTGAAAAGACTCAGACTGGATAATCGCCGCGTAGTTCCGGGACTTGCCCTGGTCCCCGCTCTTCTGTGCTGAAACCGAATTGCCCATTGGAATCTCCCCTCTTCCAAACAAAATTGTAAGCGCTTCCTATATTGTAGAAAATATGGCGCTTCCATGGCGGATTTCTGCGCAACATGTCGGGGATCGCGCGCCAACGGCAGCTTTTACACCGCCATTTGTCTGAAAAGTCGGATGGTTCGGCCCAAATCAGCCCACGCCGGAAGGTCACTCTTCCAGTTTCCGCAAGAGGTCTTTCGCCGCCGTCCGGGAGACGGGGATACGGATGCTCGGATCGCCTTTCAACACCAGGTTGTAGGCTCCATTGAACCAAGGGGTAAGCTCGCTGATGTACTGCAGATTCACCAGATAGCTTTTGTGCGTCCGAAAAAAGTCGTACGCCTGCAGCTTTTCCTCGAGCTGTGCGAGCGTCATCCGGGTCGTGTACGCCTCTGTCTGCGTATGGATTTGCACGAACCGCTCTTCCCGCACCGCGTACACGATCGTTGCCGGATCGATTACGACGAGCCGGTGGTTCTCCTCCACCAGCAGCTTGGAGCGCTTTGCCGGCGCGGTCTGGGTCTGCTCCCCCTTCGTCTTCGCCAGCCTCTCCCGCACACGCTGCAGCGTCTCCTGCAGCCTTTTCGGCTCAAATGGCTTGAGCAAATAATCGACCGCATACAGTTTGAAGGCGTCCACCGCGTATTCCTCGTACGCGGTGCAGAAGACGATGAGCGGCTGGTGCCTGCGCGCAGCGAGCATCCGTGCAGCCTGCGTGCCTTCCAGCTCAGGCATTTTCACGTCGAGAAATACCACGTCGGGTTCGTTTTGCTCCACCAGCTCCATCAATTCACGTCCGTTCGTGGCTGTGGCGATCAGCTCGACATCTCCTTCCTGCTGGAGCAAATAAATGAGCTCTTCCCGAGCGAGTCGTTCATCTTCCGCAATCATTATGCGAATGGTCATCAAGCACTCTCCTCTTTTGCAAGTGGGATGGAAAAGGTGATCAGGCAGCCGCCTTCAGCCTTGTTGGAAAAAATGAGCTGCGCATCCGGCCCGCACAGACTCACCAGACGCTGATTGACATTGTGGACTCCGATGCCGTTCCCCTCCCGGCTTCCCGTCGGAATGCGCCCCAAGATTTCCAGCAGTTCCGGGGAGACACCGCAGCCGTTGTCCTCCAGGCTGAACAGGACATGCTCCCGCTCCCGCCTCACGGTCAGGACGATCTCTCCCCCCGTCGGCCGATGTCTGAGACCGTGTTGAATACTGTTCTCCACAAGCGGCTGCAGCGTACCGGGGGGGATGAGCGCCTCCTCGACGCCATCGCCGATCTCGCAGCGCACTTTCAATTGCTCCGAAAACCGGATTTGGATAATTTCCAGGTAGGCGAACAAATGGTCCAGCTCCTGCCGTACGGAAACGACCGGCGTGGATGTCAGCTTGAGCGACAGACGCATGAAGTTTCCGAGCTGGACTGTCATGTGGCGGGCCAGGTGCGGGTCGATACGGATCAGGGTGACGATGGAATTCAGCGTGTTGAACAGGAAATGAGGATGAATCTGCGCTTGCAGCATCCGCAGCTCCGCATCCTTCATGAGGCCTTTCATCTTTTCCGTCAAGGTCAGGGTGAGCTGGTTGGATATCAGGTTGCTAAGACCCTTTGCCAGCGCTTCCTGCACTTTGCCGATCTGCTGCGGACGGCGGAAGTACAGCTTGATCAGTCCGACGACGCTGCCGCCCTCCCGGATCGGCACCAAAATCGCCGACTGCAGGATGCAGTTTTTCTGCCTGCACCCAAGCGCCTCGGGAGTCATTCCCTTTTCGATGACACCGCTAAACAATGCTCGCTTGTCCAGCTCGCCTTCGATGGCCTGTCCGGGCACATGATGCTCCGCTCCCGCTCCGACGTGGGCCAACAGCTGCTCGCGATCGGTAACCGCTACCGCAGCGGCCTTCACTTCCCGCTGCAAAAGCAGTGCCGCCGCCTGGGCGGTCTGAGGCGTGAGCCCCCTTTGCAAATGGGGCAGGATCCGTTCTGCGATGGTAAACGCCCGCTCTGCTTCCATCGCCGCGGAGCGCTCTTGTTCCTGCAGGGCGACGCGGATCATGGTCGTAAAAATGGCGATCGAGATGCTGTTGGTCAGGACCATCGGCACGCCGATCAGGTTGACGACACTGCGAACGAGCTCCGGCGGCCCCGCTATGATCAGGATGAGCGACATCTGCAGGACGGGCGCGAACATCCCGATGAACATCGCCTTGGAAGGAGAAATGACCCTCTCTTGGGAAAAAAAGCGCGCGACATATCCGGCAAGAAGACCGGTCAGCGGAATCGAAAGGCCGACCGCGGCCGCGGCGAACCCGCCCATCCCGTACACATGGGCTCCGGCAATCATCCCTGCCCCCAGCCCGACAAGCGGACCGCCGAGCAGTCCGCCGATGACGACTCCCACGAGCGTCGAATTGGCGATCACTTCGCCCGGAGCGAGCGAAAAGATCCAAAATGTCGGCGAATAGGTGTCTTCGTTTACCACTACACCGGCGTACGTCCCGGCGATGCCGAACAAACCGAACATCAAGGAATACGAGATGGAAGTCCCCGCATGGATTTCCCTGTCCAAAAGCTGGCGGAACAGCGGAATACGGGTGAGGATAAAGGCCAGCGTCAGCAATATCCCCATTCTTTCGATAAGCAGCAACGTGAGATTGTCCACTGCATCCTCCACCTCCGTAGAAATCTTCTATAATTTCAGCCTTCACTTCCGATTTCCCTGCTGGACACGCAATCAAACTGGGCGTCTCGCATACGCTGTGTGTGCAATGCTTCAGGGAAAGGGTGAACATACATGTGTGGAATCGTTGGTTGGTTGGATTGGGAAAAAGACCTTTCCCAGGAGCGCCCGGTTTTGCAAGCGATGACGAATTGTTTGACAAGGCGGGGACCCGATGCGGAAGGCTTTTGGGTCACACCCCGCGTGGCGTTTGGACACCGCCGGCTGGTCGTCGTCGATCCATCCGGTGGCCTGCAGCCCATGACGGCTGTCCAGAACGAAAATGCGTGCACCATGATTTACAACGGCGAGCTGTACAATACGGAAGATTTGCGTGCCGAATTGCTTGCGGCAGGCCATACATTTCGCTCCCATTCGGATACGGAAGTGCTGCTACATGCCTACCTCGAATGGGGGGCGGATTGCACCAGCCGACTCAACGGGATCTTCGCCTTTGCCATCTGGGATGAACGCAGGCAGCGCCTTTTCCTCGCCCGCGACCGCATGGGGGTAAAGCCGTTGTTTTACGCAGAGCGGGGCAGCTCTTTCCTCTTCGCCTCAGAGCTGAAATCCCTTCTTGCACACCCGGATGTGAAACCGGCGCTCTCCCGCGAAGGGTTGGCGGAGGTATTCGCCATCAGCCCTGCCCGCACACCGGGACACGGGGTCTTTCACGAGGTCTACGAAGTGCGGCCTGGGTGCGCGCTGACCGTCACGCGCGACGGGGTTAAGATCAGCCGTTACTGGCAGCTCGAGAGTCGTCCGCATACAGATGACCTGGAGACGACCGCGGCACGGGTCAAAGAGCTGGTGACGGATTCGATCCAAAGGCAGCTGGTGGCCGACGTTCCTGTTTCGACGCTGCTCTCCGGCGGATTGGACTCCAGCGTGATCACGGCAGTGGCCGCCCGCTACTTCGAACAGGAAGGCCGCGGCCCCCTGCACACCTATTCCATCGATTACGTCGACAACGCCAGACATTTTCAGGCGAGCGCCTTCCAGCCGAATGAGGACGCTCCGTTCGTCAGACTGGTCTCGCAGCATCTGGGAACCCACCATCACGACATCCAGTTCGATACCGACGAGCTGATCGATGCCCTGCGGACTGCTACCCTCGCGCGCGATCTTCCGGGAATGGCCGATGTGGACGCCTCCCTGTACCTGTTTTGCCGCGAGATCAAAAAGGAGACGACTGTCGTCCTTTCCGGAGAATGCGCCGACGAGGTGTTTGGCGGCTATCCGTGGTTCCATCGGGAAGACATGCTGAATGCGCGGACATTCCCGTGGGCCAGGGCCACGAAAGAGCGGGCATCCTGGCTTTCGCCCGAGCTGAGGGACTGGGTCAAGCCGGAGGAATACGTCGCGATGCGGTACGAAGAAACCCTTGACGAAGTGCCGCAACTGCCCGGCGAAAGCCCCTTTGAAGCACGCCGTCGCGAAATGTTTTACCTCAATCTGACCTGGTTCATGAATACGCTGCTGGATCGCAAAGACCGGATGAGCATGGCTGCCAGCCTGGAGGCCCGTGTGCCGTTTTGCGACCATCGCATCGTGGAGTATGTCTGGAACATCCCATGGGAGCTGAAAACGTACGGAAACCGGGAAAAAGGCATCCTGCGAAAAGCGATGGAAGGAATCCTGCCCGACGAAGTCCTCTATCGCAAAAAAAGCCCTTATCCCAAGACGCACAATCCCTCTTACACCGAGGGGGTTCGCGCCTGGCTCCTCGATATTTTGAGCGATCCGGCGTCTCCCTTGCTGCCTCTCATCGACGTCCCGACCATCAGGCGAATCGCTGAATCGGACGCTCAGGCATCCAGTATCCCGTTCTTCGGCCAACTCATGAGCACCCCTCAGCTATTTGCGTTTCTCGGCCAGCTCGATTACTGGCTCCGCGAATACCGCGTTACCATCCTGTCGTAAACGAGCAAAGCTCCTCGACCCCATGTTCATGGGGTTTTGAGGAGCTTCTTCCTTCCATTGGACTGCTGTTTTGGCTTGGCTTTAGGTTTTGCCTGGGCTGTAGGTTTTGCCTTTGCCTTCGTTTTTGCAGCCCCCGGCAGCCGATAACGCGGGTCATTTTCCCTTGCGGATCGTTTCATGATCGTGTAAGGAGCTGTCGCACCGGCACGGATGAACCGATATTCGACCCGCACCTTCTTGCTTCCTCCCATCAAGACTGCGGATACGACTTTCTGGTTGGGACTGTTGGCTTTCACTTGCAGCGACTGAACGATGGTAGGGAACGACGGAATCTCCTTGTACGGCACGCAGAGCTTTCCTTTGACCAGACGAAGATTCAGGTTGCGAATCATCGTCTCGCTCAGCTGTCTTCCCCAGTAGCGGCGAAAAATGCGCGAAATTTTGCGCTTGGTGTTGTACTTTTCCGGCAATGGCGTGTAATCCAGACCGCCCACCGTGTAGACTGGCTTCCCTCTCGGCGAAGCCGCAATCTGAGTCCAGACTCGTTCGGCGGAATGGATAAACTGTTTGAACATGCGCCATTCATCCAAGGAATTCACCCCCTCCCTAAACCGTATGGAAAAGGGCTTATGCTAGTACGCCCGTTTGCCACCCGTTTTGAAAAAGTGGGCCAACCATGGATAGACGTCCAGAAAAGGAAAAGCCCCGCTTCATTTTCACGGCGAAAATGAAGGGAGCTTCGGGAGTCCTGCTTTCTTTTAGTCGTTCACGACTACGATGACGTAGACTTGGCCGTTTGCGTCCGTCCACAGGTCGACCTTGTCCGTCTTTTTGAGATCATCCGCATCAAGATCGGAGCCGTCTTCGTCCTTGATCTCGGCGTCCTTCGTCATTTTGAGGCTGGTGGATACGTCGCCGTAGAACACGTAGCGATCGCCGTTCACCCTCGTCTCGATTCCGACGAATTTGACCCCTTGCAGCGCCTTTTTCCCTTGGACGGATGCAGCCGTCACCTCGCCTTCCCGATCCAGGGTGAGCGTTGCGTACTCGAACTGTTCGACTTCCGCGATCGCGTCTTCGTCACGGACATCATACTTCTTGCCGCCAACTTCCACGACGGCCGAGACCAGCTTGCCGTCCTCCTTGCGCACTTCCACGGAATCAACAACGCCGCTCACTTTTTTGGCAGCTCCGGATACCGCTTTGACCTTGCCTGCGTTGTTCAGGGTCAGCGTGTACTCCTTGTCGTTGGTAGCCGCGTCGCTGTCGATCGTAACGCCGGATGCCAGCTGGTACACCTTTCCGTTCACGGTGATTTTGTCGCCGGATTTTTTGGTCACGTATCCGGTCACCGATTGTTTTTCCATCGTCAGTTCGACGATGTCCCTGGTGCCGACGTTGTACTTCCAGGTGATGATGCGGTAGTCATTGAATTGATCCGCACGGATGGAGCTCGGCGACACGCTTTCCCCATCGACGGTCAGCTTGGCTGTTGGCAAAATGGCGTACGTCTTGCCCTCTACCTTGATCGTTGCGGGGCTGCCCACTTGATAGGCAGTCGTATCGTCAATCAGCTTGCCGTCTGCCACTCCGACCCCTTGCTCCACTTTTGTCAGGCTGCCGTTCTCATCAAACGTGAGGATCGCCATCTGGCCGTTCTTCAGGTCGTCGAGCTCGGTCACTTCATCCTCATCAACGTAAAGCTCGGTATCCTCCAGCACGTCGTATTCTACGCCGTCCAGCGTGATCGTGTTGTCATTGGCATCGACGCGGATGGTTCCCGTCGTGCTCAGCTTGGTAATGGTCACTGCTGTCACTTTTCCGTCGACGTCCAAGGTCAACTCGACCAGATCGCCTTTTTCGATGCTGGAAAAGCTGCTGCTCGCCTCTTTCGCTTGGGGGTGGGATTTTTCTTTGACGGTAGCAGAGCTGGCCAGCGTGTAGGTCGTTCCGCCGACCTTGATTTCCTTTTTCGCGCTGGAGCCGCTTACCGACGAGACCTTTTCGACGATGCCGGCAGTCGTGTTTTTCGAGAACGTGATCGACGCTACCTTACCGTCTTCATCCAGAACAGCGACAAACTTTTGTCCGATTTGGGAACGGGAGACGCTGACTCCATTTTCGACCTCGAGTACGACTTCTTTGCCGTTTACGATCGCTTTGAATTTTTTCTCGTCGCCCACGGCTGTCGTAAAGTTCAGGCTGGTCTTCACGACCCCTTCCACGATGTTGCTGTCCGCCGTAGACACGGTCAGGAACGCAATCTTCCCGTTCTTTGCGATGTATTCGATTTGCGCTCCCGTGACGATGTTTCCGTACACCTGAGCATTGTCCGCGATGGCGATGTCGCTGCTTTGTCCGACCAGCTTCACCTTTTTGGCGGACTTGTCATAAGATGCGACCGTACCTTTCACCACCGGCAGCTTTTTGACCGTTCCGTTCGCATTGCCGTTCTTGTCATAGTATGCCCCATTGGCGTAGACAGGCGTCTCCATGAACCGATCGGTGTACTTGGCCACGATGTCGCGCTTCGCGGCGATCGTCGGCGTTTCTTTCGCCTCGTAAATTCCCGCTTTGTCTGCCGCCAGCAAGTACGGGTAGTACCACTCGCCCGAGGAAGGCGGGTTCACGCTGATCTTCAGCCCCTGGACGTACACTGTCAAGGCTTCCGCGATCTTCACGTTGTTGTTCGGCTTGAACGTACCGTCCGGATAGCCTTTGATGATCCCTTGGGAAACCGCGAGATTGATATACCCGGTAGCCCAATGGCTCGCAGGCAAGTCCTTGAATACCGTCGTGCCTTTCAAAAGGTTTGCCTGCTCATCGGTGTAGCCCATGGCGAGAACCGCGATCTTGGCGAATTCCGCACGAGTGACTTCCTTGTCCGGTTTGAAAGTGCCATCCGTGTAGCCTTTCAGCACCCCGGCGTAGTTCAATTTCAAAATCGCATCTTTATTCGCATTTTGGCTGATATCCGATAACGGAAGCGATGAAGCGGCCATTCCCGCGCCAGGGACAGCCAATACTCCCGCCAAAACGGCTGTGGCCAACAGTTTTTTCAAATCGTTCGTGGAACGTGACTTGATGTTCTTCAAAAAAATCCCTCCATGCAAATTGAAGTAACCCGTTTCTTTTTCTCTCTGGTCTTGCCTCATCTCAGTGGCGATCACGACCGCCGTCTGTTATACCTGGGCAAGTGCTCTATTTGACGTGGACAAGAGGAGAAATGTTGCACGCCTCCCTCCTTCCAATTTTTTGAATGGCCCTACTACCTTCGAATTATGAGTCCCAGATGATCAAATAACCAGATGATCAAATAAAAAGAAACAGCGGCCGACTCAGACTTGATAAGAGCCTGGAAAAGCCGCTGCGGTTCAGTCGGCTTTTCATCGATCGGTGCCGACTACTTGTTCACATTGTACCACTTTTTGCCAACCGTGCAGAGAACATTCTTTTTTGGGTATTAAGGAGCAATGCCAAGGCCTCGTTTATACGTGAAGATCTCTTCGACGGCTCGCTCATACCCGCCCGCAGACCGGAATGAATCGCCAATTTCAACACATTTGTTTCGCATGGACGCATCCTTGCATACGCGTTCCGCCGCCTCTCGCAGTTCTCCTGCGGTCAAGCCTTCGTAATTCAGGTGGAGACCGGCACCGATTTCAGACACGCGCCGAGCCAAATAAGGCTGGTCGGCGCTTTGCGGAAGCACAATCAGCGGAACCCCGAAGTAAAGACCTTCATTCGTGCTGTTCATGCCGCCGTGTGTGACAAACAGTTTGGCATGTTGCAGCACGTCGAGTTGCGGTACGTAGCTGCGAACGACAAAATTCGCAGGAATGTTCCCCAGGTCAGAAATCTGGGTTTTGCTGCCAACGGATAGAATCACAGTGTATTTCGTTTCCGCAAAGGCTTCAAAACAGAGCTTGTAAAAATCCACCGCCTGATTGAGAACAGTGCCCAGTGATATGTAGATCAGATGTTCCGTGTCTACCCCGGTAAAATCAAATGGATCGTCTGTGCGCGGCGCGATGGATGGACCGACAAACTTGTACGTCGCATCGAACCGCTCTTCCTCGGGCTGGAAGAGTTTCGACGTGTAGACGATGGTCAGTGGAGCGGGATTGCAGAAAACCTCGTAGGCGGATTCCACTTTCACCTTGTATTTTTCTTGTACGCTGCCAAGCAAATCATGATACTCCTCTTTCGCACGTACAATCACGTCTTCCGGAAAATGGTTCGAGAGGCTATCTTGCATACGGTCAAAGCTATCTTGCTGCATGGCAAAGCTCGTGCACGAGCTGACCGCGGGCAGATCAAGCATTTGCGCGAGCAATCGGCCACATCCGAACATCGAGTCATGAATGAGGTAATCAAAACGCTCCTCTTTTATTTGGTCCAGGACACGTGGAATGATGATGTCGGCCGTGCGCAAAAGCCCATTCACTCGCCCCCATGGATTTCTTCCGCCGGCAAGGAACGCCTCAATAAATTTGCCGATATCGAAAGTAATGACCTTTGCGCCCGCTTTCTCGACGCGATCACGAAATGGTTCCGCTGCAAAGTAAACGACTTCTTCGCCACGACGAATCAGTTCTCGGATGACGCCGATCGTTGGATTGATATGTCCTTCTGAACCTCCGTTGATAAACAAAACTCGTGCCATAGGCATCCCCTTTCAAAAGTTAACGTTCTGCTATGTATGGTGGGCAGTCCACCAATCCCGTTGAGAGCATGATACAAAATCATGCCCGAAGCTGTCTATTCCATACTCTTCTTCTTTTGACACCACCCACTGGGCCGCTAAACGCCAAAAAACCGCCTGAATGACTCAGGCGGTTTTACGTTTCGTTCCAGCAGGAAATGCTATAAGCCAGGTTCTGTTTCTCCCGTGCTGCAAGCGGGTTGCCCCTCGCACCAAGAGCGGTAGCCATCTATCTATGGCGCCAAATGACGCCATCCGTCCCTCCGTTCAGTTCCCTTGGGACGGTTCCCCTACCAAATTTGGGTTTCTCGCTCGCAGGGTTTACCGCGTTCCATCTTTTCTGTCGCCAGAAAAGCTACGTTTCTGTGGCACTTTCAGCGTACTCGGGCCTCAGAGAGAGCCCTTTCCACGCCGTCAGCGAGGCGTGCCTCGCTGCCCTGGTTTGCACCAGGTACGAACACTCCAGGCATCTCAGCCTGGGCGAGCCTGGACTTTCCTCTACCGCCGATCACAAAAGACCGCGGCAGCGACTACCCACATTTCCTGCTAATCTTTGATCAGCAAGATATACTTTATCACATGGCATCTCTTCGGTCAACCGAAGTGTGCTGGCAACCCTGCCAAATTGTTCATTCCCCCAAACAGTAGTACAATAAAGGGGTTACAAGGAGGGTTGACCGTGATTACCATTACCCCGCACGCAGCTGCACGCCTCGCCCTGTTGATCGCGGAAGAGCCTGATGCAGACAAGCTCGGGATCAAGCTCGTCCCTACGACTACGGGCTGTGGGAGCTACACATACAGCATCGCGATTACGGAAGCCGGAAGGCGCGATCGCGTACTGGAAATCAACGGAATTCGCTTTCTTTACCAGGAGGAGGACGCGGGGCAGCTGTTTGGCACCGTCATCGACTGCGATGCGGTGACAGGCCGCTTTTCCATTGAGCATCCCCGCTCCGTCCAAAGCGATTGTCCACACATCCATTGACTAGGAGGAAATCATGCTACTGCTCTCTTTTGAAAATGTCAAGCCGCGCATTCATCCATCCGTATTCCTCGCGAAAGGTGTCGTCGTCTCCGGAGACGTGGAAATCGGCGAAGACTCGTCGATCTGGTACAACACGGTCATTCGTGGAGACATCGCCCCCACTGTCATCGGCCGCCGTGTCAGCGTGCAGGACAACAGCACGCTGCACCAAAGCCCGAACAACCCTTTGATTTTGGAGGATGAGGTGACGGTCGGACACAATGCCGTACTGCACAGCTGCATCGTCAGACGCGGGGCCTTGATCGGAATGGGCTCCATCATCATGGATAAAGCCGAGATCGGAGAGGATGCCATGGTCGCCGCCGGCGCGCTCGTGCCTCCCGGAATGAAGGTGCCTCCTCGCACGCTGGTTGTCGGCAACCCAGCCAAGGTCAAGCGCGAATTGACTGAAGCCGATTACAAGGAATTCGTCCGCATCCGTCAATCGTACGTCGATAAAGGCAAGATCTACCGCCAGTTGGAGCAGACACCGCTGGAGAGAGAATAAGCAAAAAAAAGCCGCTAGCGAGCGGCTTTTTTACATATTTGCAAAAATCGGGTAGCTCCCTCCAGGAATCGGAAGGTAGTCGGCACCAATGCGACCTCGTGACCGTCCTGTCTCAGATCGCTGATCAATTCAGCAAGGTGTACATATTGTTTTCGGTCCAGTCCCACCAGCGGATACAGCCTCACCTCACCGCCCGGTCGGCAAATGCGAACCAGTTCAGCGATCGCTTGACGGTGAAACTCCTCATCAAACTGCTGATGGTACAAAAACAGGAAATGACTGCAAAACACCTGGGAAAACCGATCGTCAGCAAATGGCAGACGCGGCAGCCCGCCTGGGACGAAAATTTGCTTCGTACCATCGTTCGCGTAGGTCTGGATAAACTCTTCCAACGCCTGCTCCCGGTTAAGCCGATGCTGCTCCAACGATCCGTAGTAGCCCCAGTCGTAAGTATGCGCAATGTTCCGCAGCTTTTCCGTGGAATTTGCGATTTCCCGCTTCCCGCGGGCATACAGCTCCTCTGCTTGCCCCAGGTAAAGCGGATCGACAGCTACCGCATCTCCTCCAGCTTTCCGTACCTGGGCAACGAACGAAGATGCACCTGCCGCCACGTCGAGAATGGGGCCTTGAGACATCCAGTCCCCACTCAATTGAAACATGTCGACATACTCCTGCAGCGACCGGCATGTCATGGCTACTCCTACTTGTTCATACACATCCTGCCTGCTCATCATATCTCAGCTCTCCTCTGCTCCAACTCTCATCCACCTGCACTCGCACATGAATGGTCAAAATTGTCATACGGTTTAGGATACAACAGACATCTTCAGAATGCACATGATTTTTTAATGATCGTCTCATTACACACGATAATAAGACAGCACCCAGCAGACGCCATTGCGGTCCGTGACGATTGCCAAAAGACCGTTGAACGGAGCTTCGTATACCTCTGTATTGATCGTCCCTTCAGCCGCAAATTCTCCGTAGATCTTGCGAAACGCTGCCTCCGTTTCGATCCTCAGGAAAACTCTCACGTAATCGCCTTTTGCTGCCGGCTTTGCCGCTTTCGTATCCGCAAACTTGAGGGTCGCCCCGCCTACATGCAGGTCCGCATTGAACACCTCTTCTCCCTGCTTGCGCAAAATCTCAACCTCGCCGCCGAAGACTCCCTGATAGTACTTGATTTCTTCCTTGCAGTTCTCCACTGCGATGAATGGATAGGCAATCATCTCTTACTTCCTCCCCCGGTTCAACTGATCGTATTTCGAGCGGGCAATTTCAATGGCATGCGCTACTTCTTTCTCCGTCTCCAGGTACACGGACACCCATCCGGAATCAGGGTAGATGTGATGGGGTTTTGCCTTCCCATCCCCAATCCAGCGGTCACGTTCGGATTTTGGCAAGAGTATGTCAAACAGGCGGTTGCCGTGAAGATGCCCAATCTCACGGCCATTCAACTGAAATTCGACCCCTCCAAACCGATGAGGGTGCATCTCAACACCAGACCAGGACAACAGCTCTTCGGTCAAGCCAGCTCCTACGTACTCGCTCATACGCCCATCTCCTCCTGCTCGGTCAGATTTCGAAGCACAGTCTTCAAAAGGTCAAGCAGCAAGTCGTACTCCTGATCGGAAATTCCTTTCCGCGTTTTGCTCTTGACCCGGCCCAGCGCTTCCTGGACCTTCGGCACCACCTCGCGCCCCGCTTCGGTCAAATAGAGCAGCTGATAGCGGTTGTCGGCAGGGTCGGCTTCTCTGCGCACGTATCCCTCCGCCTCCAATTTGGCAATGGCCTTGGCTGTGGTCGTCTTGTCGATCAGCAGCTTCTCGCTCAGGGCCTTCTGCGTGATTGGCTGCTGGAAGGCAATCGCCATCAAATAAATGTACTGTCCGCTTCCGATTCGGTAAGGCGCCAGCTCGGCAGAGATCAACACCTGCATGTGTCGATAGATAGCTGAGATGTATTGCCCGTGCGATTCCGTTGCTCTCTCGTCCTTTTGCCTCACACGCTCGCTCAATTTACTCCCTCCTAAATAGGATGTATTTGCAACTAATAGCAGGATACGCCAAATAGGATGGTATTGCAACTAATTATTTGAAAAAATTCCCTCACCTGGCCAATAACCGCTTTCCAGACGTGAATTTCGCCGCGCCAAAAAGGCCGGGAAGCCAACCTGAACACGGTTTCCCGGCCTTTCCTTGTCTATCGTTCCCGAGTCAAAATGAGAAAAAGAGTCAAGCGTCGCACGATTGCGGAAGCTCCCGGTACACACCAACAAGCCTTTTGATTCCATCCCGCAGTTGCTGTTCGTTCAGGAAGGAATAGCTCACCCTCATCCACGAATCCAGCTCCCTTTGCGGGTCGCAAATCGATCCGGGGACAAACGTGATGGATTGCTCGATGCTTTTGGCGAGCAAAAAGTCCATGCGCACCGATTCAGGCAGCCTCACCCACAAATTAAAGCCTCCTTGCGGGCTGGACCATTGCCAGTCGGTATCAGACAGTCCTTCTTCCATGATCTCCTTGCGAACCGAAAGAGCGATTCGCAGCTTCTCCAAATGCTGCTGCATCCGACTGGAAAAGAAGTAATGCAGAAAGATTTTTTGATTGAGCAGCGGAGTGCCGCTGTCCGCGAGTGACTTTGCCCGGATCAACAGCTTCATGATGGAGGGACGGCATGCCACGGTGGCGATCCCCAAGCCGGGCCCGACATATTTGCTGAAGCTGCGGATGTAAATGACAGTCCCTGAGGTATCATAGGAAAAAATCGGCAACGGCGGCTTCTCCCCAAAGTAAATATCGCGGTACGGGTCATCCTCTATCAGCAGGCACTGGTACTCCTGGGCGATTTCCGCAAGGCGCTTGCGCTGCTCGGCCGGCACGGTATAACCCGTCGGATTGTGAAAAGTCGGATTGAGATAAAACAGGCGCGGCTTGTGTGTTTTCATCAGCCGTTCCACCTCGCCCAGGTCATAACCGTCCCGCCCGATCTCGACCGGAACGATCGCTGCACCCTCCCTGCGAAAGACATCAATGGCAGGGCTGTACGTAGGCCTTTCGATGAGCACGGCGTCTCTTGGCTTGACCAGAACCCTCGCGATCAAGTCGATGGCTTCCTGCGAACCGGATGAGATCAGCAATTCCTCCGGAGACAGATAGAAGCGGTACTCCTCCGTAAAATAGCGGCACAGAGCCTCCCTCAGCTCCTCATCCCCTTGCGTCGTGGAATACGTGCCCAGCACTTTCGGATACAGATCGAACACCTTTTTGACGTACTCGGAAAAGTACAGATTGGGCAGGAGGTTCGGGTCGAGCAACGCCTTGGAAAATTGGTACGCCGCCTGCACCTGGTGAATTTCCGATAGATGGCTTTCCTGCACGTAGGCGGACACGATCGGATCGTGATCGGCCCCCATGGACCATTTGTTGCCGGGTTGTACGAAATAACCCGATTTGTCCTTGACGTACACGTTTCCATTTTGTTTGAGCAACTGATACGCTTTAAAGACAGTCAGCCGATGGACCTGAAACTGTGCTGCCAAAGCGCGTACAGAGGGCAGCTTCTCATGCGGTTTCCATTCGCCTCGTCTGATCCTCTCCAACAAGTAGTCGCAGATTTGTTCGAAGAGCTTTTCGGATTGTTCGCTGGCAAGCACTTGTCGTTTCATGCAGGCTCCCTCCTTCCGTCCCCTTATCATACGAGAGCGCGATCCTTATCTGTTCTGTTCGATCACATCTGTTCTATTCCTCCCCGCTTATGATAGGGAAAAGGAGGAATAGACATGGTACTGTTCAATTATATCGTGATGTGCTTGATCTTCGGGACGACGTTTTTGGCCATCAAAATCGGAATCGATGCCGGAGCCACCCCCTTTTTCTCCGCCGGGATCCGCTTTTTTCTGGCGGGTGTGATCTTGCTCGGGTGGATGGTTTGCACGAAAAAGGCGCGGCTTTCGCTTCTTTTACGAAAAGAAATGTTTTTGACGGGGATCGGCTTGACCTTCGGAGTATTCGCCGCCCTGTACTGGGCTGAACAATACGTAAGCTCCGGGATTGCCGCTGTCTTGTCGGCGACAGGCCCGCTGATGATCATGCTCATCCAGTCGCGGGTCACCCGTCTTTCGCTTTCCGGAACCACATTGGCCGGCTGCCTCATCGGCTTGCTCGGGGTCATCCTGCTGGTTTTGCCCGGTCTGACGATCACGTACGACAAATGGTGGGTGCTCGGATGCCTGGCGGTTGTGGTCGGGGAGCTGTTTTACGCCGTCGGGGCTGTGTACTCCCGGCACGTCATCCAACACTTCCAGGATACCTCTCCGATCGCTTTGAATGCCGCGCAAATGGTGCATGGCGGGCTGCTGCTGCTGATCGTGTCGCTGTTCACCGAGAACGTGCACATCGGATCGATGTTTGCCGATCCGCGATCCTCTCTCTCGCTTTTGTACTTGATTTTCGTCGGCTCGATGATGGGACACACGATTTTTTACTGGCTTGTCGCCAAGGCAGGTCCAGTCTTTCCATCCACCTGGCTGTACATCTCCCCGTTGATTTCCTTGTGCCTCGGGGTGGCATTTTACGGCGAGCCGTTGTCGTTGCTTTCATTGGCTGGGGGGATCACGATCCTTTCGGGAATTATTCTCGTCAATCTGCAAAGCCTGAGGCAGCTGTTGGACAGAGAACCGAAAGTCGTACGGCACATCGGCAAATAACGTTCATCCTGACGACAAAAAACAAAGGAGAGGGGTCCGCCCTCTCCTCTTTTGCTATTCCTGTCACGCCACCCGACGCTCCATCTCGCGCATGTGCTCGAATAGCATGTACGAACGGATCGCCGTCTCCAGATGCAGCCGGTCAGGCTCCTTTGTCGTGAAATGTTTTTGGAAAAATGCCGAAAGCCTGTAGGCAAACCCGCAATATTTGCGCAAGTACCGGTCTCCAAGCATCCCCGCAAGCAACCCTGCCACGCCGCAAGCAACACTCCACTCAAGCGGGAGGAATAAGACAGCCAGCAAGAACCCGATGAAAAACCAGACCACCAGGTTGGTCGAACACCCTGCGTTGACGATATCGGCCTTCGCGATTTCCCCCAAGGCGTCCAGCGTTTTCCTTCCGGGATAGCTAAATACTTTATGCTCTGCTCCGTGAAACTTTTTCATGACCTTCGGGAAGACGAAGTGAAACCCTCCTATGTAGACTGCAATCCACATGGGGTCGATTATTGCCAGAGAAGGAACGGCCAAAGCCGCTATGGCAAAACCGGCCAGAAGCAGATGAAACAACTGATAATACCAGGGAAAAGAGAAAAAAATTCGGTACCAGAGCTTTCCGATCGTTCGCAGTGTGATTTTTTCCGCCCATATATGGATGACGCCATCTTTCACTTCCGCGCATGCCAGGACATTGCGGTCGTGAAAAAACACTCCCCGACTAAAAGACATGCCCATAATCATCGTTAGCTATTCTCCTTCCGCCCGAATGTCGTTATAATGGTTAGGATGTACGCGTAATTGAAGGAGGTTTCCACCATTGATCCGAATGGTTCCGACTACACCCATCACACCTAAGCAAGACCCATGGGAGCCGCTGACAGGTGCGACACCGCCAGCATACAAGCTGACCAGCGTCGAATTTACCGTAACGAACCTGTGCAATCTCCGCTGCGAGCATTGCGCGGTAGGCGATACATTGCGTTACAAGGACGATCCTGCACTTCCCGTCGATCTGCTCCTGCGTCGGATGGACGAAGCGAGCGATCTCACTACCCTCAGTATAACAGGCGGCGAACCGATGTACAGCGAGCGTACGGTCAAAGAAGTGATTCTGCCGATACTCCGGTACGCCGCCGAACGCGGACTGCGGACGCAAATCAATTCCAACATGACCATGCCGTTTTCGCGCTACGAACTGATTTTGCCCTACATAGACGTCATGCACATTTCATGGAACTGGTCTACCCCTGAAGAATTCCATGATATTGTTTACGCAAAAGGCAGACAGTCGGTTTCAATCAAGCAGGCGGAAGCCTTGTTTCACGGCATCATGGACAATGCGCGAAAATTGGCGGATGCGGGGGTCTTCGTCTCTGCCGAAACGATGCTGAACCATCGGACTTGGCCAAAGCTTGCGACACTGCACCAGCAGATTCAGGAGATGGGTGCCCGCCGCCACGAAGTGCATCCGATGTACGCGAGCGACTTTGCCCGCGATCTGGACGTACTCACGCTGGAAGAGCTGCGCGCCGCCATTCACCGGATGCTCGACATCCGCAACGACGAGCTTTGGATGCTGTTCGGCACCTTGCCGTTCTTCGCATGCAGTCCGCATGAAGCGGACCGCGAGCTGATCCTGCGCCTGCGCGAATCCAAAAATGTAACGACACGCAACGATCCGGACGGCCGCAATCGCCTCAACGTCAACATCTTTACCGGCGACGTGATCGTGACCGATTTCGGCGATGTCGAACCGCTCGGCAACATCCGGACCGATCGCCTGGAGACGATGTTCGCGGCGTGGCAAAACCACCCGCTGAATCAAACCATCAATTGCCATTGTCCGGCTGCCAAATGCGCCGGCCCCAATTTGCTCGTTGCCAATACCTACTATCCGGAAACGGACTTCACCTTGCGCAAGGCATTGGTCTAAACGGGCATGATAAGGGACAGAGGTGATCAAAATGAGCAGAAGAAGGCGCCCTTTGGTCCCGAATGCCCGCACAGGTCTGGATGCGCTGAAGGCGCGAGTCGCGGATGTCACTGATCCGGATCAGGCGAAGTATGAAGTCGCTCGCGAACTGCATGTCCCGCTGTCGGACGGCTACAATGGGCAGCTCAGTTCTCATGATGCCGGCCGCATCGGCGGACGCCTCGGCGGCAGCATGGTCAAAGAAATGATCAAAATGGGCATGCAGGCCGTGCAGAACCGTTCGAATCCAAAAACCTGATGCTTCGTTTTTTATCGGCTTGATGAAAGAACCCCGTTGCCTATTGCCAAAGGCAGCGGGGTTCTCTTCGTTTGCTCCGTCAGCGAAGTCGGTCCAGCTTTTTGGCGCTCGGTTTGCGCGGTCCAAGCATGGTCTTGCTGATGGTATTTACTTTGTGAAAGGAATCGAATACGGTATCCAGGACTTCCACCAGCTCCCGGATCTGCACTACTTTCCCGTAGACACCATTGAAATGATGGCGCACAACTTTCCCATTGAGCCCGAACATGGCCGCACCTCCTCTTGATTCTCTCCTATCAACCTATGCAGCAGAGCCTGTGGAGGAAATGGCCAGACGAGAAAAATTATCGCACCTTCTTTACGAACGCGGAGGCGTGGTGGGACGAGGAGTCGGAGTTGTCGCCGGACGTGGGCGAGGTGCCGACGTCGGATAGGGCCGCTCCAGATTGTTGACGCGTGTCTCCAGTCTGCCGATTCTGGTCTCTAGCCTGTCTACGCGGTCATCCAGCTTGGTATAGTCGTCGCGCAGCGCATCGATCCGGTATTCGGCCCTCGTCAGACGACGGTCGAAGTCGCTCATGGGCGGTGGAGTCGGAGTTGGGGTGGTAGCTGTCGGGATGTAGATGGTCTGCCCGACGTAGATGTAATACGGGTAAGCGATATTATTGACGCGGATCAGTTCCTGGACCGATACGCCAAACCGGGCAGCGATGCTGTTCAGTGTGTCCCCCGCACGGACTACATAGTTCACGTTAGGATCACTCCTTATGGGATATGTTTCGCTACTAGCCTATTCCCTGCCGCGCCCGGCGACCCTAAACCAATACCCATTTTTGCAAGAATAGTCAAACACCCAGGTTAAACGCCGTGCCCCCTTGCGAAATGCCAGGCTTTCCTACCATGCCCAAACGAAAACCCTCCGACACATCAAGTGCCGGAGGGTTTCCAATCTTCTTATTTAAATACCGGTGCAGCAAATTGCGCCAATTTTTCCAGCGAAGATTTCTCTACATCCGCGTGCAAGCTGTTGCCATGCGAATCCATCGTGACGATCGCGGCGAAGCCTTTCACGCGCAGGTGCCACATCGCTTCCGGAATACCGAATTCCATGAAGTCCACACCTTCTACTTTTTCCAAGCATTCAGCATAGTATTGCGCGGCTCCCCCGATTGCATTGAGGTAGACGGCCCCGTGCTCTTGCAGAGCTTTCAGCGTCTTCGCACCCATACCGCCTTTTCCGATGACAGCGCGGATACCGAACTTTTTGATGATCTCGCCTTGGTAAGGCTCCTCGCGGATGGAGGTCGTCGGACCTGCCGCTTTCACATGCCACTCGCCCGCTTCGTCTTTGAGCATGACCGGACCACAGTGATAGATGATTCCGCCGTTCAGATCGACCGGGCAATCGTTTTCCATCAGGTAGCTGTGCAAAGCATCGCGGCCTGTGTGCATTTCGCCGTTGATGATAACCACATCGCCTACTTTCAGGCTGCGGATCTGCTCTTCAGAAATCGGCGCTTGCAGGACGACTTCCCGACGCTCGGTTTTTTCTTCTGCAGCCGCTGCCGGAGTCAGGTCCATTTCCACTTTCTCATCTTTGTACAGATAGCGGATGATTTCGCCTGTTTCCGGATTGAGGCGGACGCCCTGGCGGCGGAATGCCCAGCAGTTATACGCTACGGAAACGAAGAAGCTGGCTGGCAGGCGGTTTTCTGCTCCGATCTTACAGCCGAGCAGTGTCGCATTTCCGCCGAAGCCCATGGTTCCGATTCCCAGCTGGTTCGCGGTTTCCATGATGTAGTTTTCCAGCTCGGCCAGTTCCGGAATCGGATTCACGTCGTCCACGCGGCGGAACAGCTGATGCTTCGCCAGCGCATAGCCGGATGTGCGGTCTCCCCCGATGCCCACGCCGATGAAGCCTGCGGAGCAGCCTTGACCTTGCGCTTGATATACCGCATGCAGGATGCACTTGCGCACGCCATCCAGGTTGCGGCCTACTTTTCCGAGGCCCTCGAGCTCACAAGGAAGCGAGTATTGAATGTTTTTGTTTTCACATCCGCCGCCCTTGAGGATCAGCTTGATTTCGATCTCGTCTTCTTCCCACTGCTCAAAGTGAATGACGGGAGTACCTGGTCCGAGGTTGTCCCCAGTGTTTGCTCCGGTCAAGGAATCTACGGAGTTGGACCGCAACTTGCCTGTTTTGGTCGCTTCTGCGATTGCTTCCTTGATCGCTTTTTTGATGATCAGTTGGTTGACACCGACTGGCGTCTTCACTTCAAACGTCGGCATGCCGGTATCTTGGCAGATCGGAGAAACGTTCTCTTCTGCCATCACTACGTTTTGCGCAATCGTAGACAAGGAAAGCGCAGCGCGAGTGCCCAAATCTTCTTTTTGTTTTGCAGCGTTGACGGCGCGGCGCACGTCAGGCGGCAGGTTGGTGGACGTATCCGTGATCAGCTCGAGGATGCTTTGGTACAAGTTTTCCATCTATGACGCCCCTTTTGAGAAGTGGTGTGTTTGGTATCCTAAACCGCCTACTATTATAGCATACGCTCTCTTGGCTGTCCGTAGGTTGTGACCGAAGAAGTGTGAAACATTTGCCGCAACCATCCGTCCTATAATCAGGTGACCATACCGTTGTCCGAACGTATAAAGGGGGAAATTTATGAAGAAGAGATGGTCCTTGCTGCTCGTCGCGACCGTGCTTACGCTCGCATTCACTCCGCTATTTGCGGGTTCGGGCGCGCTGAGCGAAGAAGAAGTAGCGGCAGCCGGCGATGACGGTTTGCCGACTGTAGGCTCGTATAGCCAGCTCAAGAAGCTGCTGGAGACAAAGTGGCAAGAACAAGGACGAGGCGGATATGCGGGCATCATGGAGTCGGCCGTCGTCGAAAAACAGGCCGCCGCCCCGCAGTCCAGCATGGCAGGTGCAGCACCAGGCGCCTCGGCAGACTTCTCCAGGACGAATACACAGGTAGCGGGCGTTGATGAGGCAGACATCGTCAAGACAGACGGCTCATACCTGTACCAAGCGACACCTCAGGAAGTGCGCATCATCCAGGCCTATCCAGCCGACCGCATGCGGGTCGCCAGTCGCATCACCTATGCAGACGGACTCTTTTCGCCTCTGGAGCTGTACGTGGATGCGAGTCGACTGATCGTCATCGGCCAGGCGCACGAGTCGATCAAGGCTGCTCCGCAGACTTCCGCCAAGTGGAGAGTTCCCTACATCCGCGAGCAGCAAACCGTAAAAGCGATGATTTACGACACATCCGACAAGGCCAACCCTCGCTTGATCCGGCAGCTCGATGTGGAAGGCCAGTACCTGTCCTCTCGCAAAATCGGCGCGAATCTGTACATCACCGCGAATCAATACGTGGACGCGTACCGCATCCTCGAAGGCAAGGAGGAACTGCCGGGTCCGCTCTACCGGGATAGTGCGCAGGGCGATACGTACCAGAATGTGCCGTACGGAGACATCCAGTACTTCCCGGAGAGAATCCAGCCTGATTACTTGCTGGTGGCCGGCGTCAATCTGGATCGTCCTCAGCAAAAAATGTCCCTTCACACATATTTGGGCGCCGGCGAAAACATTTACGCTACCCCGGACCACCTGTACGTAGCAGTGACCGAGCACGAAGCAGTGAGGACCGCTTCCCAGCCGGTCAAGCAACCGGCGGCACCTGCCCTTCTGCCTGTGGCCGATAAGTCCAAGACGACCGTCTACCGCTTCGCAATGAAGGGCGGCACGCTTGCGTTCTCCGGGAAAGGCACCGTTCCTGGGACCGTCTTGAACCAGTTTTCCCTCGACGAGCACGACGGCTACTTGCGAATGGCGACAACCAGCGGGGACATCTGGCGCACCGATGAGCATACATCCAAAAACAACCTGTACGTGCTGAACGACAAGCTGGAGACTGTCGGGAAGCTGGAAAACGTCGCGCCGGGGGAGCGCATCTACTCCGTCCGCTTCATGGGCGACCGCGCCTATATGGTGACCTTCAAAAAAGTCGACCCGCTGTTCGTCATCGATCTGGCGCAACCGAAAGCTCCTGCGATTCTCGGAGCACTGAAGATACCCGGATACAGCGACTACCTGCATCCGTACGACGAAACGCACATTATTGGCTTCGGCAAGGAAGCCGAGTCGGATAAAGACATGGCCTACTACCAGGGAATGAAAATCGCCCTCTTCGACGTGACGGACGTCCAACATCCGAAGGAAGCGTTCAAAACCGTCATTGGAGATCGCGGGACGGACTCGGAGCTCTTGAGCAACCATAAAGCACTCCTTTTTTCCAAGGAAAAAGAGCTGCTCGCCTTCCCCGTGACCGTCTACGAACGGACAGACAGGCAAAAGTCCGGAGGCGATATTCGCGAATACGGCACGTTCACCTTCCAAGGGGCGTACGTCTATCATCTGAACTTGGAGTCAGGCTTTACGCTGACCAGCAAAATCACCCATCTCAGCGAGGACGAAAGGAAAAAATCGGGAGACGGCTGGTATGCGAGCCAACACAACATCAACCGCATTCTTACCATCAACGACACGCTGTACACCGTTTCCGAAGGCCGCGTAGCCGCTCAGAAAATAGAAGGAGGACGCCAGCTCGGCACTCTTTCTCTGACGAAATAAAAGGCGTTGCTCTGTCACGCGAACAGGTTCTGTGCTAAGATGGATGAGTAGAAGCAGGGAAGAAAGGGTGTCAACTGCGTGGAGTACTTGAATCTGAATCTGACATCAACGTTGGCGGGGGCGGCAGTCGTTCTCTTGGTCATGTTTGTTCGACTGCACTGGCCTTTCCGCTTTCAATATATGGCCAACCTGTTCAAACGACGTCTGGAAGTGAGGCTGAGCTGGCTGGAAGCCTCCTATCGGAAGAACCGTTCGCGCGCAGTAGCGATGCTGGATAAATCCACCCATGAAATCATGACCGGCAACTACGATCTGGCGGAAAAGTTCATCGTTCAGGGCATTCATGTGTGCAAGGATCAGCCTACCTTGTTCAACCAGGCGATGATTCACTACTTGTTTTACAATCTGGCCATCGTGTACTATTCGTCCGGCCGATACAGCGAAGCATTGGAAGTCGCTTTCCGCATCTATCAGCGCGATCAGGGCATGACCGATTCACTTGCGGTCATCGCCTGCTCCCACGCTCGTCTGGGAGAAGTGGAAAGCGCCATCGAGGCTTATCAACTGATCGCTACCAAGCGTTCGGCCCGCGAATGGAAGCTGTTCTGTCTCGCCGAGATCGAAGCGGCCAAAGGAAACTACGAGCGCGCACTCGCCCACCTGCGACAGCTGATGAGCAAATCCTCCAACGCTTTTCTCCATCTGAATCATTCTGAATTGGAGAAGCGATTGGAAGAATGGCAAAAAGCATCCACGCAAGCCGGATAACGAAAGATGGCAACACACCCACAAGCCGCACATTCGTTTTGGCTGTGCGGCTTTTCCATGTCTTCCACAATCCCCTTGCAAATGTGGAATTCTTGTAGGAGCGCATTACATTTTTCTCCCGTATCTTCTACCTATACTGTTTAGCAGATATGCAAGAAAGAGAGGGTCCATCTATGAAAAAATTTGATTTATCCGTCCTTACTGTATCCGTATTAATTCTCGGCCTTGCTGTCATCGGCGTCTCGCAAGCGAAGGAGCAATCGACTGATGCAGCGGTGGCGAAGGTTGGCAATATCACCATTACCCAATCTCAACTGTATGACGCACTCAAGAAAAAAGAGGGCGCTGCCGAAACGTCACAGCTGGTGACTGCCGAGCTCTTCAAATTGGAAGCAGCAGCGCAGGGCGTAACCGTAAGCGACGAGGAACTGGACAAGCTCATCAACCCGATCAAGGAAAAATTGAAGACGCCTGAAAAATTCCAGGAGTATCTGGATGCCAAAAAAATGGATGAGAAGGAGCTCCGCGAAAAGAGCCGACTCATTCTGCTGCGCGACAAAATGCTCGACAAAGCGTTTCCAGTCACAGAAGACCAGATCAAGGCGTACTACGAGAAATACAAAGAAAAGTACGAGAAGCAGACGCTGGAGCAGGCACGTCCGGAAATCGTAGAAAAAGTGAAAGACAAAAACAGAAGGTCCAACATTGAAAAATGGCTGGAAGATCTCCGCAAAAAATACAACGTCCAGATCCTTGATCCGGCTCTCGTAGACAAGAAAGCTAAAGAGTAGCAATGTCGCGTCACGTAAAAAAGACTTGTGCCCTAGTCGGCACAAGTCTTTTTTCTCGGATCAACTGCGGACGAGAGCAATGATCTCTTGGATGAAAGACACGACATCGCCTTTCAAAATCGGTCCATGCCCGGTCGCCAGCACTTCGATCGGCCAGTCAAGCAGGATCTCCAGCCCTTCCGCGTATTCGATCGCGCGCTCAGGCTCTTTCGTCTTCCAGAGGAGAATGTATTGTTTGTACGCATCGCGAACCTCGGGCTCCTCCCCTACGATGCTGCCCAGCTCGGAATCGGGAAAACAGAGATGGTCGCCTGTGAAGCACACCTTCGTTTGCGGATCGAACAGCGCGACAGACCCTTCCGTATGGTAGGAAAGTTGGCGGAACCGCAGCGAAGGAACATCCCCTCCGCTGCCGGTAAACGTGTGGCCGAACAAGGTCTGGGAGAAATCGTCCAGTTCGTAGTAGTCGTCCAAATGAATCCAGTTGTTCCGGGATGGAAACAAGTCGGCATTGCCGATATGATCAGGGTGGCGATGCGTGAAGTAGACGTACTCGATTTTGTCGGGTTTGACTCCGATGTCCTCAAGCGATTTTTGAAAAAAGGCCCGATTCTTTCGCAATTGGGAATCGATTAACACGAACGTGTCACCTTGTTTGATCACATAGCTATTGATGTAGCTTTTCCACGCTTCTTCATAGGTGATGATCGCCCAGGTGGAGTCTGCGATCGGTGCAACCACATTGGTCATGCCTCCATCTCTCCTCTCCTCCCAGATACTGTTCCTATTGTTATTATACACAATCATACACGAGCGTGCTTTCAGCCGCCAAACTTATCGCACCACTGCTTCTTCCCCTAGGCTGATCCAGACCCGCCCCCCAGAGCGGTGAATGTTTACGCTGACACCGAAGAAGCGCGTCAGTCTGTCTGCCGTCAGCACTTCTGCCGTCTCACCTGCCTGGTCGACCTTGCCAGCCTTTAAAAGCAAGGTGTGGGTGAAGCAGGGCAAAATTTCCTCGATATGGTGGGTAACGTAGACAAGCGCTGGTCCGCCCGGCTGTTTGGCGATTTTCTCGATCATCGCCAGGAGCTGCTCGCGAGACAACAGGTCGAGCCCCGTACATGGCTCGTCCAAAATCAGCAGCCGAGGCTTTGCCATGAGGGCACGCGCGATCAGTACCTTTTGGCGTTCCCCTTGCGACAGGGCTCCATAGGGACGATCTTTCAGGGCCACACAACCGAACATCTCCAGAAGCTCCTGAGCTGTCTGCTTATCTTCTTCGCTCGGAGCCGTATACAGCCCGATGGTGGCTTCGCGTCCGCTCAAAATGATGCGGTATGCCGATTCGTGCTCGTGCAGCTGCGCCATCAGAGCCGTGCTCACCCAACCGATCGATTTGCGCACTTCACGCAGGTCTACGGTCCCGTACAGATTGTCGAGGACGCTGACCTCGCCCTTGGTCGGCCAGGTGTACCCGCTAATGATTTTTAGCAGACTCGTTTTTCCCGACCCGTTCAAGCCGACGAGGCACCAGTGCTCTCCTTCTTTTACTTGCCAGTCGATTCCGTCCAGGATCGTCGTCTCGTCTCGTTGCCACGTAATGTTTTTCACATCGATAATCATGGTTTCTCCACTCCCGTTTTTCTCTATGATCCCTAAATGTTCTGATTATTACGAGTATACCCGTCATTTCCTGATCGATCAATTCTTTTGTACCATGTGAAAAACCTCCATGGGAAAAAGTCGCCCACGGAGGTTTTCGTTCATGCGCTCTCGATTAAAACTTCCCTTGAATCTTGAAAATGATTTCGGCAAACAACGTAGCAAAGAGGAAAGTACCCGTGAACACGACCAGGGACACCAAGACGATTCGCCAGCTCAGCTGCTTGAATAGATGAATGTCTTTTCCCAGCGACAATCCGGCGTATGCGAGAATCGGCGTAGCCAGAGCCAGCAGGTTGATTTTACCGATTGCGGCCGCCGTGTAGGCGTTGCCCGGAAAGAACGGAGAGGTCGCGATCATCGCGAACAGCGAGATCCAGACGATGGCCGGAGACTTGAACGGCAGGATTCGGGTAAAGCCCATGGCGATCAAGGTGATGACCACCAGCAGCAGAATGCCTGGCACGGATTCCGCCGGCGGCACGTGATAACCGATCCAGTTGCCCAGTAGCGCGATGGCACCGATGAGTACTATCGTCAGGATTTGGTTCATGCCTGGTGCCCTCCTTCATAGCTGTTCTTGCTCTTCTTTCCGATCACCGGCTCCAGCCATTGGTACAGGCGCTGGGTAAGCGGGAGGGATACAAAGATACATACGTACGTGCCGATAATGCTCATCATCAGGTTGGCTGCACCGGAATAGAAGGCGATGTCTTTTGTCGCTTCCGGAAAAATGACGGCGAGAGAGCCTGTCGCTGCTGCCATCATGCTGCCCGATCCGACGGCTGCCCCCATCGCGAGGGAAATCGGATGGAACAGCCCGCTGCTGCCCAAAAGGCTGGCGAGGATCGACATGTAGATCGCGCCGAACAGCGTTCCGCAGATGTATACGCCCAAGGCCCCGCGCGCCTCGGCGGAGTTCGCTCCGAATTTGTCCACGATGATAGCGAGGTTTGGTTCACGGTCCAAGGAATAGGTCGCGCCGATCGACTCGCGCTTGAGCCCAATCAGCAAGGCTACCGGCAATCCGAGGATGATCGTCCCTACGATGTGGCCGACCTCCTGGAACAAGAGTGAAACGCCAGACCCCATCAGCTTCGGAAGCTCGGGACCGATGTTTGCCCCCAGCTTGCAGATGAAGAGCAGGAACGACAAGCCCAGGATGTTCGCCGCGGCGTTCATCTCTTTTTCTTTCAGCCACTTGAATTTGGGCCAGCTGATAAAGCCGCCAAGCACCAATGCATACAGCATTGGGAACAAGGCAATGACCCCGATGCCGATGTTGATTTTTCGCGTGCCGATAAACTCAGTCAGCATGACCAGAATGAGTACAATGAAGTGCAGCTTGAACACATTAACGCGTTGCTCCGTCATGATGCTCCCCCCGTTTGTTCGTTCCCGAATTTTTATTTCATAACCACTTTTTCAGCCGCACGGATGAACAGCTCCACTCCCCGGACGAGACAGTCTTCGTCGAAGTCGAAGCGAGGATGGTGGTGCGGGTATGTGAAGCCTTTTTCCGGATTGCCTGCCCCCAGTTGGATGAAGCAGCCTGGTGCCTTTTCCAAATAGGCGGAGAAGTCCTCTCCCGGCATCAGCGGATCGATGTACATGATGTCTTCGTCTCCCCACCGCTCGCGAATGGTGTCTTCCATCAGCTTCGTCACTTTTTCGTCGTTGACGACCGAAGAGTATCCGAGTGAGTAGGTAAACTCGTAGGAAGCGCCGTGGGCCTCCGTGATCCCCTTGACGATTCGTTCGATCCACACGGGGATCTGTTTGCGGATTTCCGCATCGAAACAGCGGGTAGAGCCCGTGATGGTCAGGGTATCCGGAATGATGTTGTAGGCGGTGCCGGCATTCAGCATCGTGACGGAAATGACCAGCTTGTCCAGCGCGCTTACATTGCGCGACACGATCTGCTGCAAATGAGTGACGATCTGGGCGCCGATCACGATCGGATCGACTGTCAGCTCAGGCTGGGAGGAATGCCCGCCTTTGCCCTGGACCGTGATGTCGAACCGGTCTGTGGAAGACGTGAGCGCTCCGTAAAGAACGCCGAATTTGCCAACAGGCATGTACGAAGCCAGATGGATGCCGATAATCGAATCCATTCCGTCCGCCGCACCGGCCTTTACAATTTCTGCCGCGCCCCCAGGCGGCAGCTCTTCCGCGTGCTGGAAGAAGAACCGCACTTCGCCCTTGATCCGGTCTTTGAACCGGGATAGGATCTTCGCTGTCCCCAAGAGCATCGCCGTGTGCCCGTCATGGCCGCATGCGTGCATGACGCCAGGCTCGCTGGACGCATATGGCACCTGATTTTCCTCCTGAATCGGCAAGGCGTCAATATCCGCACGGATGCCGAGCACGGGCCCTGGCTGTGCGCCGATCAGTCTCGCTACTACGCTCGTCGGGGTCGGACGGGTGATTTCCAGGTTTCCAAAGGAAGTCAATGTCTCGTAAATGTACTGGGAGGTCTTGTTCTCTTGAAACGAGAGCTCCGGATTTTGGTGCAGATAGCGGCGCCATGCGACCACTTGCTCAGCGACTTCTGCTGCCAATGCTTGTGGATCCCAACTCATCTAAAACCTCTCCTTTTCGCAAAGCTGCCTCAAAATTTAACTATCATTAAAAATAATAACCTTTGGTGAATATATCATGTTTTCAGGCAAATGACAAATGTCCATTCCAGGAGGACAAATCCGTTTGATTCTCCTCTCTTTTTTTCGGATTTATAAGACATTTTAGTCAATTCCACTGATTCTGTCCACGCTAAACAAACTTTATGAATGGTAAAATCATTTTGATTACGGGAAAACATGGCCTTTCACAGACGAAAACCAGTTCATCGTACTGATGACTGGTCCTGCCATCCCCTATGGATTGATCGCGACAATGTAAAACTTGCCCTGACTTTGCCTAAGCCAGATCTCCCCGCTTCCTACCATGACTCCCTGATAGTTCACGAAAGTCTCACTCGCAGGCTGATGCTCCAAAGCCAGCCTGACCCTTTCCGTCATGATTTCCTCGTATTCGGCGATAAACTGCTTTTCATCCGTCACGAAGCGGCTTTGCCCGTCTTTGTTCACCCTCAGCGGATACTGAACGTTTCGAGCCACGGCAGCCTTGTTTTCTCTGTTCACCCACTTTTGCAGCTTTGCGTAGAATGCCTCGAACTGATCGGGATCCGTAATGCCGGCGACGGCGTACCGATTCCCCGTTTCCTGCGCGTACAAGCTTGGCAGCGAAAGGCCGCTTATCACAGGCAAAAACAAGAGACAACTGGCTGCAATTGCCGTCACCGCTGCTTGTTTAGCCTTCCACATCCTCCAAAAGCCCCTTTCTCGAAACGCCTAGTATTGTTCGTAGCTTCCCCGGCCCTCCCCTCTCCCTATGCAAAAAAGCCCTCCGCCTTGTGCAGAGAGCTTTCCGACTATAACTGTTCGGCTTTCATGGGTTTCGAAACTTCTCTTCCTGCATGCGAATCTCCTCTTCGGAATTGCCAAGTGCCGCTTGCGGTCCCGGGAAGTGCTTTTTGTAATAGGCCAGATCCATGACAAGAAGCAGGACAAACATGGCGATCAGGGCGTAGCCGGCTGTTTCGTTCGGCGGAATGACCATCATGATCGAGATGAAGACGATCCAGATCAGACTCAGCACATTGATCGTTTTGCTCCAGCTGCCCAAATTCCACGGTCCGTAATGCTTGCGCCGAAAGAGCCCCCGCGCCTCCGCCCGCAGCTTCAGGTAGAGCGGAATACCGTAAGCGACGTAGAGTCCGACGACGCTTACCGCCGTGAGAAAGGCGAGCGTCGTGTAGGTGGTGTTGGGATTGACGGTTTTCACGATGTAATCAAACAAAGCCAGCGCAAAAGAAAGGATGATGACGAGCCAGATCGCTTTGGCAGGCGTCCGGTACTTGGTGGAAATTTCCGCCCAATGGCGGCTCCACGGCATGCCTTTGTCACGGGAAAACGCGTACAGCATCCGCGAAAACGAGGTAATGGACGCCAGTCCGCAAAACCACATCGCAAAGGTCACCAGCCACAGGACGACCGAACCGAATGTACCGCCCAGCGCCTCGCTGATGACGTAAATGAACGCGTTTTGCGCCCCGCTGGCCGCCTCCGCATCCGTGATGGACAACGTCACAAAGGCGAGCATGATAAACCCGAAGATAAAGGAAAAGGCCACAGAAGTAAAAATTCCCCAAGCAGCGCGCACCCGAGGATTGATCGTCTCTTCGATCGTGTGTGCGGAAGCGTCGTAGCCGGTAAACGTCCACTGGGCCTGCAGCAGTCCGATCAAAAAGGCGAGCGCGTATGGTTTGTCCGAGAACGTCTGCCCGACCTGGAACAGGTAGTCGAGCGGCTGAAGGTCGTGGCGAGAAAAGAAAACCAGGCTGCCAACGAGGATCACCACGACGCCGATGTGATACCACGCGGAAAAATCATTGAGTCGGGCCACCAGCCGAATGCCGATGTGATTGAATATCCCGTGCAGAAGCAACGTGACGCCAAACAGGATCAACGTGGTCGTTTCAGTCGACGTGTAGCCGAAAGCACTCGCCAGCAGTGGATCCGCAAAGAGGGAAAACGAGTAGTCGATTCCTGCGACGATCCCGATTTGGCCGATCAGATTGATCCAGGCCGTGTACCAGCCCCACCGTTTGCTCCCCAGTACCGCCGCCCAGTGATACAGGGCTCCCGCCGTCGGAATCGCCGAGGCGAGCTCCGCCATCGAGGCGGCAATCAGAATCACAAACAGGGCGACGATCGTCCAGCCGAAGCCCATCATGCCGGGTCCCCCGTACAACAGACCATGGCCGTACAGCGAAACGGCTCCCGTCAAAATCGAGATGATGGAGAAGGAAATCGCAAAGTTGGAAAACCCGCCCATATCCCGCAGAAGCTCTTGCGCATAGCCGAACTTGTTGAGATCCCTTTTGTCCTCCAGCAGTTGATTTTCTTTGTCGTGCATCCGCTATCCCCCCTTTGTTCACGAATTCGCTTTCGAACCGATGAAGCTTTCGTGGTCGCCTTCCTGAAAGCGGCGCACGCTTTCATTCGCCCGATAGCCAATGGCGACGGCTACCCCGATGGTCACCAGCACCAACAGCAATCCCAGCCAAAGCATTCATACCCCCTCCTTTCCTCCCGGATCGTTCACGTGGCCAAGGCAGCAAGTCTAGTACATTGTACGTATGAAATAAGCAGCTAGACCACGTGAATAAACGTCGAGCTGTGACGCGGAGAGCTCGCAACATAAAAAGCGCAGGATCGCTTCCCTGCGCTTTAGATTATTGTCGTTTCAGCTGACTTTTTCGTTTTGCTGCCGGATGAACGAGGTACTTTCCGCAAGCGGCAAAGGCTTGCTGAAGAGATAGCCCTGTACCTCTTCGCACAAATGCTCCTGCAAGAAAGCAAGTTCTTCGCTCGTCTCCACGCCTTCTGCGATCACATGGAGCTGCAAGTGGTGGGCCATGGCGATAATCGCCTGAACAATCGCCCGATTGCTGGGGCTTCCCTTCATGTCGCGGACGAACGAGCGGTCAATCTTCAATCGATGGAGCGGAAACTCCTTGAGATAGGATAAGGAGCTGTACCCTGTGCCAAAGTCATCGATGGCGATATGAACGCCGAGCTCCTTCAGTTCCGCAAGCGTATTGCTGGCTCGATGAACATCGATCATCGTACTTTCGGTTACCTCCAGCTCCAGGTAGCGCGGTTCGAGCCCCGACTGCTCGAGAATCTCCGCAACGGATTGGGTAAAGTCTTTCTTCAAAAACTGACGGGCAGACAGATTGACCGCGACGCGCAGCGGAGGGAGGCCGAGGTTTTGCCACTCTCTGTTTTGACGGCACGCCTCACGCAGTACCCATTCGCCGATCGGCACGATTAAACCGGTTTCCTCGGCCACCTTAATGAATTGATCGGGGAACATCACACCCCGCTCCGGATGATTCCAGCGAATGAGCGCCTCCATGCCTACTACCGAGCCATCCTTCAGACTGACCTGCGGTTGGTAATAGAGTGTAAACTCCCCTAAAGCAAGCGCGCGGTTCAGCTCATTTTGGATGAACATTTTATCGGCTGTCGCCTGCTGGAGGTCGGGAGCGTACATATGGTAGCTGTTCTTTCCCCGCTCCTTGGCAGAATACATGGCGGTATCCGCTGTCTTCATCAAACCGTGGCGATCCTCTCCATCTTGCGGATAGCGGGAAATTCCGATGCTCGTTGTGATGTAAAGCTCGTGCCCGTTGATCAAGAATGGCTGCTCGATTGTCCGATTGAGCAAGTCAGCGATTTCAAGCACAGACTGCTCAGAGGTCTCAGCCAGTATCACCATGAATTCGTCCCCGCCGAGCCTGCTCACTACACCGCGATTTCCGATACCGCTGACCAGACGCATCGCTGCTTCCTTGAGCAGCAAATCGCCGTAGTCGTGCCCGAGCGAGTCGTTGACGAGTTTGAAACGATCCAGGTCGAGAAACATGACGTAGACGACTGTGCCCATCCGTCTGGCCTCGTCGATCATGGCATCCAGCGTTTCCTCTACGTATCTGCGGTTCGGCAGCCCGGTCAACGCATCGTGAAAGGCGAGGTATTGGATCCGCTCCTCGGTCTGCTTTTGCTCCGTTACGTCCCGTGCGATCATAAAAACGCCGGCGACTTGCTGGTCGACAAAAACGGGGACATTGGTCAGGTTCAAATGCACGTGGCGGCCCATCGCGATCAATGCAGCCTCGTACGTCTGAGCTCTTCCGTCAACCGCTTCCGCAAAGCGAGCAGCCAGGTTCTCACGGTCTTTCGCATCGCACATGCCCATCATCGCTTCCAGCGAGAGTCTGTCCGCACCGGTCAATCGCTTGGCGGCCGGGTTCAGGACGCTTTCTTCGCCATCGAGCGTGTAAAAGAAGACGGCGTCGTAGTTGTTTTCGAAGAGCGACTGATAGCGTTCGTCGCTTTCCATCATTCGCCATGTATTTCCTTTGAACAGCTTGTCCATGTACATCGATAGCAGCGTCACTCCCAGGATGAGAAGCGTCACTGCACCGACGGCATAGGCGATCCAGATCGGGGCGGCCGACCACGCTCCCTCTTCCGCTGCCACATGCTCATGGCCGATAAAGGTGGTGGCGTACATCCCGGTGTAGTGCATGCCGGCAACCGCTGCCCCCATCACCAGCCCTGCCGCCATTTTCAGTCCCATCTCCCTGAAGCTGTTTGCATGCCGTAGGCGAAACGTCAACAGGAGAGCGACGACAGATACGCCGATCGCAACGGCGATGGACACGGAAAACCAGAACCAGTCGTACCGAATGGCAGCATTCATCTGCATGGCAGCCATCCCGGTATAGTGCATGGAAGCGATTCCAATTCCCATGCACAATGCCCCCAGCACCAGCCTTCTCCACGACATCGTCCTTTTGCTGATGGCCCAAAGCGCAATGCCGGAAGCGATAATGGCAAACAGGATCGACAAGATGACCATACCGAGATGGTATTGAACCCGGATAGGCAAATGCAGAGCGAGCATGGCGACAAAGTGCATCGCCCAGATGCCCAGTCCCATCGATACTGCGCCCGTACACAACCAAAGCAGGCGGCTCCTGCTTTGCGATTCATGGATACGTCCGCTCAAATTCAGTGCCGTGTAGGAGGCCGATACTGCGAGTGCATAAGAGAAAAAAACGAGGGTAAGATTGTAAGAATGACTAAGTGTGTTCATGGCACTCTCCCTTTTAACCGAGCCCTTCCCACTTGAATGTTGGCAATATTCCCCTATCTTATCCCTTTTGTTATCATCTGACAAGAAGTTCGGGACTTCATTTGTCCCTTCTCCCGCCTCTTTCCTTGGGAACTTTTCGTGAAGCGATCTGTCGGCAAGCCGGGGATACTAAAACCACGATTACGCGAAAGGGAGTGAGCGCCTTGATTCGTTTGGGCTATGCCTGCATCAGCGTAAACACGAAAAACAACCCCAACAAGAAAACAACCGTCGCTCAGTTGAACAAATTGGATTCGGAAGCCCGGTTAAAAAAGCTCCGGCAAATTTTGCAAACCAACTTCTTCAATTTGATGGACATCCTCGCCTACAATGTGGAGAATCGCATCTTTTTATATCGGCTTCCATCTGAATTCGTGCCGCTTGCGACCCATCCCGTCGCAGAGGGCTGGGATTGGGCAAGCGAATTTTCCTGGGACTTCCAAAAGGCCGGTGAGTTTATCCGCAAGCACGGCATTCGCATGACGTCCCATCCAGGCCATTTCAGCATCTTAAACAGCGACAAGCCAAACGTGGTCCAGTCGACGATCGAAGACTTTCGCTTTCATTCCCGCGTCTTCGATCTGTTCGGGCTGGATGACAACTCCGTGCTGGTCACGCACGTCGGCGGGATTTCGGGCGACAAAGCGGCAGCGCTGGACCGTTTCGCCCAAAACTTCGAGCGGCTCCCTGATACGGTGAAAAGGAGGCTGGTCGTCGAAAACGATGACACGTCTTTCACGATGGTGGATGTGCTGGAACTATGCGAGCGAATCGGCATCCCGATGGTTCTCGACATTCACCACCACCGCTGCCATTCCGAAGGAGAAAACTGGATCGATTACTTGCCGCGCATCATTCGGACATGGGGGGACCGCACACCCAAGTTTCATATGTCATCGCCCAGGTCGGAAAAGGAATTCCGTTCCCATGCCGACAATATCGACCCGGACGACTTTGTCCATATTGTGGAGAGTTTATCCCCTTACAACGTCGATGTCATGCTCGAATGCAAAAACAAGGACGATGCACTTTTGACATTGCGCAGAGAGCTTGGAAAGCGCGGTGTAGATGCTGAGGCATTGGCACAGTCCTAATGGCTTTTGCAAAAATGGACAAAAGACGCCCGCTCGCAACTGGCGTCTTTTGCGTATGCTTAATAGGAACAGCCGCAATCGCAGCCGTATCCATCACCGCTCGAGGAAAATCTGTGGCTATACGAGGACGATCCGGTACTGAAAGAGGAAGATCCTCGACTGAACGAGCTGCTGATCTTGTGCTCCCATCCCTTGCAGCGGTCGTGGTAATGCTTCATCCTGCGCTGATGATGCTTGTAGTGCTTGCGGTATTCGTTGTACTTCCTGCGGTTATCCCGATGCTGCTCGCATTTGTGATGGTAGTATTGCATCCGGTCCATGTGGAATTGGAATTTGAACAGGTACAGTTCGATGTCCACTCCCGCATGTCCTTTGGGCGGCATAGCATTTGGCGATGTATGTGGCGCCTTTTTGTTCGGCATCATGTGGGGCATATTTGGCGAGACATCGTGCCATTTTCTGTGCGGCATATTGGGGGATGCGTTCGGCATTTTATGGTATGGCATGTTGGGGGATGCGTTCGGCATTCTCCGGCTCGGCATATTGGGCGACACGTTCGGCATTCTCCGGCTCGGCATATTGGGCGATGCGTTTGGCATTCTTCGGTTCGGCATATTTGGCGATGCGTTTGGCATTCTCCGGTTCGGCATGTTGGGTGAGAGGTTCGGCATTCTCCGGTTCGGCATATTGGGCGACACGTTTGGCATTCCCCTGTTCGGCATGTTTGGAGACACGTTTGGCATTCCCCTGTTTGGCATATTTGGAGATACGTTAGGTCTGTTGGGCATACCGGCATTCGGCGGTACCGGCTGAACGGGCTTCCGGTTCGGGAGCATGGGCTTCGGTGCGATCGGGTTGGCAGGCATTTTGGGCGGCATCGGGTTGGCAGGCATCCGGTTCGGCTTCTGTATGGATTCGTTGGGGGCTGGAAGTACGGGCCGCTTAGGTATCGGGCGCATAGGCTTCACCGGTTTCGGCTTCTCAGGCGACGGCACATTCGGCGACAGGTTTGGCGATGGCACGTTTGGGGATGGTACGTTCGGTGACGGTACGTTCGGTGACACATTGGGCGATGGCATGTTTGGAGAAGGCATGTTTGGGGACGGCATATTCGGCGACGGCATCATTGATGGAGGCTTCGGCATTTCTTTCGGTATTTGCTTCGGCATTTCTTTCGGCATTTGCTTCGGCATTTCTTTCGGCATTTCCTTTGGCCTTCGCGGGTGCGCGGGAGGCATTGGCGCCATGCTCGGCGGGACTTTACGTCGCTTTTCCACGGAATGGAACACGTCCTTTCTGGTGAAATCACACAGTACATGGTATGACATTCATCCCGTACAGGGAAACGACACTTGCCCAGTTTGGAAAAATGGACTAAGCCCGATTTTATGGAAATAGGTAAGCCGCCGTGACAACATATCACTTGACTGCGCGCCAGCATACGATACAATTGAAGTACTTATGAAAAAAATCTGACATTTGCGCGAACGAAAGTGGAGGTATACGTATGCCGGGCAATAAGCCTTTGCGTTATGCCAATCACATACAGCACCCGATAAGAGGGGTTAGGATCAATTGGTCCTAACCCCTCTTTCTTTTCGTTCTCTGCTATGCTAAAGGAGGAAATTGGAACATGAGCCAGCAAACCAACCTGATTTACCTGAATGGAAACGAACTCGAAATATCCGATGTCGTCTCCATCGCGAGACACGGGGGCCGCATCGCGCTGTCGGCGGACGCATGGGAGTGCGTTCGTCGCTCGCGGAAAATGGTCGAACAGATGGTTCAGGAGCAGCGTGTTGTTTACGGCATCACGACCGGCTTCGGCAAGTTTTCCGACGTAATGATTTCCGGAGAAGACGTGAGCAGGCTGCAGGAAAATCTCATTATGAGCCACGCTTGCGGAATGGGCGAACCGTATCCGTCGGAAGTCGTTCGGGCCATAATGGCTTTGCGCATCAATGCGCTGGCCAAGGGCTACTCTGGCATCCGCGAAGAGACGCTGCAGCTTCTTTTGGAGCTTCTCAACAGGGGAGTTCACCCGATTATCCCCCAGCAAGGCTCGCTGGGAGCAAGCGGCGACCTGGCCCCGCTCGCCCATATGGTCCTCGTGATGCTTGGCAAGGGAGAGGCCGAGGTGAACGGCCGGCGCATGCCAGGAAAGGAAGCGCTGGAGCAGGCAGGCCTTTCGCCGATCACTCTCCAGGCAAAGGAAGGGCTCGCACTCATCAACGGTACGCAAGCGATGACGGCTCAGCTTTGCCTCGCTTTGTACGACGCACGAGTCCTTCTGGAGAGCGCAGAAGTGATTTCCGCCATGACGATCGAAGCTCTGCGCGGCATTCCGAAGGCATTCGATCCGCAGCTGCATCTCGTCCGTCCTCACCCGGGACAACAGGAGTCCGCCCGCAAGCTTCTGATCCATCTTGCAGGGAGCGAGCGCACGACTGAGCAAGGACAGCTGCGTGTGCAAGACGCGTACAGCCTTCGGTGCATTCCCCAGGTGCACGGAGCCACGAGGGACACCCTCGAATACGTATGGTCCACGGTCACTCGTGAATGCAACAGCGTGACCGACAATCCCGTCCTGTTCACAGAAACCGGCGATGTTATTTCAGGAGGAAACTTCCACGGCCAGCCCATGGCACTTGCAGCGGATTTTATGGCCATCGCCGTCGCAGAGCTCGCGAACATCTCCGAGCGCCGAACCGAACGCCTGGTCAACCCGCAATTGAGCGGCCTCCCCGGCTTTCTGACGGAAAACGGAGGACTGCACTCCGGATTCATGATCACGCAGTATGTGGCAGCGTCGATCGTCTCGGAAAACAAAGTGCTTTGCCATCCTGCGTCTGTAGACTCGATCCCGTCATCTGCAAATCAGGAAGACCATGTAAGCATGGGGACGACAGCTGCCCGCAAGCTGCGTACGATTGTAGACAATACGGCAAAGGTACTTGCCATCGAATATTTGGCTGCGGCGCAAGCGATCGATTTTGGCACCGGTGATCTGGGAGCGGGAACTCGGAGAGCTTTCAAAGAACTGCGCAAGGTCATTCCCCGCCTCACTGATGACCGGGAGATGAATCCCGACCTCGTGCGAGCGGAGGAGCTCATCCGCAAGGGGACGCTCTTCTGGGTGTAGCTTACCCCGGACTGCCCTATTCTTTTTCGCGTGAAGCTCTGCTAAGATAAAAAGGAAGCTACATCGACTCGATTCGTCGAAAAATGGGAGGACTGCCCCGTGCCAACATCCCAACAGCCGGGCCATACCGCATCCATCTTGTTGTTTGACGGCGTCTGCCATTTTTGCAATGGCGCCGTTCAGTTCATTCTGCGCCGGGACCCGCATGGCCGCATCCACTTTGCATCCCTGCAATCGGCGAAAGGTCAAGAACTGCTGTCCGCTTTTCAATACGAGGGCAACCTCCAATCCGTGGTACTGATCGAGAATGGGAAGCTGTATACCAAATCTGATGCGATCCTGCGCGTAGGCCGCAAGCTGAATGGAGCTTGGCCCTTCCTCGCAACCGCCGCAAGGATGCTGCCAAGGAGCCTCCGCGACCCGATCTATGATTGGATCGCCCGGAATCGCTACCGTTGGTGGGGGCAAGCCAAGCAGTGTATGCTGCCTACCCCTGAGGCAAGGGCCCGCTTTCTGGAATAACTGTGCATGAAAAAAAGGGCGTGTCCGTCGAGACACTGCCCTCTTTCTTTTTCTTGCCCCAGCCTATTTTACAACTGCCTGCGGATGGTCGTCGCTCGCCAATTCTGCCGCTTTCGCATTGGCTTCCACCTGAGCTGGACTCTTGCTTCCCGGAATGACGGTGGTGACGGCAGGATGCTTCAGGCACCAGGCCAGCGCCCACTGCGCCATGTCCATCCCTTCCGGCACTTCCGTACGCTTGATTTCTTCCACCTGCTCCAGCAGACTCGCGACATGCTGCTTGTCGTGGCGGTGACGGACATCGTTTCCGGCGAACACAGAACCCGGCTTGTACTTTCCGCTCAAATAGCCGCTCGCCAGGGGGACACGAGCGAGTACGCCAAGATCTTGCTGCTGGCAAGAGGCGAATACTTCTTCCTCCGGCTTGCGGTCCAGGCGATTGTACACGACCTGAATCGTCTTCGCATTTACCTTGGATGCCGACTCCGTTTGGTGGAGGTTGCCGTTTTTGGCGATCGACAGGCCCAAATGCCTGATTTTCCCTGCCTGCACCTGCTTGTCAAGCATGGTCCAGAGGTCGTCGTTGTCAAACGCTTCATTCGGGCCGGAATGGAACTGGTACAGATCGATGTAGTCCGTTTTCAGGGCTTTCAAGGACTGATCCAGCTGCTGCAGTACCTCGGCCGGCCCGTATTGATCCGTACGGCTGAACTTGTCGTGGAAGTGATGGCCGAATTTGGTTGCCACGATCCAGTCTTCTCTGCGGTCTCTCTGCAGGTAGTCCCCGATCAGGCTCTCCGACAGATGATCGCCGTAGCATTCAGCGGTATCGATCAGATTGATCCCGAGTTCTTTCGCCTTGTTCAGGATCGCATCGACTTCGCTTTGGGTAAAATCCATTCCCCACTCTCCGCCGAACTGCCAGGTGCCAAGCCCGACAACCGAAACGTTCAGATCCGTTTTTCCCAATCTGCGGTATCTCATCGAAACCCCTCCCCTTTTTCTTCTGCGTCTTATCGCAACTGAGCGAACTGTCGCTCAGGAAAAGCCCATGCGCTTAGATCGTCTTTTCGATCGTCAACTGGCTAATGAATTCCTGCGTGCTCGCCTTGCGTTCTTTGCGCATTTTCTTGCGTTCTTCGGCGGAAGCCATCAGCCGCTTCTCTTCGTCCGTTTGTGGTTCGACTGCTGGCACTTCCGTCGGGTTGCCTTCTTCGTCCAGCGCGACAAAAGTGAGAAACGAGGTGGCAGTCAATACCCGCTCGCCCGTCTGCAGATTTTCCGAGATCACTTTCACGAAAATTTCCATCGATGTTCTTCCCGTAGCCGTTACGATCGCTTCGAGGCAAATGGAATGTCCCATTTTGACCGGAGCCAAAAAATCGATGGAATCGATCGATGCCGTCACGACCGGGCGGCGGGAGTGCCGCATCGCTGCGATCGCTGCCACCTCGTCGATATAAGCCATCATTGTTCCGCCAAAAATCGTCCCGTGATAATTCGTATCCGATGGTTGCACCAGGGAAGCCTGGATGGTTCGAGAGTCTTGGGTTGTCTTGATTTTCATTGCTGTTGCTCCTTTGTGAATCTACTAATCGCAGTTCCCATCATATCACAAGGCCACGGTGGTTCCAATTCCATCTCGGAGCGTCCTTGCTCTGGATTGCTCAGCCAGCATGCTTTCCACAGGATTTGCCTGTTCTTTCAGCAAGTAGCGAAGCAGCGGAAGGTTCCACTCATAAGCAGGGCGGTAGCCGTCCACTGCAAAGGCAGTATCGTCCAAATGCCTGGCAAGCTTGCGCCTCTCCAGACTCGCGCAATAAAAGTGCTCCAAATAGTCGGTCCCCCACCGTGAAAAGGAAGACGTCTCTGGCGTCACGGCCGTAAACAAGATCCCGCTTCCCGTGTCGATCAGATCAATCGGGTAGAGTTGGCAGCTAATCGGCTTGAGCCTGAAAAGATCGCTTCCCTCTGCCTCGGCATAGGCGTGGATGGCGCAGCCGTACCTGCCGCCGATTTCCTGAAAGAACAGGCAATCCCCATGGCGGGTACGGATCGTTCCCGGCGGCTGCCCCGGTTCCCAAATTCCCCGGTCGCTCCAATTGTCACGCTCTCGCGGATCTTCCAGACGCGCCGAAATAGCCGACAGCTCCTCCTCGATCACCGGGATTTGCCAATGGTCTACCGCATATGGTTGTCCGTCTTCGCAGCACGTTGCCCCGTGTACGGCACGGCAGTTCCAGCAGTCCAGATGAAAAGGGGAGAGCAGTGCCGGTACATCGATCAGGAAATCACCCACACGCACGATGCTTTCCCGATTGCGTTTCATGTATTTTTCGCACTGGTACGCCTCTTTTTGCGTCATCGGATCAGGCGTCCCTACAAAACGAAACCGCTCTGGCCGCATCATTTTTCCAGAACGACTTCCGCTTCTGTGCCGAAAATGGACAAACGTCCGTCTACGTATGTCGCAAGATCCACTTCTTCACCCGGAATCTCCATGAGAATTTCCACCGTTTCCGCTTCCTCATCGGCAAACAGCAAGAGCAAGTCTTTCTCGTCAAACTCGTTGTCCGTCAGCTTGATCCCGACCAGCTTCCCCGTAAATTGCGCCACTTCCTCTTCATCTTCGCTCTCCGTATCCCATTGAGTAAACGTAATCGTGGCCTGCCGATTCTCAAATTCGTCGGTCAGCAGCTGCATTAGCTTTGCGTGTTGTTCGATTTCCATGTTCATCCCTCCGAAAAGTTGCTGGTACGCTCATCATATCAGACCGGAGCGCGAAAGCCAAAACAAATGCCGCTTCCCAAGGCGGGAGCGGCAATTTCGTCCTTTCCTAGCTGACTTTGCTGATCGTTTGTGCCAAGGCAAAGTCCTTGCCCGTCAACCCTCTGGCTTCCCGTGACGCCAGAGTAAACGTGACCGTGCCGCCATTCAAGGTAATTTCCACATGCTGGTTGTCGTGCTCCAAAAGCTCAGCCACCCGGTTGACGAAGCTGACTGCTGTTAAAAAATCCTTGCAATGATACGTTCGAGATAATGCCATCCGGTCTTCCATCAGCTTCCAGCCAGGCACCTTGCCCAAATACAGTTTGACCTGCTCCAAAGACAGCTTGCTCACAAGCAGCGCCCCCTTTTGTCCGATGAACGGTTGTAACACCATCATATTCACCGGACAGGCAGGATAGTCACGCGGATCGGCTGCTTGCTCGCTCTTTATTGCTTGGTGGCGTAAAAGATCATACGGGAGGATTGTTCCTCCTCGTAGGCCTCAAACCGGTAATTGCCGAACACCTGTATGCGCCCGAACCCGGCTTGCTCCAGCATGCCGGTCATCTCTTCGATCCGAAACAGCCGTACCTGCTCGACATACCTGCGCGGCTCCGCAGACTTCCCATCCGTAATGGAAATCCGCTTTTTTACATATCCCTCTTCCAACCATCGATCTTCTTCTATCAGCATTCCGTCCGTTTCCTTGCGGGAATGCGGCACGAGATGGGCGATCACGTACGACGGATTCAGGTAGTCGATGACGACCTCGCCTCCCGGTTTCAGCGCCCTAGCCATGTTTTTCACCACTGTTCCATTTTCCTCGTCGGACGAAAAATAGCCGAAGCTCGTGAACAAATTGACGACGATGTCAAATTCATCGCGAAACGGAATGCTGCGCATGTCACTGCGTAAAAAGCGCAAGTTTGGATAATCGTTTTGCTCTTCTGCCAACTGCAAAAGAACGGGCGAAAGGTCAACTCCGACCACTTCGTACCCCCTGCGAGCCAGCGCACGGGAATGACGCCCGCTCCCGCAGCAAAGATCAAGCACGCGCCCCGTTTCCTTGATGGGCAGTCGCGCCAGCAAATTGGCAATCTCCGAATCGGCCGCCAAATCGTCACGATGCCGGTATACCAGCACGTAATCTTCGCGAAAGCTGCGTTCAAACCATTCTGCCATGTATGCGCTCCTTTACTTCCAGGATAGGATCATTATACCGAATTTTATGCGCGGTCTGTAACTGCTGCTGGAACTGATTGCACGATTCGCAAACAAAAAAGCCGCGAAAAGCTGTGGCAGCAGCTTTTGCGGCTTGCTAGTTCACGTTTATACCCGACAACCCCACCTAAGGACGCGTCGCCCGGCCGAGGCGGATTTTTTCCGCCATGCGGGAGATGATGCTCTCTACGGATGCCGGATCATCTACCACATCGTATTCGTTGATGTTGACCCGCAGAATCGGACAGGCAGTGAAGGAACCGATCCAGCTCTCATAGCGCTCGTACAAATCCTGCCAGTATTCGACCGGAGTCTGCTGCTCCATCGGACGGCCCCGCTCTTTCACCCGGTCGATGATGTCGTCGAAGCTGCCCTCCAAATAGATCAAAATATCCGGATGCGGGAAGTACGGGGTCATGACCATTGCTTCAAACAACTCCGTATAAGTGCGGTAATCTTCTTCGGTCATGTTCCCTTGCTCGTACAGCATCCGGGCAAAAATCCCCGTATCTTCATAGATGGAACGGTCCTGTACGAATCCGCCTCCGTAGTCGAACATCCGCTTCTGTTCCTTGAATCGCTCCGCCAGGAAGAAGATTTGCAGATGAAAGCCCCAGCGCGACAAATCGCTGTAATAGCGGCCCAAGTACGGATTGTTGTCCACTTTCTCGACAGATACGCGAAAGCTGAGCTGTGCGGCAAGCGCATGGGTGAACGTCGACTTTCCTACCCCTACCGTTCCCCCAATCGTGATCACCGCATTGCTCGGGATCCCGTATTTTTCACGAAGATGGTTGGTTTGAAACCTTGACATGTACGCAACTCCTTATTCACATACTGCGAGACCACTCGCCTTTTACATCCGGTCCGCCCTGAGCTCCGCAATCCGCGGTGCGATCGTATCAAGGACGTAGCGCAGGTCTTCCGGGCGGTGCACGAAGTCCAGGTCGTCGCAATCAAATTTGATGACAGGCGTATCCGGATGGTGCTTTTCGAATGCCTGCATGAATTCGTTGTAGTCCGCGATTACATTTTCCATGTACGCGACGTCCATGCTCCGCTCAACATCCCTGTCCCGCATGGCAATGCGCTTCATCACCGTGTCGATGGAAGCAGTCAAATAGATGACCAGATGGGCCTGCGGCAGATCCTCCGTCAAAATGTCGTAGATCTTGAGGTATTTGGGCAGGTTGTCCGAGGACAAGGTACGTTTGGCAAAAATCGTATTTTTGAAAATATTGTAATCGGCGACGACGGAGGTCCCCTGGCTCAAATACTTGGAATGAATGTCCTGCAGCTGTTTGTACCGGTTGCAGAGGAAAAACATTTCGAGTTGAAAGCTCCATTCCGCAATATTTTCATAGAATTTGCCCAAAAACGGATTCTCGTAAACAATTTCTTCCAGAAGCTCCAGGTGAAAGGCTCGGCTCAGTTCCCGAGACAACGATGTTTTGCCGATCCCAATGGGCCCCTCTACGGTAATCAATATGGACTTCATGTAGCGTAACGTTCCTTTCACGAATATGAGAGCAACCCATATTGTAGCATGCCGCACATATTTTTGTCGAAATGATTCGCTTTCTGTCACAAAAGCAAACTGCCCGCAACCTTCCCGGCGGGCAGTCTGTCCTCTCTTCCCTCATCTCAAGTGAAATATTCGATCTTGCTGTCCGGAAACAACCGCCGGATCTCTTTTTCCAGGTGAGCTTGCAGCGCCTTCGCCTTGACGTCGGGATAGACGTATTTCCCTCTTCCGTACTTGCCCCACTTGTACTTCCTCTCTTCCTCTACCATCTCCAGCTTGGTTTTTGGGTAGCGCTGCAGGATCAGCTTTTTGGCGATCTTGGTAAAGCGATGCTGGATCAGCTCGAAGGTGAGGTCATGCAAAGCCTCCGGAACCAATTGGCTGCGCAGCCGTTCCAGCAGGTCCGTGTACCCCGCTTCCCAGCCTTCAAACCAGTAGAGCGGAGCCAGGATGAATCCGAGGGGATAGCCTGCCTTCGCCACCTTGCCGGCTGCTTCCAATCGCTGTTCATAGGTGGACGTCCCCGGTTCGAAGTTTTTGATCACATAATCCGCATTCATACTGAAGCGGAACCGAGTGTGTTTGTTATGTCTGGCGTCCAGCAAGGAATCCACATGGTGAAATTTGGTGACAAAGCGCAGTCTGCCGAATTCCTGCGTGCCCATAAACTCGATGGCTCGCTTCAGGCTGCCGGTGATATGCTCGATGCTCACCGGATCGGATGTACAAGCAGCCTCGAAGCGCGTAATTTCCCCTGGCCGCTCCACAATATAGGCTTCTGCCTGTCTGAGGATCTCATCGGTATTGACATACACGCGAATATATGGCTTCGACCCGAGATTGGTATTCAAGTAGCAGTAATGGCAGTGCGCCGCGCACCCGGTGGCTAGCGGCAATGCGTACTCTGCCGAAGGTTTGCTCGTCTCAAATGCGAGCGTTTTCCGAACGCCGATCACCAAGGTTCTCTTGGCGTTGCGGTACTTCTCGACCTCTGTTTCCCCAGGGATTCCGCGCACCTGATTGTGGCTTGTCGTCATTTGGATCGGAATGCCTTCCGCTTGAAACCGCTCGTACAGCTCGCGCCCGAGCGGATAATTCAGCGCGTTCGGCTCGACGAATACAAAGTCGGGAACAAAGAGACCCGCTTTTTTCTCGGCGTGGAGCGGTTCTTGTACAATCGTGGCCATATTCAAACTCTCCTCCTCCCGTTAGTATGGCCGCTTCGGAAGCTCCAAAGGTCAGGAGGAGACTGGCAAGGAACTCATTTTACTGAAGCGTGCTTTTAAACTCGCGAAGCGATTCCCGGGCTTGTTCTTCCTGATTGGACGGGACTTGCAGCATGTAGAGATGGCCTGCCCGTTTCGTCTGCCTGGACAGTAGTCTGACCCTTACCCCCTGCCTCTCCAAGTATCTGCGGCACTCCTGCGCCACTCGCGGAAGTCCGTACGACTCATGAATCGTGACCCATTTGATCCACATTCGTTTCCCCTCGCCTTTTGCTCTCTTTACTAAAGTAAGCACGGATTGGGCCTTTGGTTCGCAAGGGGCTCCTCCCTTTTTTCGCCTTTTTCGAAAACCGTTTCCTACCCTCGCGCGTCTAATCCTACAGGAGGGGTGCACGTGAATCTGGAGCAACTGGTAAAGGAGGCGCAGCGGGGAGATGACGAAGCCTTTTACCAAATCATGAGCCTGCACAAGGAAAAGCTGTACAAGGTAGCGTACGCGTTTTTGCGCAATGAGACGGATGCGCTGGAAGCCATTCAGGAGACCACCTGCCGCGCCTACCTGAAGCTGACTTCCCTGAAGCAGCCGGCGTACATCACTACTTGGCTGACCCGTATCGTGATCCATCTTTGTACGGATGAACGGAAACGGAAAAATCGGATTGTTTTGGATTCGTCCCATCGGGAAACGCTGCGGGAGGGCGAAGCTTGGGAAGCCGAACGGGCAGCTACCCGCCTTCATCTCGAAGAAGCGCTCGACAGGCTGAGTCCCCTGCATCGCCGGATCATTATTTTGAAGTATTTTGAGGACTGGACGATTCGGGAAATTGCCTCAGTCCTCGGGCATCCGGAAGGTACCGTCAAGACGTGGCTGCACAAAGCGCTGGGAGCGCTTCGGCAGGATCTGGGAAAGGAGTGGTGACGGGATGAAGGAAGGACAGCTTCAAAATCCGCTGGAAGAGGCATTGCACGAAGAAAAAGAACGATTAGCCACGGTATCCGTCCCAGACGACATCGATTTGTACATTCGTAGCGGCATCCAGCAGGCAAAACAACGGCAATTTCATCGTCGCCGCATGGCGTGGGTCAGGTGGGGGTCTGGGATTGCCGCTTGCCTCGCTTTCGTCGGGTTGTTGTGCTCCATTCGCCTTTCACCTGCGATCGCTGCCTATGTGAGCCATCTCCCTGGCATGGAAAAGCTCGTCGAACTGATCAGCGACGACCGAGGCTTGCAGCTGGCGGCAGAGCATGACCTCGTTCAGCCGATCGGCGCGGTAGCTGCCCATGGAGACGTGAGCTTCTCGGTCGATCAGGTGCTGATGGACCAGAAACGGATGCTGATGTTTTACACGATCCGCCACAAGCAAGACGGGCACCGCGTCGAACTGGAGAAAGTCAGCTTTTACACGGTGGACGGAGCAGAATGGCAAGCCGGGTATTCGTGGTCGGGGAGCTCCCAGCGAGAGGCGAGCATCGAACAAAACCGGCTGGACATCTTTTTGAACGACGAGACGGAAATTCCGGATTCTTTGACGGCGAAAGTGACTCTCTCCGTGGACGGAATCCAGCTGGACACCCCCTTTGCGGTCACCTTTCCCATCAACAAAACCAAATTCGGCAGCTTGAAGGAGATCGTCTATCCGGTTGGTCAGGGCGTGACGGTAGACGGCCAGCGTTTTACCGTTTCGAAAATCGTGGTTTATCCTACGCAAACCGAGGTGACCATCCAGTTCGACCCCGCCAATACCAAGCACGTTTTCGGCTTCGATCGCTTGCGCCTGGTAGATGAAAAGGGGCGCACCTACCAATTTTGGGGCAACGGCATCCCGTCGAGGCCAGATGGAGAGCACGGTGTCGTCTACAACCTGGAGAGCTGCTACTTTGCCGATCCGCAGCGGCTGTTTTTGAAAGCCGACGGCATCCGGGCGTTGGACAAAGACAAGCTGGACGTCCAGATCGATGCTGCCAAAGGGACGCTGAGCAAAGCTCCCGACTCCCGACTGAAACTGGTGGCCATTCGGCAAAACAGCGATGCGGTGGGGATGGATTTCTCCTTGGAAGTGGAGAAACAGGACGAGAAGCGCTTCATCTCGTTGACCAGCGAGCTTACAGACGATCGGGGAAACAGCTACCAGAACGTCAGCGGATCGTCGCATTCAGGAGATTCACAGGACGACGTATCCCCTGTCCAATACTATGGCGAACTCTTCAAACGGACGACGGACAAAGGCACACCCGGCCAGTACAGCTTCACGTTGAACGACTATCCCACTCGCCTGTCCGCCGGCTTTACAGTCCCAATCAAATAGCGAAGAGTCCCCGAGCAAAAACTCTGCTTGGGGACTCTTTTTCGCTAGTCAACGACTGCCCAATGGTTGGTCGGCCCGTGGCCGCCGCCCAGCTGTGGAGCCGTCTTGATCGCTTCAAAAATAAACCGGTTGGCTCGCTCGACCGCTTGCACCAATGGCGTTCCTTTTGCCAGCTCAGCCGTCAAGGCCGCCGAGAACGTGCAGCCCGTTCCATGCGTGTGGCGTGTCTGTATACGCTCATGCGAGATTTCATGGAAGGCTTGTCCGTCAAACAGGATGTCCACCACCACATCCCCTTCCAGGTGTCCGCCTTTCATCAGGACATTGCGGACGCCGAGAGCGTGAATCGCACGAGCGCCCTCTCGCATGTCGGAAGGTGTACGGATACTCAACCCTGTCAGGCACTCCGCCTCCGGCAAGTTCGGCGTGACGACTTCGGCGACCGGCAGCAGATGCTGCTTCAAAGCAGCGATGGCCTCGTCGAGCAAGAGCTTGGCTCCCCCTTTGGCCACCATGACCGGGTCGACCACCAGCTTGCGTACGCCAAAGGCTCGGACTTCCTCAGCAACGGCCTGGATAATCGCCGCATTGAACAGCATGCCAGTCTTGGCGGCATCCGCGCCAATATCGCGCAGCACCTCGCGCATCTGCTCAGACACGGCTTCCACCGGCAGCGGGTACACGCCTGCCACTCCCAGCGTATTTTGTGCGGTCACCGCTGTGATGGCGCTCATGCCGTAGACACCAAGCTGATGAAACGTTTTGAGGTCGGCTTGAATGCCGGCTCCGCCGCCGCTGTCGGAACCCGCTATCGTTAACGCTGTCGCAATCTTCTCCATGTTCCTGCCTCCTGCTACTCACGCTTGTTTTACTACCGAGTATATCATCCGTCTGCCAGCTTCGGTATACTAGGAATGATTGCTGCATGCGAGGAAGGGATTGCCATTATGTCTTACCGTATTTTTTATTGGCTGACGGTGCTCATCCCCACAATCATTATCGGGGGCTTTGAATTTGTCCGACACGACTTTTTGCTGCCGTATATGTCCATGGAAACAGGCAACGTATACATCACCCTGTTGACCCTGTTCTTGTCGTTTCTCTTTGCTACGTGGATGTTTCGCACAATTGAACGCATGAACGCCAGAATCGTAGAGGAACAGGCCCGGCGTGCCGTCTATGAGGAACGGGAGAGGCTGGCTCGCGAGCTGCACGACGGAATCGCTCAATCCCTGTTCTTTTTGAATGTCAAGCTGCGGCAGGGCCAGCTCGACGACGCACGTGTCGCCGTCTCTGCCATCGACAACCACGTCAGGCAAGCGATTTTCAACCTGCGTTCGCTGCCCGAAGAAGGCAGCCTCGCGCAGCGCCTGGAAAAATGGCTGGCCCAGTGGAGCGCATTGTCTGGCACGGATGTCTCTTGCGAACTGCAGATCAAGGAGAATTATTTTACTCCCGCCGAAGAAGTCCAGCTCTTTGGAATCATCCAGGAGGCGTTTGCCAACATCCGCAAGCACGCCCAGGCCCAGCACGCCTGGCTGCGGCTGAAGACGAACGAGCCGCGCGGATGGATGCTCGAGGTGGAGGATGACGGAATTGGCATGCCTGCCGCCTCCGAAGTATCCAAAAAGTACGGGCTGTCGATGATGAAGGATCGGGCCAAGCAGCTGCACGCCTCGCTCGAAATCCGTCCTCGCGCGGAAGGCGGTACGATGATCGCCTTGACATCACAAACAGGAGGATATCCCAAATGAACGGTTACCGTGTTTTGATTGCCGACGATCACCCGATGGCCCGCTCTGCGATCCGCAGCTTGCTCGATCCCGACCCCGCCTTTGAAGTCGTGGGGGAAGCGGAAAACGGTGAACAAGCCTTTCAGCTGTGCGGCGAGCTGCAGCCCGATCTCGTGCTGATGGACATCAACATGCCCAAGTGGAGCGGCCTGGAAGCGACCCGTGAAGTAAAAAAAGCGTATCCCCATATCAAAGTCGTCATCTTGAGCGTCTCCGAGGATGTAGGCGATCTGATCACAGCCATCCAGTTCGGGGCCCAGGGCTACTTGCTGAAAAACCTCGAGCCGGACGACTGGATCAATTATTTGCACGCTTTGCTCGGCGAAGACAGCGATTGGTCGAGGGAAATGGCAAACAAGCTGCTCCACCGCTTCCGTCAGGACGACGCGCGCACGGACGAGGCGGTGCCGGAGATCTTGACCCCTCGCGAGCGGGAAATCGTCATGTACGTGGGGTCGGGCAAAACCAATCGGGAAATCAGCGAGGCGCTCGTCATCGCGGAAAATACGGTCAAAAACCACGTGAAAAACATCCTGGACAAGCTGCAGCTCGCCAACAGAGTACAGCTGGCGGCATACGCAGTCCGGCATCATATGGTAATGAAAAAATAAGGCGGGTGGCACCTACACCTGCCTTTTGCATGCCCTGATTGCTTTCAGAAAGTTGACCAAAGATAAACATTTTGTTCATAGGCAACTTTTTTATCCATAGGGAATATTGTTGCATCAAGGAATCATTATGTGCTAAAGTTGCACAAAGGAAACATTTAGGCGCATATAAAAAATAATTGGGGTGAGACAAACATTGAAACCTACATACTTGACTCGCTTTCGAGCAGGACTCTTTGCCGCTGCAATCACTGCTTCCTCGCTCATGGCCGGCTGCTCCGGCGGCACGGCTCCGGAAGCAACAGAAGGGAAATGGAAAGTCACCGCGACGACAGGGATGGTCGCCGACATCGTCAAGCAGGTGGGCGGCGAGCATGTCGAGGTGACGCAGTTGATGGGTCCGGGAGTGGATCCGCACTTGTACAAAGCTTCCGAGGGAGATATCAGACGAATCGACGAAGCAGATATCCTCTTCTACTCCGGTCAGCACCTCGAAGGGAAAATGGGCGAAATATTCGAGAAAATCGGCAAGACAAAACCGGTCAAGGCCGTCACCGCCAAACTGGCCAAGGAAGATTTGCTGGCCGACCCGGCCGCTCCGGAAAATCCGGATCCGCACGTCTGGTTTGACGTCTCCCTATGGATGAAATCCGTGGAGCAAGTCCGGGATGATTTAGCCGCGATCGACCCTGTGCACCAAGACGCGTATCAAGCCAATGCCCAAACGTATTTGCAGGAGCTGAAAAAACTGGATGAATACGCCCGAACGCAGCTCGCTTCCATTCCAAAAGAGCAGCGCGTGCTCGTCACGGCACACGACGCCTTCCAATATTTTGGCCGCGCCTACGATGTGGAGGTACTGGGCTTGCAAGGGATCAGCACGGCGTCCGAGTACGGGCTCAAAGATGTCCAGCAGCTCGTCGATACGCTCGTCCAGCGCCGGATCAAAGCCGTCTTCATCGAGTCCTCTGTCCCCAAACGCTCCATCGAAGCCGTCGTTCAGGGAGCGGCTGCGAAAAACCATACGGTGTCCATTGGCGGTGAACTGTTCTCGGATGCAATGGGCGAGCCCGGAACACCCGAGGGCAGCTATATCGGCATGGTGAAGCACAATGTCGATACGATCGTAGGAGCTTTGAAATAGTCCGGGAAGGAATGAATGAGAAATGGCTACTAATCCCTCCGTAATTGCACCGCTGCGGGTCAAGGACTTGACCGTGGCCTATCAAAAGAAGCCGGTGCTCCGAAACGTGCACGTGGAAGTACCCGAGGGCAAGCTCATCGGGATCATCGGGCCAAACGGCGCAGGGAAATCCACCTTTATCAAAGCCGTACAAGGGCTCATCCCGGTCGCTTCCGGCGAGACCGAAATTTACGGCAAGCCTTACAAACAAGCGCGGAAGCTGGTCGGCTACGTACCGCAGCGCGAATCCGTGGATTGGGACTTCCCCACCGATGCGCTGGATGTGGTCTTGATGGGCCGCTATGGCCGTCTGGGCTGGTTTCGACGCCCTGGAAAAGCCGACCGGGACTTTGCATGGGAATGCCTGGCAAAGGTAGGAATGGCCGATTTCGCCCATCGGCAGATCAGCCAGCTCTCAGGCGGCCAGCAGCAGCGTGTCTTTTTGGCTCGTGCCTTGGCCCAGGAGGCTCAGCTGTACTTCATGGATGAACCGTTCGCGGGTGTCGATGCGGCGACGGAAAAAGCGATCATCCAACTGCTCGGCGAGCTGAAGCAGCAGAAAAAAACCGTGCTGGTCGTCCATCACGATTTGCAAACGGTGGAAGAGTATTTCGACTGGGTGATTCTGCTGAATCGGCGAGTCATCGCAGCCGGTCCTACTCCCGAGGCGTTCACCCCCGATCACTTGCAAAAGACGTACGGCGGACGCCTGCATATCATGGGCAATCAGGTACTCCTGACCGGCGCTGCCCCGAAGGAGGAGACGGAATCATGATGAGCATCTGGCTCGCCCTGCAAGATCCCAACACGATGTGGGTGCTCGCTGGGTGCGTATTGCTCGGCATCAGCAGCGGCGTCCTCGGCTGCTTCGCCTTTCTGCGTGGACGTTCTCTGGTAGGCGACGCCCTGGCCCATGCCGCCCTGCCCGGCGTTTGCCTGGTGTACCTCTTGACCGGCTCCAAATCGATCGGACTCTTTATGATCGGCGCAGGTGTAGCGGGCCTTTTGGCTACCTACTGCATCACGGCCATATCCCGGCATACGCGGATCAAGGAAGACACTTCCCTCGCGCTCACTCTCTCCGTCTTTTTCGGGATCGGCATCGTACTCTTGACGTACATTCAGCACAATGCGAGCGGCAACCAGAGCGGTCTGGACAAATTTCTGTTCGGGCAGGCCGCTTCACTCGTCTTTCGCGACGTGATCACCATCATGATCGTCTCCATCGTCTTGATCGGTATCACAGCCCTGCTGTTCAAAGAATTTGCGCTGCTCGCTTTCGATCCTGCCTTCGGGCGGGGACTGGGATTTCCCATGGGCCTGCTGGATGGCGTGCTCATGCTGATGCTCCTCATGTCCGTCGTCATCGGGCTTCAAGCGGTCGGCGTCGTACTGGTCGCCGCCATGCTCATCGTCCCGTCCGTCACTGCACGCTACTGGACCGACAAGCTCGGCAGAATGGTCGGGCTCTCCGGATTGTTCGGAGCTCTCAGTGGCGCGCTTGGTACGCTGATCAGCACGCAGCAGGAAAATCTGCCGACCGGCCCGACCATCGTACTGTCAGCGACGGCATTCTTTCTCTTCTCCTTGCTGTTTTCTCCGAGCCGGGGCGTAGTCGCACGGATGGCACGTTTTTTGCGGATGCGCAGCAGACTTTTGTGCGAGGATGTCATGCAGGCGTTGTACGAGCGGCTGGAAGAGCAGGCGAAAAACCGCCCCACCGGCGTTCTTCGCGGCTTCAGCCCAGAGCAGCTCGCCCGAACGAGCGGAAAGAAGCCGGCTGCTGTCCGCAAAGCATTGCGCCTTTTGCAAAAGCGCAGCTATGTGACGGAACGCACGCTTATTTCTGAGGAGGAGTTCTGGACGTTCACGACAGAAGGCCTGAAGGAAGCCCATCGTCTCGTATTGAACCAGCGCCTGTGGGATTTGTACCACATGAATCAGAATCAATACGACGGCCTTGCGATCGACGTGAATCAGGAGGAGCTCGTCCCGCAGCTATCCGACGAGGCGTTGTCCCAGATGCTCGCGCAGCTCCGCGCCTACGATCTGACGCCTAGGCTAGCGGACCCTCACAGCGTCTCTCATCTGCTCAAGCCTTCCAAACAAGGAGGGGTGACCCTGTGAATACATTCTGGATTATCTTGACAGGCTCCCTGGTCGCCGCATCCTGCGGATTTCTCGGCTGCTTCCTTATCCTGCGGCGGATGGCGATGCTCGGCGATGCGATCAGCCACGCCATTCTGCCCGGAATCGTGCTCGCCTTTCTCTTTTCCGGCAGCCGCGACATCATCGTCATGCTCATCGGTGCCGCCATCATTGGGCTTGCCACCGTTTTTCTGGTCCAGCTCCTGCATCAAAGCGGCGTCAAGTCGGATGCAGCGATCGGAGTGACCTTTACGGCCCTTTTCTCCATTGGAGTCGTCCTCGTCTCGCTCTACACGCAGCAAGTGGATCTTGATCTGGACTGCGTCCTGTACGGGGAGATTGCGTATGTTCCCTGGGATACGTGGCAGCTCGGCGGCATGGAAATGGGACCGCGCGCCCTGTGGGGCATCGGCGGGGTGTTTCTGCTTAGTCTTCTCGTCGTCGGCGTATTTTTCAAACAGTTCAAGCTGTGCAGCTTCGACCCGGCGCTCGCCGCGGCGATCGGCATTCCCGTCATGCTCTTTCATTACTTGCTGATGACACTGGTCTCGCTCACGACGGTCGCCGCTTTTGAGAGCGTGGGCGCCATCCTCGTCGTCGCCATGCTTGTGGTTCCCAGCGCGACTGCTTATTTGCTCACAGACAGGCTCCACGTCATGCTTTTTGGCAGCATGGGGGCAGGAGTCCTCTCCGCCGTCTTGGGCTACTTCCTCGCCTCGTGGCTGGACAGCTCGATCGCCGGAGCGATGACCGCCGTCTCGGGTGCGCTGTTCCTTTTGGCCTTTCTCTTTTCGCCCCGCCACGGCCTCGTCGGCAAAATGGCGGCCCGGCGCGCCGCGACCTTGGGTGCGGCGGAAAAGTAAACGCAAAAGCTGACGTCACAAAAAATAGTGCGTCAGCTTTTTGCTTGCCAAACCGTACGAGCTTTTTTCCCGCTGCGAGGCCAAACCTGAATCCTCCTGACCGGAGAACGTTTACAGGTCCTTTTTGAAAAATTGGAGAACGAGTTCGGGGGCGACTTCCTTTGTACCGGTCGTCACGTAGCCATGACGCTGGTAGAGCTTGACGGCGGGTTCATTGCGAGCCGCAGTGGATACGATAATGGAACTGGCTTCCGGATTGGCTTTCTCGAGATGGACGAGCAGATTGCTCGCAATCCCTTTGCGAAAGTGCTTCGGATCCACTACCATTCGGTGAATATCCAGCGTCTGCCCGACTTTTTTGAAGGACACGGCCCCTGCCAGGTCACCGGCTAGAATCGCGGCGTAAAACGTCTCCCCGCACTCCATCAGCTCCTCTGCCGATTCGCGCAGCGGCGGCAAATCCGGCCACCCGATCCGTTCGGCCTCGATCCGGTATGCCGCCTGCTGCAGCTGCCACATCCGCTGGGCGGCGTCGTAGCTGGTTATTTCATAGCGTTCTATCATAGTCCGTCTCCTTTCGATGCGTTTGTTCCCGCAGGATCATAACTGTAGTACACATACGGGTCTTTGGGCGCCTTCACCTGTTCGACTTTGGAAGCCTTCAAGACCAGCATGTCGTATCCGTCCACCTGACGCAATTCCAGTCTTCCACGCACCTTCACCCAGCTGTCCTTGGCCCATCTGTCCGCCTGCCCATTTTCCACCAAAATACCGAATACGTTGGCATCGGCCGTGCAGCACGTCACGGAAAAGCGGGCCACCACAAATTGCTGCGGCGTAAAATCCGGCTGGCGGTAGACGAAGCCGAGCGTCTCCAGCTCCTTTCCCGCAAACTCCTTGGCGTACAGCTCCATTGTAGTCAGCCCGTCCAGAAATACCGTTTCATCGAGCCGAATGACCGGCTGTTTGTATAGGGAGACCGCGATATCGGCGTAAAAATCGCCGAAGCCCGTAGCAAATTTTTGACGCAGCCCCTCGTCGGTCATGGCAGACTGTTTCCCAGAAGATTGTGCCGTTTTTTCCGTCGGTGACGGCATCGGCGGCTGTTGCTCGGCCGAAGCGCTTCCGTTGCCATTTCCCGGCTTTTCCGATTGAACCGGCGGACTGGCGTTCTTCCGGGCATCCGCTTCCGTATTTGCCTTGCCGGCCGCTTCCGCCAGCTTTTTCACATCATTGGAAAGCAGGGTGATGCCCCGCTTCTCCGCCAAGTCACTGCCAAGCAGTTGATCCGGGAGCAGAAACGCCATGGCCAAAGGCAAAAGGAACAGTCCGTAACCAAAAACGGATCGCCACAGGGAGCGCGGCAGCTTGTGCGCATCCTCGCAGTCGCAGTCGTACGCATTGGTTCCCGTTATGGCCTGCCGCAAGCTGACGAGAGTGAGCAATGCCAAAATTCCAAGCGTGACATAACTGAACATGTGCAGACGGGGAGCCAAGTAGTGGCTCAGACGATCCGTGATGATCAACTCAGCCAGGAGCGAGGTGAAACCGATCAGGATCAGTGTCCGCAAAAAGTAATGGCGCTTCGCTCTCGCTTCTTCCATTTTCCACACCTCCCCTCTAAAGCGGCCATAGCCCTGTCACCACGATGACCAGTACCGTGACGGCTATCACCAGCTTGACGACAAAGCCGAAGCGAAACGTGCCCAGCAGCATGAGTGTCGTTTTCATATCCAGCATGGGGCCAAATACGAGAAAAGCAAGAATGGATTTCGCCTGAAAGGTGCTCCCAAACGATGCGGCGATGAACGCGTCCGCCTCCGAGCACAATGAAAACAGGTAGGCCATCCCCATCATGACCAGCTGTGACGCAAAAGGTGTCTGACCGATTTCGACCATCGTTTCCCGACTGACGTACACCTGGAGAATGGCGCTGACCAAAGCCCCGAACAACAAATACTTCCCCATGTCGAAAAATTCGTCGATCGCATGGGAGAAGGTAGCGGACAGCTTGCCCCGTACCGCCTCCGCATGAGCTGCCTCGTGACGAAGCCTGGACTCTACCCCGAGCCGCAGCGGATTTTTGCGAACGAACCCATACGCGAGCAAACCCGCGATCATGGCGACGACAAAGGCGGCGGCAGCTCGATGGAAAGCCAGATCCGGCTGCCGTGCAAAGGCGATGTACGTCGAGGACATGACGACCGGATTGACGACGGGGCCAGCCAGCAAAAATGCGATCCCGACATGAAGCGGCATCCCTTTTTGAATCAGACGGCGAACGACGGGAATGATCGCGCATTCACACACGGGGAACAAAAACCCGAGAAGAGCACCGAACGGCAATGCCGCCAGCAAATGCTTCGGCGTCCAGCGGCGCACCTGCTCTTCCGTAATGAACGTCTGAATAAAAGCGGAGAAGAAAACGCCGAGCAAAACAAAGGGGATGGCTTCCAAGAGGATCGAGAGAAACAGCGTTTTGACATCCAGCCAGCGGGGAGACCACTCCACCTTCCATCCGGACCACTCTCCGCCTCTTCCGCCGGTTGTGAGCCAGACGGCTGCCACTCCCAACAGGACCGCCCCCAGAATCTCCACAAAAAATTGACGAAGCTTCGTTACCACCTTTTCCCTCCTCTCTCACTAAATCATAATCATTTCGATTTATATGCGCAACAGGACAACCTTACTACGATTTTACACGAGAAATGCTCCGAACCTCCCCTTTTTTTTCCATTTCCCCCGTTTTATAATAAAGAAACCAACCGCCCGTCCGGATCTGGAAAGGAGGTGGGTCCCCCAAAAAGCCGCGCACACCTTTGACGTAACTCGTGTCCAGAGCCTTACATTCTCTAGACGATAGGAGGCGTCACGCATGAACCATCCTGATTTTCGCCATCTGCCAGCATGCATGGAAGACGTAGTTGTTGCTGCCTTGGATGACAACAACGGCCCGCAAGATCCTACCGAGTTCCGCTCTTTGTACGGTCGCCTGCAAGATGTTGCCGAAACCCTACCCCCTCTTTACCGTGAACACGTCTATTATCCGTTTCTCCAGTCGCTGGACAAGCTGTCCGAGTCCGGATTTAATGAAATGCTGCGACGCGACCCTGACAGGGAAAGGGAAGCCGGACTGTTTTGCGACATCGCCCAAGCCATTCTGCAAAACGGCGAAGCGTATGAACGCGAAGCGACAGATGCTTTTCAGGAAGTAGTCAGCGATTTGTACGACGGCTTTTTAAGCGAGGAAGACCGAAAAGGCATCAAACCGCCGGATGAAAGCTTGATTGCGCCTCTCGTCAAATGGGGCCGCCCGCAGTTCGGTCCATATACCTGGACGGCAGAGGCCGCCTCTCATTTCGGCGTCAGGACCGGGATTGTGAATCTTCCTCCTGCCAATGCGCGTCAGGGCCTGCTCGCCTGGTCAGCCTTGGGCCACGAAACAGCCGGCCACGACATTTTGCACGCAGACACCGGCTTGCTTGGCGAGCTGCAGCATGCGGTATTTGATGCCTTGTCGACGGAGCTGCACAGCCGTTCCCTGGCCGAATATTGGTCGCTTCGAATAGACGAGACCGCCTCAGACGTGCTTGGCATCCTGAACAACGGCCCCGCGGCAGGCATCGGACTGATCGGGTACTTCCGCGGCCTGAACAAGGCGTATACCGGCAAAGCCAAACTGCGCAATGCAGGTCCGGCGAGCGATCCCCATCCCGCAGACATTTTGCGCGGCTATCTCGCTGCCGAAACCGTGCGCCTGCTCCAATTCGACAACGCCGCAGAATGGGCGGACGCCTTGCTGGAGGAAACGAGCCGCGACCTGGAAGGCATCACGATCGGCAGAGCTGCTTTGGATGCCGAAACGGCGAAAAAGTCGGCCGTCATCGTTGCCCGCACGATCGCGGAAGCTCGCTTGCTCAGCCTGGAAGGACACGCGCTGGGGCAAATCCAGAACTGGGACAATCACGACGAGCGAATTGTGCGTGACATCCAGTCCCATTTCGCAGACTCCTCCGCTGTCCATGACTGCGTGGTCTCCGGCATGTACGCCGCTCACGTCGTCGCGGCAGCTGTCACCTCGGCAATCGCGGGAGAGATCGAAGTTCAGTCCGCTTTTCGCGGCATGGTGACACTGCTCAAAAGCATGCACGATGCCAATCCTTCCTGGGGTCCCCTCTACGTTCGCCATCGCGGCGATCTGACACCACACCGGATCTACTCTCGTACAGCGAGCTGAGATTGCGTCCTAGATCCCATAAGAATGCAGGCCGTTGCTCACCACCGCAACGGCTTTTGTTTTTGCAAAAAACATTCAAATAATCACTTGAATGTTTGAATATATCTGGTATGATTTAGGTAAACAACAGCAACGATGAAAGAAGGAGGCTCTCATGCCCGACTATGATGCAATTGTGATCGGCGGGGGCCAGGCTGGGTTGGCCATGGGGTACTATTTGCAACAGCAAGGGCTTCGCTTCACCATCCTGGATAAACGCGGGCGCGTCGGGGAAAGCTGGCGGGAACGCTACGACTCACTCGTCCTTTTTACTCCCCGCCGCTTTAATGATCTGCCTGGCCTTCCCTTCCCGGGACAACGGGACGGGCTGCCTGACAAAAACGAAGCCGCAGACTACCTGGAGAACTATGCCCATCATTTCGGGTTGCCAATCCAGCTTGGAGCAGAAGTCTCGCGCTTGGAAAAAACAGAAGAAGGCTTCCGGATATACACGCAAGCGAGGACGTATCAGGCTCGGACCGTTGTCGTCGCGACGGGCCCGTTTCACACGCCTTACGTACCCACAGATCATATGAATGTAGATTATGATGTGACGCAGTGGCATACGGCGACCTATCGGAACGAACAGCAGCTGTCGAACGAGCCGGTTCTGGTCGTTGGCGGGGGCAATTCAGGCGTGCAGATCGCCGTTGAGCTTGCCCGGGATCGTCCCGTGATGTTGTCGATGGGACGTACAGGTCCCTTTCTGCCCCGCTCCATTTTGGGCAAAACTATCTTTGCCTACATGCGGGCACTTGGCATCCTGACGGTACCCGCTTCATCCTGGCTCGGCAGGCTGTATCGATCCCTGCCCGATCCGATCTTCGGCTATGGAAACGAGCTCCGTCAGATGCAGAAAGCGGGCAAGCTACGAATCGTTCCGCGTTTGACTTCCTTTTCCGGACGCGTTGCCACCTTTGCGGACGGCAGCACAGAGACATTTTCGCAAATCGTATGGGCGACCGGTTACCGGCCTGATTATCATTGGCTGGACATCCCGGATGTTCTGGATGAACTCGGACGGCCCCATCACCGCCGGGGAGTCTCACCGATTTCGGGCCTGTTCTTTCTCGGTCTGCCCTGGCAGCGCAATCGCCAATCCGCTCTCATCGGGGGTGTCGGTCACGACGCTCGGCTGCTGGCAGACGAAATCGCAGCATTTCTGCGAGGATGATCCTATTTGCAGGAGGTAGAAATAAAATGGGACATGACCATGATCACGATCACGCGCATGGGCACCACCATCATCACGGGAGAGGAGCGAGCAAAAAGGCGCTGCTCTCATCGCTCCTCATCATTTCGCTGTTTTTGATCGTCGAAATCATCGGCGGCTTTCTCACCAACAGCCTGGCCTTACTATCGGACGCGGGACATATGCTGAGCGACGCTTCGGCCCTGCTGCTCAGCCTGCTGGCCTTGCATTTTGCTTCCAGCCCTCCTTCGGCCAGGAAAACGTTTGGCATGCACCGTTTTGAAATATTGGCGGCTTTGATCAACGGGGTAACACTGGTGGTCATATCGGTATTTATTTTGTGGGAAGCGTACCAGCGTCTTCTTCAGCCACCAAAGGTCGCGAGCGGCATGATGATCCTGATCGCGACCATCGGCCTGCTCGCCAACATCGCCGCTGCCTTCGTTCTGATGCGCGGCGACTACAAGGAAAACATGAACGTGCGAAGCGCCTTTCTGCATGTACTCGGCGACCTGTTGGGGTCTGTCGGGGCCATCATCGGCGGGATTTTCATGTGGGCGTTTGGCTGGTATATCGCCGACCCTCTGATCAGCATCATCGTGGCCATCCTCATCATAGCGAGCGCATGGCGGGTGACCAAGGAATCGGTGCACATCCTGCTGGAGGGCGCACCCGGTCGGCTTGATACGACCCGCATTGCCGAGAAACTGAATCAGCTGCCGGGGGTCACGGCCGTGCACGACCTGCATGTCTGGACCGTCACATCGGGCTTCGAATCATTGACTTGCCATTTGATCGTCGAGGACGACTTGGCCAGCTATCCGATCCTGTCCGATGCCCTTCACCTGCTGCAGCACGAGTTTGGTATCACCCACGCCACGATCCAGATCGAAAACTCGACGGTCAAGCACGACGGCTTGCATTGTATGGAAGGCAACCGCGAAGAAAACGGCCACCATCATGACGATGGCTCCCACGATCACGCTCATTAGCCACCATGAAAAAAAACCATCTCCCGAACACAGGAGATGGTTTTGTCTTTTCTTCGACTTGGTATCAGTCTTCCATCGTGGACAGGTCGCCGGTCGGCAAGCCCAGCTCCCACGCTTTGAGGACGCGGCGCATGATTTTTCCCGAGCGAGTCTTCGGCAGCTTGTCGCGGAATTCGATCTCGCGCGGCGCTGCGTGAGCCGCCAGACCTTCCTTCACAAACTTGCGGATTTCCTCCATCAGCTCGTCGCTCGGTTCGTATCCGGCACGCAAGGAGATAAATGCCTTGATAATCTCTCCCCGGACCGGATCGGGCTTGCCGATGACTCCCGCTTCGGCTACGGCCGGATGCTCCACCAGCTTGCTTTCCACTTCGAACGGACCGACCCGCTCGCCAGAGGTATTGATGACGTCGTCGATCCTGCCCTGGAACCAGAAGTATCCTTCTTCATCCTTGTAGGCCGAATCGCCGGACACGTACCAGCCCGGAATGTGGAAGTACTCCTGGTATTTGGACGGGTTGTTCCAGATTTGTCTCATCATGGCCGGCCAGCCTACGCGTATGGCCAAATTCCCCATCCGGTTCGGCGGCAGCTCGTTTCCTTGGTCGTCGATGATCGAAGCGTACACGCCCGGAATCGGCTTGCCCATTGAGCCGGGCTTGATCGGCATGCATTTGTAGTTGCAAATCAGTTGGCCGCCTGTCTCCGTCATCCACCATGTGTCGTGGATGCGGTGGTTGAAGACGCGCATTCCCCAGTATACGACTTCGGGGTTGAGCGGCTCGCCCACGCTGAGGATGTGGCGCAGGTGGGAGAAATCGTATTTCTTGACGAGCTCGTCGCCTGCTCCCATCAGCATGCGGAAAGAGGTCGGAGCGCTGTACCAGACGCTGACTTTGTACTTTTCTACCGTTTCATACCACGATTCCGGCGTGAAGCGTCCTCCCCGCACGACGTTCGTGGCGCCGTTCAGCCATGGAGCGAAGATGCCGTAAGCCGTTCCCGTCACCCAGCCCGGGTCGGCCGTGCACCAGTAGATGTCGTCCTCCTGCAGGTCCAGCACCCATTTTCCTGTCTGGTAGTGCTGAATCATCGCATTATGGACATGCAGTACGCCTTTTGGCTTGCCGGTAGAGCCGGAGGTGTAGTGCAGAATCATGCCGTCTTCCCTGTCTACCCACTCGATTTCGAGCTCAGGGGACGCTTTTGCCATTTCAGCTTCAAAGCTGATTTGCCCTTCAGGGAGCTCGTCTTTGGAACCGACGACGATCACGTGCTTGAGAGCCGGGAGTTCGGCTACGGGGACGCGCGGCAAGAGGGCAGGCGTCGTCACGATGGCGACGGCCTCGCTGTTTTCCAGACGGTCGCGAACGGCTGCCTCCATGAATGCCTCAAACAGCGGACCGACGATCGCTCCTACTTTCAATGTCCCTAAAACGCTTACATAAAGCTCCGGCGTGCGCGGCATGAAGACGAAAACGCGGTCGCCCTTGGCGATTCCCAGACCGCGAAGCACATTCCCGAACTTGTTGGACAGCTCGCTCAGCTGTGCAAACGTATAGCTTTCGTCCCGTGTCAAATCACTGTATATCAACGCTGTTTTATTTTTCCGATCCGTCAAAAGATGGCGATCGATTGCCTCGTACGCCATGTTCACCTTTCCGGTCTCGTGCCAGGTGAACTGTTTCTCCACTTCAGCCCAATCAAAGTTCGCGTAGACTTCGTCGTAATTGTTCAGATTGAACCGACCTTCCGTTGCCGGAATTTTTTCCACGTTCATACTTTCACTCTCCTAGACTCCAATGGATTCTTTTTCGTTCAACTTTCATAATATTTCTGCACTTTTTCCGAAATTCCTTCTACCAATAACCTACTTATTCGGAGGCGGTAAAAATCGAGTATAATGGTCGGTATTCACCGAGATTGCGATATACGAAAGGAGACAGCAAATGGCAATGATCTGGTTCATCCTTATAGCTGCGGTCGCCCTGCTGCTCGTCCGTGCGCACCGCAATACGTTTGATGTTCGTACCGAATATGTATCGATCCCGCTGCAGCCTTCCCGCCGTCTGCCCGACCCTGCCGATTGGGAACCGCTTTCGATCTTGCATCTGTCCGATTTGCACATGGAAAATTTGTCGGTAGACGCATCCGATATCGTCGCGCGCTTCTCCTCTCGTCCCATCGACCTGATCGCCATCACCGGCGACCTGTTGGACCGGCACAAAAACATTCCGAGGGCGGTCGCCTTCGTTCAGACCGTCATGCGTCTCGAGCCGGCGCAGGGTACGTACGTCGTTTTCGGCAATCACGATTACGTCTTGCCTGGTCCGAAGCTCGCCCTGCTCCAATCCGAGCTCGAGAGAATCGGCTGCCGCGTCCTGGTCAATGAGCACGTGACGGTCAGCCATCGCGGCCAGCAGCTCCACATCATCGGCGTCGACAACTTCTCCACCGGGCACAGCCGACTCGCCGAATCGTTTCAGAACGTACCTTCCACCGGGGCTCGCTTGGTATTGACCCACGATCCGAACGTCGTCCTGCACATGAAAGACTACGCATACGACTACTTGCTGTCCGGCCACTTCCACGGCGGACAGATCCACTGGCCGCGGCCGTTCCACCTCGCGAAAATGGGCGAGCTGCCGAAGCAAAATATCGTCAAGGGGCTGCATTACGCAGCAGGCACCCCCTTTTACATCAGCGAGGGATTGGGGCAAACCGGTCTCAATATACGCCTTCGCTCCCGTCCGGAAATCACGCTGCACACACTGGCTGGCGGCCCATTCTTTTCTCCGGAAAACGAAGCTGCCGTATCTGGTCCGCTTCAAGAAGCGTCTGCCGCACTCGCGCTCGATTAAGGTATAATAACTGCAGGAACGAGTGTGGGACGGAGGGGCGACATGGAACAATGGATCAGAGATTGCGAACGCATACGGCTCGAAACCGGGCTGCCGATCATGTGCCGGCTCGCTTCGGCGGACGAGATGGAGCAAGTGCTCCGTGAGCAAGCGATGCTCGGCTGGGAGCTGGCTGCAAGCTCTGCAGAAAACGGCTCGGCCTGTCTCGTCCTGATCGGGAAAGAGGCTTGGGACGGTCCCGCCAGAGCGCTGCTGCGTCTGTTTTTCTCCCAGGAGCCGCGGAAATCGGAGGAGCCCTTTGCCGAACAAATCACGGCATGGCTGCAGGGGGCCTTCTTTGGCGCCCCTGTCCCGCCGCCCTCACGGATTGACCAGCAATGGCCGTGGCGGGAGAAACGGGCTTCCTTCCTCATCGAACAATGCCGGCCGGACGGCATCCTGGACATGCATTCCCTGCAGCCGATGCTGCAGGACTTTTTTAAAGGGGAACGCGGTTCCTTGGCGTTGATTCCTCTGAGTCCTCTCTATTATTTGCTTGTAGTTCCCCTCTCCATGCTGGGAAATCAATGCGAGCCGGCTGAGCTGCTCGATTGGGCCTCCGGGCTGCACGACCTTATTTCTACCGAACGTATGGAGAACGTCCGGCTTTTGGTCGACAAGCCGATCACCGCACCAACGTCGCTTCCGGCGGCACTTGGCCGGCTCAGGTCTCTCTCTCGGGCCCTCGTCCAGCACCATCCCCGCGTCATGGTCGCCGGTAGCTGGCAATATCCGCTGGAGCAGTGGGCGGCCTGTCTTTCTTCCGATGCTGCGGAAAGCATCTCGCAGGCCATCCGATCGGCTGTCGCATCCCTTCCGCTCAGTCCGGAGCAAATCGAAACGCTCGAGACGCTCTTTCGCTGCCAGCTCAATGTCAGTGATGCCGCCAGACAGCTCTACCTGCACCGCAATACCCTCCAGTATCGGCTGGACAAGCTGACGGAGCAGACCGGGCTGGATCCCAGGCAGTTTCCCGATGCCGTGCTGCTGCAGCTGCTGCTCCTTTTTCGGCAAAATTGACCAAACAATTCGTGCAATTTGACCGTAGAGCCTTTTTGGCAGGTTTGGTACATTCTGGTCAGAGACAGCATAGCGACCGCTCCTATGACGATGACTGGGAGGTGCCAAAAGAGATGGCGAAAGTAACCTTGAACCACATTTACAAACGATACGGAAACAACGTTACGGCAGTGAACGACTTTCATCTCGAAATCAAGGATCGGGAATTTTTGGTGCTGGTCGGGCCATCCGGCTGCGGAAAATCGACCACGCTGCGCATGATCGCCGGACTGGAGGAAATATCGGAAGGCGAGATGTACATCGGTGACAGGCTGGTCAACGATGTCGCTCCCAAGGATCGGGACATCGCCATGGTTTTTCAGAGCTATGCCCTATACCCGCACATGAACGTCTACGAAAACATGGCATTCGGCCTGAAATTGCGCAAATTTTCCAAACAGGAGATCGAAAAGCGCATTCAGGATGCCGCTCGCATTCTGGACATTTCCCATTTGCTTGATCGCAAGCCGAAAGCGTTGTCCGGCGGTCAGCGGCAACGCGTCGCCCTTGGCCGCGCCATCGTGCGGGAGCCGCAAGTGTTTCTCATGGACGAACCGTTGTCCAACCTAGACGCCAAGCTGCGCGTCCAGATGCGCACGGAAATTCTGAAGCTGCATCAGCGGCTGAACACGACCATCATCTATGTGACCCACGATCAGACGGAAGCGATGACGATGGGCGACCGCATCGTGGTGATGAAGGACGGACTGATCCAGCAGGTCGCTACCCCGACCGAAATCTACAACCATCCCGTGAACCTTTTCGTCGCCAGCTTTATCGGGTCCCCGGCGATGAACTTCGTAAACGGAACGATCAGCGAACAGGAGGGCAAGCTCGTCTTTTCCGCCGAGCATATCCAGGTGACCTTCCCCGAGGACAAGGCGAAGCAGCTGCGCGAGCGGGGTTACGCGGGCAAATCCGTCATCTTCGGCATCCGCCCCGAAGATTTGTACAGCGACGCGCAATTTCTGGAAGCCAATCCGTTTGAAAGCTACCTCGATGCGGAAATTGACGTCGTGGAGAACATGGGATCCGAGCTGTACGTGTACTTTCATAATATTGGCAGCACGCAAATGGTGGCTCGCGTAGACGCCCGGGAAGGCTTGAAGCCCCGTATGACAGTGAAATTGGGGATGGATCTGGCCAAGTGCCACGTATTTGACAGCGAGACACAGCTGGCTGTATTCTAGTAGCAAAGTGAAAAGGAATGTCTTTTCCGGGCATTCCTTTTTTGTTGTGAAGACCGACTCGCTTAGGGTCCCCTAGCTTGTACCAAAGAGAGAAGAGTGGAGAGGAAAGAGAAATGGCGTACAAAATCGTCTTTTTTGACATCGACGGCACCTTGCTCAACACCCGGCACGTCATTCCATCAGCGACCATCGAAGCCGTACGGCGCTTGCGGAAAAACGGCGTGCAAATTGCCATAGCGACCGGCCGTTCCCCGTATCATCTGATGCCGATTGCCAAAGAGCTTCAGATCGATACATTCGTCAGCTTCAACGGCTCGTACGTCGTAAGCCAAGGCCGAGTCGTCCATCACACACCGTTTGAGATCCAGACGCTCGAAAAGCTGGAAGCCATGGCGAATCGCAACCATCACCCGATGGTTTTCCTAAGTGCGGAAGGCTGCTTTGCAAACGTCAGCGATCACCCTCACGTCATAGAATCGTTCGATTCGCTCCGCTTGCCTGCTCCGCAAAAACGCGACCGCTACTGGGAGGAAGCCCCGATCTACCAAGCCTTCCTCTATTGCAATACACAGGAAGAAGCGCCTTATGTGGGAGGTTTTCGCGAAGTATCCTACGTCCGCTGGCACAAATACACGCTGGACGTCTTGCCTCCGCAGGGCTCCAAAGCACGAGGGATCGAGGCGCTGCTTTCCCATTTCGGATACAGTCCTGACGAGGCGGTTGCGTTTGGCGACGGGCTGAACGACAAGGAAATGCTCTCCTATGTAGGAATGGGAGTCGCGATGGGAAATGCGCATGAAGAATTGAAGCCCCTCGCCAACCGGATCACCCGTCACGTCGATGAGGACGGCATTCATTTTGGTTTGGCCCAGCTCGGTTTGATCTAGAAGGAAGGATGTAGATTTTCGAATGTCTTGGGAATGGTTCAACATCATCGGAACGGTGGCGTTTGTCATCAGCGGCGCCGTCATCGCCATGGAGGAGGAGTACGATCTCCTCGGCGTCATCGTGCTTGGCATGGCAACCGCTTTTGGCGGCGGGATCTTGCGCAACATTTTGCTCGGGATTCCGCTCACCGCTTTTTGGAATCAAGGCACCTTATTCACCATTGCACTCGTCTCTATGCTGATTGTCTTCGTTCTCCCGCATAAATACATCCACTATTGGAACCGCTGGGGACTGTTTTTTGACGCGGTAGGCCTCTCCGCTTTCGCGATTCAGGGCGCCATGTACGCGACGCAGATGCACTATCCGCTCAGCGCGACGATCGTCGCTGCCGTGTTGACCGGGATCGGCGGCGGAATTATCCGCGACGTGCTCGCTGGCCGCAAGCCGCTCGTTTTCAAAGAAGAAATTTACGCAGTCTGGGCGATGGTCGCAGGTGTGGCTGTCGGAATGAAATGGGCGACCTCCATCCCCGAACTGTACACGCTGTTCAGCGCCATCATCGTCTGCCGCATGGTTTCCGTCTATCGCGGCTGGAAACTACCCCGCCGCTCCTTGCGTCCCGCTTCCGTTCCCGCCCGGCCGCTGAACGATCGAATGTAAGCTTTTCCCTTCATAATCACTCTCTCGATGTGCAGGCTATATCCATAAGCACATGAGGGAGTGATTTTTTTGCGAGTGGCCCCGATTGTCATTGCGGTAGTTTTAGTCGGGCTGGTCGCCATTCCGTATGGCATCCGCCAACATGCCCAGCAAGAGATGCGTGAGCCTCATCCCAGGGTCACCTCCGTAGCATCGAAAATTCCCCGCATCAACTACATTGAGCAAGTAAAAGACATACGCCGCGGCCTGGAAAACAGCAGCCACGTGCAGACGCTCCATCACAATCCACGGGATCGGAGCCATTATGTCGAACACGAGGTCGTGGTCCGCTTCCACCCCAGACCTGACCAAAAGACGATCGACAAGCTGGTATCCTCACTCGATGCCAAGGTCAAGCGGGATTTTGACAAGTTCCTCATCATCAAGTCGCGCAGCATGACGACGCAAGAAATGATAAAAAAGGTGGCGGAGCATCCCGATTCGGTCTATGCCGAGCCGAATTTTTTGCTGCTGCCCAACCGGAAACCAAACGATCCGTATTACAGCGAATACCAGTGGAACCTTCCGCTGATCGGCATGGAGCAAAGCTGGAATATAAGTGAAGGCAGCAGCGATGTCATCGTCGCAGTGGTAGACACCGGCGTCGACATGAATCATCCGGAATTCAAAGGAAAGCTCGTGGAAGGCTACAATGTGCTGAAGGACAACAACCATCCGATGGATGACAACGGACACGGCACTCACGTCTCCGGAATCATCGCAGCCAAAACGAACAACAAGGACGGCATCGCCGGCATGACCTGGAAAAGCAAGCTCATGCCTGTCAAGGCGATTGGAGCGGATGGATCGGGATCGGCCGTCGACATCGCTCAAGGAATTTACTGGGCGACGGATCACGGAGCCGATGTCATCAACCTGAGTGTCGGCAACTACACTTCGTCGGCTGCCCTCAAGGAGGCCTGCCGATACGCTTTTGATCACAACGTTGTTCTGGTGGCCGCCTCTGGAAACGACGCGTCGGACCAGCCGAGCTATCCGGCTGCCTACGATGAAGTACTTTCCGTCGCCGCTGTTGACCACCTCAAGGAGCGCGCCGACTTTTCCAACTACGGCGACTATGTGGATGTCGCCGCACCGGGCGTCGACATTCCCAGCACGTACATTTACAGCGACTACGCTTCCCTCTCGGGGACTTCCATGGCTTGTCCGCACGTAACCGCGCTGGCGGCCCTGGTCCGGTCGGTGCATCTCGGGATGAAAAACAGCGACGTGATGGATGTCATCCGCAACTCTGCGCTTGATCTCGGTCCCCCTGGCCCCGACAAGCTGTATGGCCACGGGATGATCGACGTAAACCAGACGCTGAAACAGCTTCAGGCCGAGACGGCGAAGACCCCGGAGCCGCCCCGAACGATCGGCGGACTCTTGAACAAATTTTTCCTCCGACTGCGCCTCGGCTTCCAATAAAAAGCTTTCCACGAAGCCTCTTGGCTTGGGTCCAACCGGATAAAGAAAAAACAAGCACGGGCAGTTACGCCTGTGCTTGTTCGGTTTGCATTCGTTTTTTCGTAATATAATCCGTTTCGTAATATTGCAGGTCGTCACGCATTTGTTCAAAGACCTTTGACAAGGTAAGCGTCAGCTGCTGCAGTTCAGGAGTGACCTGCTTGCGGAAAACAATCGCATTCTGGCCGGTATAGGCATAGCGGCCGTCTTCGTCATAAACCTCGCCCTTGGGGTAGTAAAAGTTGTTGATACAGGTATGGTAAACCTGATACAACACTTCTTCGGCAAACTCCTCGTTAAATCGTGCTCGGCGAAGGGAAACTCCCAGCCGTTCGTACGCATTTTCGCAGTAGACAAGTAAATGGCGCAGGTCAGAAAGGTAGCTCCGATAGTAAGATTCATACTCTTCCGGATCACCGGACTGAGCAACGAGACCGGACAAGGTCACCTGGTTCAAGTAGCGTTCCACTTCCATGCTTACCCTTTTCAACTTGGTATACGTCTCTTCGCACAATTGTTTCAGATGAGTCGCTGACATAATGTCCCCCTTGCGCCTAGAATCTGCCTTTTTAAAGTAAAGTATAAAGGAAAGATTCTTTATTGCACAAGCGTTTCTTTTCTCCCAATCTCTCCCTAAACGGCCGCCGATTCACTGGTGGCTGCCGCCTTTTTCCTGGTCTGCAGGAGGTAAAAGACATAGGCCGCAAACAGGCCGAGCACCGTCATCAGGCACAGTACGAGCAGATCGGAGCTGACTGCCGGAAGGCCGTGTCCTTTGTTCAAAATCTCTCTCGTCCCATGCAGAAAATAGGTCAACGGCAAAGATTTTCCGATGGCGGCAACGACAGTCGGCATGGACATGAACGGCCATGTGAAGCCCGACAGCATAAAGGACGGAACGGCGATGAGCATCGCTGTCTGTGTCGCCTGCAGCTGGTCTTTGGAGAAGAACGAGATTGCGTACCCGATGGCCAAAACGGCCAGGTTGAAAGCGCTGGCGACGAGCATCAGGTGGACCGTACTGCCGTAATACGGGATTCCGAACACTTTTAAAAGAAGCGTAAACCCGAGGAACATGTTGAGTGTCCCCGCCAAAAAGTAGGGCAGCATTTTGCTTGCGGTAATTGCCCAGAAGCTGTTGTTCGCCAGCGTCTGACCCCAGGTCCCCTCCTCTTTTTGCTGGGTCACCGAGATGGCGATCCCGAGGAACAGGACTTGCTGCAGAACCGTTCCCGCCAGGCCGAATACCATGAACGACATATAGCTGAACGTCGGATTGTACAAAACGCGGTAGCGGTAGTCAATGCCGGTATACAGATTTTTCCCCGCTTCGCCCCAGTCTCCGTTAGCCTCCAGCTTCTTGAGCGTCGCCCCTGCCGATACCGTCTTGACGACCGTGCTCGCAGACCGTACCGCCGTATTGGAGATCATCATGTTACTGCCGTCGATGACGGTGAGGACTTCCGCCTCCCGTCCAGCCTTGACGTTCTTTTCGAGGTCCGGCGGGATGATCAAGGCGATGTTCGCTTCACCTTGGTCGATCAGCTTCATCGCCTCGTCCTCCGTCCCTACGATGGTGTTGATCCGAAACGTCTGATCGACCTCGAAGGCTCGGTACAGCTCACGGCTGAGCTCCGACTGGTCAGCGTCCACCATGACTGTAGGGATGTGCATCACTTTTTTCTCGCCGTACAAAAATCCGAACAAGGTCAAATACATCAGCGGCACGATAAAGACGATCGAACGAATTGTTTTATTGGTAAAAAGTTTTTGCCATTCCGTCCAGAAGAGGCGGGGGAAATTATGCACCGCTATCAGCCCCTTCGACGTTCCACTCCACTGTCAGACCCGGACGCAATTCCGGATCCGATACGACCATTTTCACCTGGAAGGAGCGGATGTCGCGGTCGCCCAATTCCTGTGTCGCTTTTTTCACGGCAAAATCCGCTGCTGGAGCGACGGTCACCACTTTGGCTGCCACTTCGCGTTTCAAGGCCGGCACGTACAGATTGACCGTATCCCCTGTTTTGACGGCCGACAAGGCGTACTCATTCACGTAAAACTTCACGAAGTTATCCGCTTTGGACTGGATTGTCAGTACGGTAAAGCCTTGGGAGACCAGCTCGCCTTTTTGGACGGCAATCGACTTCACGATCCCGTCTACTGGAGCAGTCAGTTTCGTGTTGTTCAGGTACGCTTCGATTTCTGCCAGAGCCCCTTTGGCTTGCTGAACGCCGGCTTCCGCGGATTTTACGTCCAGCTCTTTCAGGCCTACCTGCCCCCTGGCCGCAACCGCCTGATTGTAGGCTGCCTTGGCCTGGTCGAGCTGTGCTTGGGCCGCGTCCACTTGTTCCTGTCTCGCTCCGGACTGCGCCATTTTGAGCTGCTCCGCCGCTGCCTTGTTTTCCGCGGAGGCCTGGTCGTACTGCATTTGGGCTTCTTCCACTTTCACTTGTGGAACTGCCCCCTCAGCCAACAGTTTTTTCATCCGTTCGAGGTTGGTTGATGCGATCTGCTTGGCTGTCTCGGTCGCCTGCACCTTTGCTTTCAGCTGGGAAATCTCCTCCGCTCGCGCTCCGTTTTTGTTTGCGTTCAGCTGAGCCTGCGCCGAATTGACGACAGCCTTGGCTTGATCGATCTGCGCATCACTGGAGCTGTCCGTGATGGAAACCCCTTTCTTTGCCTGCTCCAGCTTCACTTGCGCCAGATGATAGGCTGCCTCCGCTTGCTCTTTCTTGGCCAGCAGCTCCTCGCTGTTCAGTGTGGCAACGACCTGCCCGGCCTTTACCTCGTCCCCTTCGGCGAGTGAGAGCTGTTCGATGGAGCCTCCCATCTTGAACGACAGATCCACTTCCGTTCCTTCGATCACGCCTGTGACCTTATCGGCGCGTTGGCCGGAGACATTCCCCACTCCCGGTCCGAACAACACCGTCCCCAGTACCGCAATGCCGGCCACAAAACCGGCCACCCCGATCCATGCACGTTTTTTCATTCTGTTTCCCCTCTTTTGCCGTTGTGGTGAAGTTTGTCGATTACTTGCAGTCCTTTTGCAAAATACCCGCCAGCATGTGGCGAAGCGTCTGTCTTCCCGCCTCGCTTTGCAGCGGCTCTTTGCGGAATTGCTTGCGCAGCACGGTAAATCCGATCATGCCGAACAGGGCCGAAGCAAGCGTTCGAATTTCGGCATCAGCGCGGATGTAGCCCTGCTGCTGCAAATCGGTCATGTAGTTTTCCATCGTCGTAAAGTAATCGGTCAGCAGCTTGCCGACCATCTGGTCCCGCTGTTCGTCACCGGTGAAAAAGCTCAGCAGCAGGAAGCAGAGCTCCTGGTTCTCGGAAAAGAAGCGAAGATGCTCATCCAACACACTCATCATGCGGTCCTCCAAGGACAATTCGTCCTTCTGCATGACGCTGTCCACATGGTAAATCAGCATCTTCACGCCTTTTTCAATCACGTACAAAAACAGCTCTTCTTTCGTGGAAAAATGATAGTAAAGCGTGCCCTTGGCCACCTGTGCCACTTCCGCAATCGTATCCATCGAAGTTTCGCTGAATCCGTATTGGGAAAAAGCGGTCAACGCTCCCTGCGCAATCTGATCCTTTTTTGAAGCTGACATCACTCCCATCCTCCTCGCCGTTTTTTGAACTGACTGGTCAGTACAAACGATAGTCTAAAGCTCCTTCCTAGTTTTGTCAAGACGCTCTCTCCTTATTTGCGCGAGCCTTTTTTTGTGCATGAAAAAAGACCGCAGATCAGCGGTCTCATGGCATCATGATTTTTTGATAGGTCTCCTGCGTGGCCGGCATCGGGGCTACCCCCAGCTGTTCGTGCAGCTTGGCCACACACTTTTCGTACCAGCGGATCGCTTGAGCCCGGTTGTTGAGCCGGTAGTAAGCGGTCATCAACAGCCGGTACGCTTCTTCCCAGCAGTCGTCCACCCGGAGCATCGCCTCGCACCAGCGGATAGCTCCCTCCAGCCGATTCTCCTCGAGCCTGAGCTTGGCCAACCGCTCCGCTCCCCGCAGGAACAACACCTGCAGCCGTTCGCGCTCTTCCACGCACCAATCGTCGTAGCGACATTCCGGCAAGTATTCGCCCTGGTAGTAGCCAAGCCCTTTTTCCAGCAGTATTGCCGCCTGTGTCGGTTCTTCCTCCGCCATCCCGAGCGTGACCAGCCGTTCGAATTCTTCTGCATCGATATGGTACCCGGATGCCAGATTAAAGCCGTACGAGCTGCCGTGCCTTTGGATGAAAAACGTTTCGGCCCTCGCCGCCCGATCGGGTTCCAGCGCCTTGTTCAACGCGTTCAGCGCTACTTTGAAGTCGCGAACCGCCGACTCTTCATCACTGTCTGCCCACAGGCGCGTCATGATTTCCTCGCGCGTCAGCAAATGCTGCCGTTTGGTCAACAGCAACTGGAAAAGCAGCTTGGCCGTTCCTCGCTGCCATGCCTTTTCGCTCAGCTCGCGCTCTCCCAGCCAGACACGGAATTGCCCGAACGTCTGGATACGCAACGTATAACCGGGATGAAACGTGACATTTTGCAGTCCCAAGTCCGTCAAGAGCTGTGACACATAGTCCGGATAGACGTGCCTTCGCTCCGCCTCGATCAGTACAGGCATCAGCTGCTGGACATCGCGGGGCGTCAGAAGTGTCGGGCGGCGCAGCAGGAAGTGGTACTCGCCCGACTGCATGAGCGAAAGAGCCTGCGTCATGGCGGGAACAAACAGGTCCCACTGCTTGCTTCGGTACGCCAAAAAACTGAGCCACAGCTGGCAGGTCACTACGCCATAGCTGTCTCCGCAGCGGCTGAGCCGCTCCGCGCAATCCTGAAACACCTCTTGTGCCTCCCTTTCTTTTCCGTAGGCGGCATAGGCTACGCCGATGGCCATGCGCACGAGGCTGTTGAGCCAGTCATCGCGCATCGCTTCCGTCTCCTGCTTTCCCCACTCCCCGTAGTGAAGCGCCAAATCCAAAGCCTTTTCCCTGCCGTGCAGCAGCGTCAGACCCAGCAGTGTCTCCGATTTCCCTCGCGTTGACTGGAGCTCTTCCATCATGCGCAGCCCTTTTTCGTACAAGAGGCGAATTTCATCCGCGGGAAGCTGCTGACCGATCAGAGCGGCGTGAGCAAGCCGGACATAGCCGTTCGCTTCCACAAAAGGAGAACCGGCTGCCCGCCCCAGCTCGATCGCTGTTTCGGCCGCTTGCCAGCCGCGCTCCCACTCCCCGTTCAGTGCGTACACGAACGACAGCAGAAGCGACGTTTCCCGGTACGACCTCGTCAATTTCGGATGCTTGGTTCGCTCCGCAAGCGACTTGTTTTCCAACAGCTGGATCGAGGATTGCAGGCGTCCCGTCCGGAACAACAGCCGGGACTCCAGCTCCACCTCGGTCATCTGCTCGAGCTCCTGGCTGCGCCTGTACCATTCGGCGGCCTGCTTGGCATCCCCTCGATTGGTGTAAATCTCCGCGAGCAGCCGGTATAGCCGTGGGGCCATCTCCTGTCCTTGCTCAGCCGGAGGGAGCAGCTCAATCGCCTGCTTCAGCAAGGTCTCGGCCCGCACCCCTTGGACACTGTCGAGGTGAACTCGCGCCATTCCTTCCAGGCCGCAGCATTGACCGATCAGGTCGTGTGCTTGCTCGCACCGTTCCAAAAAGTGCTGATAGGAGCTGAACGCCTTGAAGTAATGGCAGCGATACCGCTCGACCTCGGCCTGGTAAAACCACAGCCAGTGCTTCTTTTCCTTGATCGCGTCAGGCAAGAGCGTGATCCAGCGGTACAAGACGTCGAGCTTGCCGTCCGTCAGCAATTGCTGCCCCGCTTGGCAGAGCCATTCCCCCAGCTCCTCCCACTTCTCGGCAAAATGAAGATGCTCAAACGCCTTCTCTTCGTCCCCTTTTTTCCAGTACCAGGCAGCTGCAGCTTCATTCACTTGCAGGTATAGAGCGCTTTCCGTCGTCAGCTTGCTTGCGAGCAACCGATGGAACAAAGGATGGAACGAATAGCTCCCGCCGGAATCGACCAAGAGAAACAGATCGCTTTCATAGGCCTGTTTCAGGAAAGCCGCTCCTTCTTCTCCAAGGACCTGGCGGCAGTCCTCCAGTGTGAACCGTTCGAGCACCGCCCCCTTCATCAAAAATGTCCGGAGCCGCTCACTCAATCGGACCCACACTTCGGCCTCCAGCAAATGCAGAAGCCGGGATACATCGCGAAGACTGTCGGATACAGTAGCGCCGCCAGCCATTTTCTCGCCGAAAAACCGCAATGCCAACACCCAGCCGCGAGAAACCTGCTCTACGCGATTCCACTCTTCCTCTGTGAGCGAGACATCGTATTCGTCCTGATAAAAGGCCTCGCTCTCCTCGCGGGAAAACGTCAAATCATCGGTTGCAATATCGAGGCACTCTCCCCGCGCCCTCCACATTTCCAGTTCGGGCCAAGCCGGGCGGGAGCGGGACAGCACGATCAGCTTGAGATGATGGGGCAATTGCCCAGCCAGCTTTCGGACGAACTGATCGACGCGGCTGTCCCCCACGATGTGATGATAGTCGTCCAGGACGAGCAGATGATCTTGGTGGGGCTGTAGGGCAAGCCACTCCCGTACAAACAGCTCTGCCATGCCGAGCGGTTCCAGTTCCTCGCCGTTCGCTGACTCGATCCGGCCTGCGATCGTCTGCCCAAAATCGGGATACGCTTGCCGCAAACTTTCCACCAAGCCGTACAAAAAGACGGAGAGCTGCCCATCCTCCTCCGTCAGGAAGTACCACGATACCTGGAGCTTTGCATCATCCACATGCGTGGCCACGGCCATCGTCTTCCCGTAGCCGATTGCAGCATGGACCAGACAGAGTGGCACGTGATGGAGAAATCGAAGCTTTTTGGCCAGTGCCGGGCGTCTCAGGACGTAGGGCTTCGGTCTGGGCGGCGTAATTTTGGTGATCGAAACCTGCGGTGTCTTCATGAATTGCACTCCTCGCCGTTCTCCTTCTCTCCCGGATTCATTTCCCCATTCATGCCCGCATTTCCTGCTTCGCCGGGGCAAACGCCAAAAAGCCCACCCGGGGGCAGCCAGGTGGCGCTTTGTTAGTCGACCAGATTGTAGCCTTTGTTCGTATAACCGATGTCGTTGATCAATACCTGGAACTCCTCTTCGCTTACCGGCTCACCGCGCAAGATCCGTTCGTGCAGATCCGCGACACGGTCGTAAACAGCCCGGTTGGTGGAAACATACATCAGGTTGTAGCGCGATTCCGTTTGCAGCCGGACTCTCATCCGGTCCACAACGCGCTTCTGGAGCGAGTCCGTATGGCCATTGTCGACCCGGACAATTTTTCCAGGCGTATGGGGAATGGATGGGGTTGGATTGACTTCATCCGGCTTTGGCGTATGCGTAGGCAGTACCCCGACCAGCAGCGTGTCTTTGTAGGCAAGCACTTTGATATCGACAACGCCAGGGATGTTCTCCGCATGTCTCTCCAGACGGGACACCAGATGCGGCTCGCGCTGATGGACCATTTTCTGGCTGATCATCGCCGCAGGCCCCTTGTCCATCCCCGCGTTGTCATTGCGGTAGTTGATACCATATGACTCGTATTTGGCCTGGTTGCCGTGCAAATCCTCGGAGCCTTGCTCTTTGTTTGGTGAACAGCCTGCAAACAGGCCTGCGAGCATCATCGTAGCGAATACCCCTGCTTGAATTCGTTTCAACCAAAAACACCTCCTTGCACATAGTGTGGTGTGCAGGAGGTGTTCTTACTCCGGTAATGAAAGCCTATCCTTACGAATTACTTATAAACTCGCCTTCGAATGTATCTACCTTGCCGTCTTTTTCCGCTTTCAGCGTAAATGTGCGGATGCCGTCATACGTGTCTTTGTTGAACTCGAAAGTCCCGTCTGCGTTCACGTCGACTTCGAAGGTGTTGTCTTCGAGTGTAACGGCAACGTCGCTGCCAGGTTCTACCTTACCACTCACCCGATAAAGACCAATTGTGGCGATGGTGAATGTCTTGCCTTTAATCGAATCCCGGTCGATTAATGTGGTCGTGTTCCCATTGTTTTGGGTTTGCGTGGCATTGCCCTTCGGCTGCTCCGTTGTGGCGGAAGGCTGGGTAACCGACTGCCCGTCCGAAATTTTAACGGTTTGCGTGGCTTGGTCCCAGTTTACGCCGTAGCTCAACGCTTCTGCGATGAAACGAACGGGCACCATCGTGCGTTGGTTGATGATTTGCGCAGGAACGTCCAGATTGATGGTTTGTCCATTTTTCTTGGCGATTTTTTGCGTGACGACAAGACGGACATTGTTCGTTCCTTTGTTGATCGTCACCGTTCGTGTTTGTTCGTTCCAATCGACATCAAAACCAAGGCTTTCCGCGATCGGACGGATAGGCACCAGAGTACGGCTGTCACGGATTACTGGTTTTTGATCCGGGAATGCAATCGCCTTTTGATTGTATTCGACCTTAATAGTAGCCGGGGCGGAAGCGGCGGAAGCAGAAAAAGCCGCTACGGGTACAAGCGCGACCGCGAGCACAAACGAGGCCAATTTTTTTAGCATGTAGTCCACTCCATTTCAAAAAAGATTCGCATGGTTTTAAATCTACTATAAGATGTAGCTCGAGGCAAGGTTAGTGTTCCTGTAGGATTTCCTGCAGGCGATAAGCATTTCGCCCCAGAAAATCGCCCTCGTTTTTCCTGGAACCGAAGCTTGTCCCCGTCCTTTCGACCCAATTTCAAATTGTTACAAAAATGCAACCATCTTGCTTCAAAAAACCGTTACAATAGACATGCAACGACGAAATTTTCATGTTGAAAGAGGCAATGCCGATGAAAAGAATCATTCCTTTCCTCATCCTCGCACTCATCTTATGTATGGTCCCACCGGGCGGTAGCTCAGCCAACACGGCTGCCATTCAATTGGGAAGCGATGTACTGTTCGATCAATTTCATTCGTGGATCGAGGGCAAGAAAGTGGGGCTCCTCACCAATCAGACGGGGGGAAACAGCCGGGGCGTAAGCACGATCGACCTGTTGCGTCGCGATCGCCAGGTGACCCTGGTCTCCTTGATCACCCCGGAAAACGGGTTGGATGGCAAGGCGGGCGTAGCGCAGCCAGCCGGTTCCTACGTACATCCGGTGTATGGCATCCCCGTGTACGGCCTGAGTGAAGCAAATCGGGTGCCCGCAGCGGAACTGTATGCAGGGATGGATGTGCTTCTCGTCGACCTGCAAGATACCGGTTTTCGCATGAATCCGTACATAACGGCTTTGCGCGACTGCATGGAAGCAGCCAAGAAACAAGGGAAGCCCGTCATCGTCCTCGATCGCCCCAACCCCCTTGGCGGAAAGATCGTCGATGGACCTCTTCTCGAGCCGCCGTACCTCTCCTATATCGGGGCGGATACCTTGCCAATGGCCCACGGCTTGACGATCGGCGAGCTCGCCCTGTTCTTCAACCGGGAGATCGGAGTGGACCTGACCGTCATTCCCATGAAAGGGTATACGCGCAGCATGCTCTATCCGGAAACGGGGCTCCCGTGGGTGCAAAGCGCTCCCGAGCTCCCTACGCTGCACACTGTCGTGAGCTATTTGGCCACAGGCATCGGAGAAGGAACGGAGCTGCAGCAGCGAGACGACTATGCGTGGGTAGGCCTAGAGGGACTGGATGCTGTCCGTTTTGCGGACCTGCTTAATTCCAGCCTGCTGCCCGGGGTCGTTTTCTTGCCGGAGATGAAAGGGACGGCAGGCGGGGTTCGCTTGCAAATCAACGACCCGCGTGTTTTCAACCCGGCCAAGACGGGTATGTATGTGCTCGCATACGCCCACCAGCTCAGCCATTTCCCCGTGCCCAAAAGCGTGGATGGACAGATCACCCTGTTTGACAAGCGCATGGGCACCCATGCTATCGGGCAAAGTCTTGAACAAGAGAAAAGCCCGCAGGAAATCGAGGCGTCCTACGCTCCGCAGCTGGCTCGTTTTGCCGAACTGCGAAAATCATTTTTCATTTACGGTGAGGAGCCCTACCAGCCCGTTCTACCGATTCACAGCAAGCCGGCCGGCGGGCAAGATCAGCAGCCAGCTGGCGCCCAGCAGGGAGGAACCAAGCCAGGCGCAACCGGGCAGCCTGCCACGTCCCCTGCTTTACCCAAGCCAGGAACAGGACAGCAGCCAGCTACTCAACCAACCGCCAAGCCAGGCGGGACGACACAGCAGCCTTCAACAAAACCGACTGCCAAGCCAGGCGCCACTGGGCAGAAGCCAGCTACGCCGACGCCAAAGCCTGGAACATCAGGCGGGACAACACAGCAGCCGACCGTCAAGCCGCCGGCGCCTTCCAAGCCCGCAACAGACAAAGTCGCCTATCTGACATTTGACGACGGCCCTTCCGTAGTCACGCCGCAAGTGCTCGATACATTGAAAAAGTATGGAATCAAGGCAACGTTCTTCATTGTCGGCCGCAGCGTGCCGGGACATGAGGCCATCCTCAAGCGAGCGTATGCGGAAGGCCACACGATTGGCGGCCATACGTACTCGCACGACTACAAAATTGTGTACAAGAGCAAGGAAGCATTCTTCGCAGACCTGGAAAAAGGCAACCAGCTGATTGAAAAGGCAATCGGGGTCAAGCCTGTCGTGTTCCGCTATCCTGGCGGCAGCACGAACACCGTCAGCCACAAATACCAGGATCCAAAGCTGTACAATCTGGAGCATCCCGTCATGAGCGCGATCAAGGCGGAGGCGAATGAACGCGGGTACATCTTTATCGACTGGAACGTGACCAACGGCGATGCCCGAAGCAACCGTTACACTGCGCAGGGCGCGCTCGCCAACATCAAGCAGCAGGTGAAAAACCAGAAGGAAATCGTCATCCTGATGCACGACTCCAGCACGAAGTCACCGACAGCCCAAGCGCTCCCGGAGGTCATTTCGTTCTTGAAGGCGAAGGGATACCGCTTTGAAGCGATCAAACCGGATCATCCGACCGTTTCCACAGTGAAATAACTATACAGAAAAGCCCGCCAGCGGTTTGGGATACCGCTTGGCGGGCTCTTCTATGAATGTGGTTCTGTCATGGCTGTGCCAGCGCATCGTAGCGAAGACGCAGCTCCCTTTTCAAGATCTTTCCGCTTGGATTGCGCGGGAGGTTGTCAGCGATCACGACAAATTTCGGAGCTTTAAACGGAGCGAGACGGTCTTTGCAGAAAGCGAGCATTTCTTCCTCTGTCAACGCTTCGCCGGCTTTCGGCACCACCACTGCTGTCACGGCTTCAATCCAGTACGGATGCGGGATCCCGATGACGGCCACCTCGGATACTTTCGGATGCTGGTAAATCATCTCCTCGACTTCCCGGCTTGCCACATTTTCTCCGCCTGATTTGATCATGTCCTTTTTCCGATCGACCACTGTGATGAATCCTTCCTCGTCCATGATCCCCAAGTCACCGCTGTGGAACCATCCGCCGAAAAAGGCTGCCTGAGTCTTTTCGGGATCGCGGAAATAGCCGACCATGGCATGGCTGGTCCGGTGTACGATCTCCCCTATGCTTCCACGCGGCACCTCGTTCCCGTCGTCGTCCACGATCTTCGTTTCCACATTTAAGGCCGGCTTGCCCGCCGATCCCGCCTTGCGGATCTGTTCTGCGGGCTTGAGCACCGTAGCCAGCGGGGCAACTTCCGTCTGTCCGTAAAAATTGTAAAACTGTGCGCCAGGCAACCGTTGGCTCAGTTCTTTCAGCACCTCTACAGGCATGATGGCAGCGCCGTAGTAGCATTTTTTCAGCGAACCGAGATTGCGCGAAGCAAAATCCGGCGATCGCAAAAGCGCGATCCAGACAGTCGGTGGGCAAAAAAGCTGTGTCGCGCGGTATGTCTCGACTGTCTCCAGCATGAGCGCCGGAGTCGCTTGTTCGAGAATGATACCGCTTCCACCCAGGTAAATGTAAGGGCCCAAGAAGCAGTGGAGCTGTGCACTGTGAAACAACGGGAGCGCATGAATCGCCACGTCGTCACCGCTCATGTCCCCTTCCACGATCGTGCTGACATACTCGGAGATGACGCTTTTGTGCGTGAGCATGACCCCCTTTGGTTTTGACTCTGTGCCGCTCGTATAGAGTATATGTACGACATCTTCATCATCGAGTTCTACTTCCGGCTCGCTCTCGTCTGCTCCCTCGAGCCATGAACGAAACGGCAGCCACTCCCCCTCCCGAACAGCCGGCTTGGAGATTAAAGACAGCAAGCGCGGTGCCACACCCGCCTGCTTGATTGCTATCTGTGCAACCTGATGGAACTCCGGCGAAGCAAACACCGCGCTCACTTCCGAATGCCCGAGAATGAACGCCACATCATCAGCATTCAGCATGAAGTTGATTGGCACCATGATGATGCCCGCTTTTGCCAGCGCGAAGTTGAGAATCGCGAAGTCCATGGAATTGCGGGACAGGACAGCTGCCCTTTCTCCTTTTTGGATCCCGCTGCTGATCAAAGCGTTGGCAGCTTGATTGACGATCCGGTCAAGCTGACTGTATGTAAGAACCTCTTCTTCGAACCGCAAGGCCGGTTTGTCAGGAAAACGTCCGCGACTCCGCCTCAAAATATCGCCTAGCGTATTTCTCCTTACCCTTCTGGACTCGATCATGCCACGTACCCCCCTGTGCCCTTTTCTCTAAGTATACTACAATTTTCAATATTGCGAGTATATTCAGACATTTGGAGACAAAAAAGACGGCAGCTTCCTCTGCATTTTTGAAGCTGCCGCAGGGCCCCAAGAAACAATCGAGTCCTTACATACAGCATATCTCATTGAGGCCTATCCATCGACATTGATCTTCTGGATTTTGAGGAAAAATACGGAGATGGCTGAAATAAAAAAAGCTCCAACCTGGTCGGGTTGGAGAAAGGGATAGTACGTATCGTACTTACGTGAATAGTAACAAGATACACGATGATCCCTTGTTTGAATACCAGTAGATAAAGGCAACCCTGCCACATTTGCGCAAAAAAATAGCGACGACTGTTTATGGCAGGATAAAAGTGCAGAGAATTGCGGCGGAAAACTGCAGAGTTCCACCGCAATTCTGAGGCCATGAAAAAGGCACTTGCCAACATCCCCCTACAAAATCTACCCTTGGATTTGGCGAAAATCTGAGGGAGTGAGAGGAATGTTGAAAGTGCCACAACAACAGTATATCCGATTTTTGCGAGAAGTCGAAGGGTGTTCGATTCAGGAAATTGCGGAACGTGTCCAGGTGAATTGGCGAACCGCCAAGAAATATGCGGATCGCGACGATTGGAATGAACCGGTATGCAAGCGAAAAGGCCGCCATCCGGTGTTGGGACCGTACTTAGAGATTATTGACACATGGCTGGAGGATGATGAGCGTCTTCCACGCAAGCAACGCCATACAGCCGTCCGCATGTTTCAGCGGTTACGGGATGAGTACGGCTTCCCTGGCGGGCAGCGAACGGTATCCGAATATGTCTCCAAACGGAAGAAAGCCATGGCAGCCGAACGAGCCGAACATTTTGAGCGTTTGGAGCATCCAGGTGGAGAAGCTCAGGCTGACTTCGGGACGGTGTACGTGGTCAAGTCGGGAGAACTGGTGGAGCGGAAAGTATTGACCCTGTCGTTTCCGTACAGCAATGCCGCCTTTGTGTTCCCGGTTCCGAAAGAAAACACGGAATGCTTTCTGGAGGCCTTAGGGCGGCTATTTCAGCAAATGGGAGGGGTTCCTCGCAAGATTTGGTTTGACAACTTGTCCGCTGCTGTTGTGTCCATCCAGCAAGGCGGAAAACGAGAGTGTACGGAAGCGTTTCGGCGTTTCTGCGCCCATTACCGCTTTGAGCCCCTGTTTTGCAATCCATACAGCGGCCATGAGAAAGGCCATGTGGAAAACAAAGTGGGGTATGGACGCCGGAACTGGTGTGTTCCGCCACCGGTTATCGATACGCCGGAACAACTGGAGACGTATTTGGCGGAAGCTGCCCGTGCGGATATGCAGCGCCCTCACTATGTGAAAAAGCAAACCATTGCCGAGTTGTGGGAGCAAGAAAAATGCAAGCTGCTGACGCTGCCGACGACACCGCTGGAGATTTTCCGGCTGGAGACGTGCCACCTGAACAAATACGCTGAGCTGTCGTTTGACGCGGCTCTCTTCCCGTTGCCGCAGTGTCGGGCCATGCAGCCGGTTTTGGTGAAAGTCAAGTGGGATGTGCTGGAGGTGTTAACGGCAGACGGGACATATACCCCGATTGTGACATTGCCTCGTCCCTATACGGAGAAAGTCATTTCAGTAGATTGGAAGGCGGTATTGAAGAGATATGAAAAACGCCCGCGGGCGGTGATGTATTCTTCCTTTACCAACATGATGCCTCAGGCGCTCCAAACGTTTTTGACGGTGGAAGACATGAATGCACGAAAAGCACGAATTCGCCTGCTCCATCGATTGCTCGACACCTATACGTTGGAGGAAATCGGGCAAGTACTGGGAGAATTGTCGCATCAGCAAGAGCATCTGGCTGTTGCCTTGGAGCATGCCCTTTACGCGATAAAACACCCTGTTTTCCGCCCGGAACCGTTTTCAGAGTCGCATACACCCCCTGCCCTTCACGGGCAGATACCCATGCTGGATGAGTACGACCGGATCCTGGGGGTGAGGGTGGAATGAGAGAAGAGCTGGCAAAGGTGTGCAAAACTTTGCATTTGGCGCATGTGATGGAAACCTATGAACAGGTGCCGTTTGAAGATCGGGAGAGCTTCTTGCTGGGAGTCTTGCGGATGGAGATTCAACGGCGGGAGGAGACAAAGCTGAAGCGACTGATAAAGAAAGCCGCGTTTCCCCAACTGAAGACACTGGAAGATTACGCTTTTGAGGCAGTCACCTTACCGGAAACATGTACAAAGGAGGGATTGATCGACCTACGTTTTTTGGAGCGCAAGGAAAATGTGCTGATGCTGGGAAAAGTGGGCACGGGGAAGACCCATCTGGCAACAGCGCTTGGCGTAGAGGCGTGCCGAAGGGGATATGCCGTTCGATTCTTCCGTGTTCCCGATCTGGTTGCGCTCTTGCAGGAAAAACACGCGAATGGGGCACTGATGCGGTTTCAAAAAGAACTGGCAGACTGTGAGTTGTTGATTTTGGACGAGGTTGGGTTTGTTCCCTTTCACCAAACGGGGGCTGAGCTGTTGTTTCATGTTATCTCGGCCTGCTATGAGAGAAACAGTGTGATTGTGACGTCGAATTTGGAGTTTGGGCAGTGGAATACGGTGTTTGGAGATACGCGATTGACGGCAGCCCTTGTGGATCGCCTCGTCCACCACGCCCATATTCTGGCGTTTACCGGAGAAAGCTACCGACTGCGCCATGCTCTATCCAGCATGAAGTCTTCCTAAATTCTTTTGTATTGATGTTGGCAGTGTTCTGCATAAATTGGCCGCCAAACTCTGCATTTTTGAGTTGCAAAATACAGACGACCGCCTGCACGGATTAGTACGCCGCAATTTCCCCAGATGTTTAACTAGATGATTTTCCTTACAAATCCATTATGCCTCTGGTGAGTCATTGGTTCTACAAGTAAATAGTGGTAATAGAGGAAGGCCATAGTTAAAAATCATACCGGCCCCAGTGCCTAAACAAAAAAAACGCCCTCAGAACGGAATGTTTCCGCTCTTCGGGCGCAGGTTTATACATACAAAAAAACAACCATCATGTGAAAACGTGAGGTTGTTGGCTTTCTTCACTATGATGTTGGGCTTTTGCGAAATATGGCGGAGGGAGCAGGATTCGAACCCGCGTGAGCTTGCACTCTAACGGTTTTCAAGACCGCCCCGTTATGACCACTTCGGTATCCCTCCGCGTTTCAACAAGTTTTACTATACCACACCTGACTTTCACATGGCAAGAGCCGCCGGGCAATGAGTAGCCGGCAGCTCCCTGTGGCTTTATTTTTTGACGACGACCAATTTGAGCTCTGTCAGTTCTTCGATCGCGTACTTGACTCCTTCGCGGCCCATCCCGCTTTCTTTCACGCCGCCGTACGGCATATGGTCTACGCGGAAGGTCGGGATGTCGTTGATCATCACGCCGCCTACATGGAGCTCGTCGGCAGCCTGCATGGCAACAGCCAGATTATTGGTGTAGACGCCTGCCTGCAGACCATAGCGGGAATCGTTCACCAGCGTGATGGCTTCTTGTACCGAATCGACCGCATTGATAAGAACGACGGGCCCGAACACTTCCTGGCAGGAAACCTTCGCTTCCGCTGGCACACCAGTCAAAACCGTTGGTTGCAGGACGCGTCCCATGACCTCGCCGCCGCATTCCACCCGTGCACCCTGCTGCTTGGCTTCCTCGATCCACGCCAATGCCCGCTCTGTTTCACGCGGACTGATCATCGCAGAGTAGTCGGCCTCCTCGGACAGGGAGTCGCCTCCGCGCAGCTTGCACGTCTCTTCCGTGAAGCGGCTGACGAACTCCTCAAATCGCTCCTTGACCACGTAAATGCGTTGAACGGAAATGCATACTTGACCGGAATAGGCGAAGGCCCCGAAGATGCAGCGCGGAATCACCTCGTCGAGATTCACGTCCCGGTCGACGATGACGGCGGAATTGGAGCCCAGTTCAAGAGTGACGCGCTTGAGTCCTGCACGGTTCCGGATGTCGATCCCGACAGCCGGACTCCCTGTGAATGTCAGAGCTTTTACGCGAGGGTCCTTGACCAAGAGATCGCCTACAGTCGCCCCGCTGCCTGTCACGACGTTGAGTGCCCCTGCCGGCACTCCTGCCTGCTGGGCGATTTCCGCCAGAAAGAAAGCGGAGAGCGGCGTCTGGGAAGCCGGTTTCAGGACGACGGTGTTCCCGGCTGCCAGTGCCGGCCCCACCTTGTGCGCCACGAGGTTCATCGGAAAGTTGAACGGCGTGATCGCCCCGATTACGCCAAGGGGCTCTCGAACCGTGTACGCCAGTCTACCTTCCCCGCCGATCGCCGCATCCAGCGGCAGCGTCTCCCCGTGGATGCGCTTGGCTTCTTCGGCGGCGAACTTGTAGGTCTGGATCGTGCGAATCACTTCGCCGCGTGCTGTCTTGATCGGCTTGCCGGCTTCCAACGCGATGATTTTCGCGGCTTCCTCCAGCCTTTCATTCATCAGCAGCGACATTTTTTCCAAAATGGCCGCCCGTTGGTAGGCAGGCATCCGCCGCATGATAGCCGCCGCTTCTTCAGCAGCCGCAATCGCCTTTTGTACCGTCCCCGCATCCGCCTGCGGGACCTGGGCAATCTCTTCCCCGCTATAAGGGGAATACAGGGGAGCGTACGATGCCGTCTCCAGCCATTCGCCGCCGATAAAGCATGCTTTTTTCATGGCAATCCCTCCGTCCATCAACGATTTGGTGTGCACAGTCCAGCCAGGACATTCTCCAGCACATTCAAGCCTTCCTCCAGCTGTTCATCCGTGATCACCAGCGGAGACAGAATCCGGATCACGTTGCTGTACAGGCCCGCAGACATGACGACCAGGCCGTTTTGGTAGCATGCCTGCACGATTTTGACCGTCAGCTCCTTGTTCGGTTCCTTGCTCGCTTTGTCCTTTACCAGTTCGATGGCGCACATCGCGCCCAGACCGCGGACATCCCCCACTTCGGCGAACTTCTCTTTGAATTCCCCGAAGCGTTTCAGAATCGTGTCGCCGATGGTATTCGCCCGGTCCAGGAACCCGTCCTGCTCCATCATCTCGATGACTTTCAGAGCAGCTACGCAGCCGAGCGGGCTGCCGCCGTACGTGCCACCGATTTCGCCCGGATTCGGGGCGTCCATGATTTCCGCCCGACCGGTCACTGCACTGATCGGCACGCCTGCTCCCATCGATTTGGACATCGTTACGATATCAGGAACGACGCCGTAATGCTCCATCGCAAACATTTTGCCGGTACGGCCAAAGCCGGTCTGCACCTCGTCTGCAATGAAAAGAATGCCGTACTTCTCGCAGATGGCCTTGACACCCTGGACGAACGTTTTCGATGGGACGACGAATCCTCCTTCGCCCTGCACAGGCTCCATGATGATGGCAGCGACGTTGTCGGCCGCGACCTCCGCCAGGAAGAAGTCTTCGAAGCGGCGCAGCACTTCCGCGTCTGTCTCTTCCGGAGAAGCGCCATAGGGGGCGCGGTAATAGTACGGATAGGTCATTTTGTACGTATCGGGAGCAAAAGGGCCGAATTCGTATTTGTACGGGCGCACTTTGCTCGTCAGCGACATTGCGAGCAGCGTGCGTCCGTGGAAGCCGCGCTCGAACGAGATGATTGCCTTACGCCCTGTATACTTGCGGGCGATTTTTACCGCGTTCTCCACCGCTTCCGCTCCGCTGTTGAGGAAGAATGTCTTTTTCGGGTGGTCACCCGGGGTGATCTGGTTCAATTTTTCGGCCAGCTGCACGTATGGTTCGTACATCATCACATGAAAGCATGTGTGTATGTACTGATCCAGCTGCGCCTTGAGCGCCTCTACGACTGCTGGTGGACAGTGTCCCGCATTGATCGATCCGATCGCCCCGGCAAAGTCGATGAACGTGTTGCCATCCAGATCCGTCAGCAGCGCCCCTTCCGCCTTGGCTACGAACGCAGGAGTCGTATTGGACGGCCCGCGCGGCACGTTCGCTTCCTTTTTGGCGAGCATTTCCTGCGATTTGGGTCCGGGAACCGCCGTTTTGAGTTGGATGAATTTCGTCGTAATTGGACTCATGGATAACCCTCTCCTCTACTTATCGCTATCGCTTTGCGTATCGTCCAGCCCGCACCATTCGATCAGCGCGAGCGCAAAGATCTCAGCGCAGTCAAATACGTCGTCCAGCACAATGAATTCGTCGGGGTAATGCGCGACCTGTGTTACACCTGGCCCTACGACAATCGCAGGGGTATCGGCCAACGCTGTCAAAAGTCCGCCGTCCGTTCCCCATGGAGATGCTTCCACCACGGCGCGCTCCCCACGGACCACTTCAAACTGGCGTTGCAGGATCTCCATCAGCGGATGTTCCTCCGCAACCGCTCCCGGCACCCATCTCGCCCCGTACCATTCCAGTTCGACCGGGTGCTCCGCAAACCACGGATCGACCTCGGCGAGCCCTTTCAACGCTGCTGCCATCTCCGCTTTGGCATCGTCCATCCGCTCTCCCGGCGCGACCCCCATACGTCCTTCCAGCTTGACGAGGTCTGCTACGGAAGACGGCCATTTGCCTCCTTCAATGACCCCGATGTTGATCGGAATAGGGATCGGCAATTTGGCGTAAAGCGGATCCTCCAGGCGCTCATTGCGTTCCTTCTCCAGCTTCCCGACTGCCTGGACGACCTGCAAGCACTTTTCGATGGCACTCACGCCTTCGTAGCGCGTCCCTCCGTGGGCGGATCTGCCTTTCACATGCAGACGGAACCACATGGAGCCTTGCTGCTTCGGGAAAATCTTCATGTTTGTCGGCTCCGGGATGAGAGCAGCGTCCGCCTTGTACCCCCGCAGAATCGTCGCAAGCGTACCTGCGCCCCCGCTCTCCTCTTCCACCACGCTCTGGAAGATGACGTCGCCTTTCAGCTTCACCCCTAATTTTTGCAGCACCTGGATCGCCAGAAGAGAAGACAGATTCCCCCCTTTCATGTCCGTTGCCCCGCGCCCGAACAGCTTGCCTGCCTCTACCTTTCCGCTGAAAGGATCGTCGCTCCACTGGGCGCGGTCTCCTGCCGGCACCACGTCGACGTGACCATTCAGGATGATCGAGCGGCCTTTGCCGCTTCCCCTCCAGACTCCGACTACGTTCGGACTGCCCGCGAACTGCTCACGCGGAGAAACAAAATACGGATGCTTCAGCAGCTCCTCGCCTTCCATCACCCACAGGTCTACGTCCAGTCCCATAGAGGCCAGCTTCTGAGCGATGCTCTCCTGTATCGACTCTTCCTCGCCCTGCACACTCGGATGTCTGACCCAGTCCTGAAGCAAAGCGACCGCTTCTTCCCGATCCTTTTCCAACTGTTCCCGAATGATAGACTGCCAGTTTGCCATGTTTCTCCCCCTGACTCGCGGAATTTTGTACGCCTTTTGTTCTCAGCGAAATACGCCTACTTCGCCTTCGATCTTCAGCTCGGCCTCCGTCGCGCCAATGACGTCCGCCACGCAGTACGGATACATGACCTCGCGTAGATACAGCCCGTCTGGCATCACCTGCATGACGGCCATATCCGTGATGATCCAGTCGGCAGCGCCGCGTGCCGTGAGCGGCAGCGAGCATTCCCGAACGATTTTGGATCGGCCGTTTTTGTCCAGATGAGTCGTGACGACCATCACCTTTTTTGCCTTCTGCGCGAGCTCCATCGCCCCGCCCATTCCCGGCACACGCTTGCCCGGGACGATCCAGTTGGCGATATCGCCGCTTTGGCTTACTTCCAGAACACCCAGAATCGTCATATCCAAGAGGCCGCGGCGAATGATGGCAAAGGCCGTGGCACTGTCAAAAAAGGAAGCTCCAAGGGCAAGTGTGACGGGAAAACCGCCGGCGTTGCACAGCATCGGATTTTCTTCTCCCTTTTTCGGGCTCGGTCCGGTCCCCAGGATCCCGTTCTCGGCGTGGAACATCACGCGCACCTGCGGCGGGATAAAATCAGCCACAAGCGTAGGGATGCCGATGCCTAGGTTGATGATCATGCCGTCCTCGACCTCCAGGGCCGCACGCCGGGCGATCCGCTCTCGATAGGTCTCCGTCTCCTTTACTTCTCCCATGCCCATTGCCAGTTCACCCCTTCACTTTGCACGATAAAGTTGATGAAGACGCCGGGGGTCACAATTTCCTCCGGCGACAGCTCGCCGATCTCGACGATTTCCTCCGCTTCCACGATCGTGATGTCTCCAGCCATCGCCACCAGCGGGTTGAAGTTGCGGGCGCTCGTGTCGTAGACCAGGTTGCCGTAGCGATCCGCCTTTTTCGCATAGAGGATGGACACCTCTGCCGTAAGCGGCGTCTCCAGCAAGTACTCCTTGCCGTCCAGCACGACTTTCTGCTTCCCCTTTTCCGCGATCGTACCGATGCCGACATCGGACAGGATGCCACCCAGTCCGACTCCGCCCGCACGCACGCGCTCGGCCAGGATCCCCTGCGGGCAAAATTCCACCTCCAGCTCTCCCGCCGTCATCTGCGCCCCTGCATTCGGATTGGAGCCGATGTGCGAAGCGATCACCTTTTTGACGCGTTTCTCCGTCACCAGCTTGCCGACGCCGATGTACGGAAACGCCGTGTCGTTGCTGATGAGCGTCAAGTCTTTGACACCCTTCTCCAGGATTCCTTGGATGAGCGTCGGCGGATTTCCTACGCCGCCAAATCCTCCCGCCATCAATGTCATTCCATCGTGAAAATGCTCCAGTGCTTCCGTTATGGAAATCACTTTTTCCAATCGATTGGTCACACGCGCTCTCTCCCTTCCTATCCGATCGATGCCTGCTGCCGAAGCTCTTGCTGGACGCTTTCGACCGCCCCCTTCAGGAGGCCGATCAATTCGTCGATTTCGGCTTTCGTGATGGTCAGCGGGGGTGCGATGATGACACTATCGCCTGCGATGCCTTCGAGCCCTCCGACAGCCGGATAGACGAGCAAGCCTTTTTCAAACGCCTTGGCGATGACCCGTCCGCTCACATTGTGCGAGAGCGGGAACGGCTCCTTGGTGTCTTTGTCCTTGACGAATTCCAGGCCGCACAGCATGCCCAGGCCGCGCGCATCTCCGATCAGCGGCAGCTCGGCCGCGAGCTCCTGCAGGCGCTCCAGCAAATAGGCGCCTTGCTCTGCCGCTTTTTCGAACAAACTGTGCTTTTCCACATACTTCAGCACGGCGAGGGAGACGGCTGCCGACTGTGGATTTGCGCTGTAGGTATGGCCGGCCATGATCAGTCCGCTGCCGTTCTTGATCGTCTCGATGATTTCGTCCGACACCACGGTAGCCGCCATCGGCGTGTACCCGGAGCTCATCCCTTTGCCGAGTGTGATCATGTCGGGCACGACTCCCCAGTGATCGATCCCGAACGCTTTCCCGGTCCGGCCAATCCCTGTCATGACTTCATCCGCGATAAAGAGCACCTCGTACTTGTCGCAAATTTCGCGAATCCGCTGGAAGTAGCCGTCCGGCGGTACGACCGCTCCGCCCGACGCTCCGATGACCGGCTCCGCGATGAAAGCAGCCACTTGTTCGGGGCCGACTCGCAGAATGGCCGTCTCCAGCTCGTTTGCGCACTGCAGGGCGTAATCTTCCAGACTGACGCCATCCGGCTTGCGATACGGGTACGGGGCCGAGATTGTCGGATAGTCTTCCAGCAGCGGGACAAAGCGTTTTCGCCGCAGCACGTGTCCTGACATCGACAGCGCTCCCATCGTGATCCCGTGGTAGCTCATCCAGCGGGAGATGATGCGGTTTTTCGTCGGCTTGCCGCGCTCCTGCCAATATTGGATCGCGATCTTTTGGGCGGTCTCCGTCGCCTCCGAGCCACTGCTGACGAAGAATGTCCAGTTCAATGAACCGGGCGCCCACTCGGCCAGCTTCGCTCCCAGCTCTTCCACCGCCTCGCTGCTGAAATGGGAGCGGTATGCAAAGGAGACCTCCTTGGCTTGCGCGTACATCGCCTCGACTACTTCATCCACCGCGTGGCCAATGCTCACCGTAACGGCTCCGCTGCAGCCGTCGATGTATCGTTTCCCCTCTTGGTCGAAGAGGTAAATTCCTTTTCCGTGAGAGATTACCGGATAGATCTTTTCCAGTTCAGGCTTGATTACATAGCTTCTTTTCATTCTCTCGCCACCTCGCTTTTCACTACCTTCATCGTATCCGACCGGGGCGCTCAAGCCATCCGACGAGCTGGCAAAAAAACATGGAAAAGAGACGAAATGTTTTGTACATTTTGTATAAGAAAACTTCTATCGAAGCTTGCCAACCTACTTCCGGGAGGAACGCTCATGACTTTTACCATTCGGGAGGCGCTGCAATTGCCTGATATGGTCCAGACGAGATTGATTGCGGGTGCAGGCGGTTTGGACAACCCCATCCGCTGGGTCACCATTGTCGAAGTGCTGGAAGACACCACCCGCCTTCAAGAAGGGGAATTTCTCATCACGACCGGCTTTGGTCTTTCCGGGGACACCGAGCGTCTTGCCTCCTTTATCCCCTCCCTCGCGATCCGCAGGCTAAGCGGGGTGGCTATCCATACGGGGTTTTACCTGCGGGAAATTCCCGAAGCTTTTATCGAGATGGCGGACCGCCTGGCGCTGCCCCTCATCGAAATCCCGGGGGAAATGAACTTCTCCACTATTACGAAGGCCATCCTCCAGCCGATTGTCAACCGTCAGTTCGAGACTCTCGCCTATTCGCAAGCGATTCACAACCAAATGATCGACGCCGCGCTGTCCAAAGGCGGACTGTCCGCCATCACCGGAGAGCTCGCTGCACTGACCGGTGGGGCCGTGACGTTGGTCGATGCCCTTGGCTTCGAGGTCACGCAGCATGGGTGCGAGAAGCAGCACGCCGGATCGGCAGACGAGGAGAGCTCCCACTCGGTACCGATTCGGGCCAATCGCGAGCTCTTTGGCACGCTAACGCTCACCAAGCCGAAGCTGCTGTGGAAGGAGCTCGACGACGTAGCTCTCCGGCACGCTTCTACCCTCTGCGCGTTGGAATATGTAAAGGAACGGGCTGTCTCTGCCACGGAATGGCGTCTCAAGGGCGACTTTGTGGAAGAGCTCCTGACCGGAAAACCCATGAGTGCGTCTGAGCTGGAAAGCCGCTGCCGCACGCTGGGATATCCAGCGGCGGGTAGCCATCTGGTCGCAGCGCTGAAGGTCGACGTGCAGACCGAAGCTGCCCTCGCCGAGCTGCATCAAAGCGCCATCATTCTGCTGCGCAGACTGTGCGACCGCCAGCAGCGCTCGTATTTGCTGCGCGAGCGACCGCATTGTCTTTTGTTCGTCTTTCCGGACAACCGGGAAAGCCTGCAGATTCTCGAGCGGTTTGCCTCACGATGGGAGGGGCTGCACCCTGGCATTCCCCTGCATCTGGCGATCAGCAACCCTCGCCGGCACCTGACGGACGTGGCTGCCGCTGCCGAAGAAGCGTTGTTTGCCTTGCAGGCGTATCCGCTTTTGGCCAAATCCCCGGCCCTGCTGCGATACGGGGAGATGCAAGGATACCAGTTCCTGTTTCCTTACCATCGCAGCCGGGACTCGCTCCAGGCGCTGTGGATGCCGCTTCTGGAACCGTTGATCGGATACGATACCCGGATGGGCCAGCAGCTGCTTGAGACGCTGGACGTCTATTTGCAGCAAAACGGAAATGGACTGCAGACGTCCCAAGCCTTATATATTCACCGGCACACACTGAAATACCGATTAACCCAGATTGAAGAAAAAACGGGCTTCCGCCTGGAGGATGCGCATCAGCGCTGGCAGCTGCAACTAGCCTTGATGGCCAAACGTCTTCAGCAGCAGCTCTATCCTCCTACAGCGTAGCCCTTTCTTCCCCGTCCGTTTACTCCCATGTAGGGCGGAGCGGTTTCACCCAAATGTTCATGTCTTCATAGCCGGAGAAAATGGTGCAGTTGTTGATCAGACGCCCCCGGTACCGATACCCCATCTTGGACGCGGTCACATTCATCCCAGGCGACTGGGCTCGCGTCAACGTGTACAGGTAGTAAATCCCGGCCTCCTCCATCTTCCGCTCCAACGCGGTAAACAGAGGCTGGAGAAGTCCCTTGCCGGCATGGTCCGGATGGGTAGCGCAGTCCGTCATCTCTGCGGACCCCATGCGCTCGCTGACCTCCGCCGACGCTGCGCAGGCGATTTTCCCTTCATGCTCGACCACCATATAGCAAGTGCCTTCCTGCATCGTTTTACGTACGTAAGCAGGGTCGTTCATCGGGGTCGGGTAGGTCGCAAACACCAAGCCATACAACTGGGCCAGTTCCTCCGCATCCGCTTCCCCCGCCTCGCGCATGGAATACCCCAAAGGCAGCGGCTTCTCTTCCCCGTTGCCTTTTTTCTTCAAACTCATCGCCAAAATTTCCTCTGCCAGCTCGGGAGCGACGGACGTAGCCCTCTCCTCGGTCAAAAAGCAGGAGAGCATTTGCGCATGTTCCCCGCGGAAAAAGCCTTCAATGACACCTTCCTGTCGATAGCCAAGTGCAATCCACCGCTCCGCGTCCGCCTTTTTCCCGTAGACGATCAGCTTGGTGGCATCCGCTTCTGCGGCCAGCTTTCGGAGCAGCTGATCCAGCTCAGCGATTTGCGACGGGTCGTATACGTGCAGCTTCACCCTCCGATTTTGGCTGTCCACGACCACATCGCCTGCGGCCAGCATCTCTTCCACATTGATCATGCAAGCACTCCCCCCTCTTTCCTTCTTGTTTCATTGTAGCAAAATGCCTTCCCTCGTCATCTGCCAATCTGTATAAAACGCACGTCCGTTCTGCTTGACGTGACGAAAACATCCAGCGACTGGGTATTCGATGAGAGCCATTTGTACGGTAGCTTCATAGGATGAGAAAGGAAGCGCCCTTGGGAAGGAGCAGATAGTCATGAGCTGCGGCAATAACAACTTCATTCTTGTATTGGTTTTGTTTGTCCTCTTGGTGATTGTGCTCACCGCGATCGGGTAAGCGGGATGTTTTGCCCCTCCGCCATGTAGTTATCGAGGGGTCTTTTACATAGGTATGTAAAAAGACAGTGAAAGGAGGAAGCTCACGTGGCCCCACTTATCTACGCTCATCGCGGTGCTTCCGGCCTTTTTCCGGAAAACACCATGGAGTCGTTTTACGCTGCCGTCCGTCGCCGTGCTGACGGCATCGAGCTGGACGTTCAGCTGAGCCGGGACAACAAGCTCGTCGTCATTCACGATCATACGCTGGATCGGACTACGACAGGCTCTGGCCCGGTTCGCCGCTATACGCTTCAAGAGCTGCGGCAGGTCCGGGCTGACCGCAGCTCCTCATCTCGCTATCCGAAAGCGAAGATTCCTACGCTCCGCGAAGTCTTTCAGGCTTTTTCCGTCACGCCTTTACGCTTTATCATTGAACTAAAAAACTTTTTGTCCGATCAGCCAAATCTCGAGGAGCTTGTCATTGAACAAATCCGGCGCTTCCAGCTGACGGAACGAACGGTCATCTCCACCTTCAACTTCGACAGTCTCCTGCGGGTCAAGGAACTGGACCCCGCCCAGACGACTGGTCTCCTGTATGTCGGCCCTCTTTCCCGTCCTTGGGAAGTGGCGAGCCGCTATAGTGCCGATCAACTCCACGTGCCAATGGATCAGCTTTCCGCCGATCTGGTGAAAAGCACGAAGCAGCACGGACTCACGGTTTTGGGGTGGACCGTCAACAGCTCCAGGGAGATTCAGACCGCACTTGATTTGGGCGTGGACGGAATCATTACGAATTACCCCGGACGGGCCAGAAAAATATGGCGGGCCCGATCGTAAATCTTCTGTTTCTTGGCATGGATTAGCCTGTCCTACGCCAAAGACAAAAAAAGGGAGCCTCCCATGGGGCTCCCTTTGGCGTTTTGCAATGCTCCTTAGCGCTTGCTTGGCTAGTTCTGTGCAGGGACATAAAACTTGCCCTGCCACGTATTCCGGTTTTTCAACTCCGCGTCGATTCCGTTGAGTACTTCCCACTTTTTGCGGCTCCACATCGGACCGATCAACAAATCCGGTGGGCCGTCCCCAGTGATGCGGTGAACGATCATTTCCGGAGGCAGGATTTCCAATGTATCGACGACCAGCTTCGTGTACTCTTCCTGTGACAGGAACTCCAGCAGACCCGCCTCGTACTGTTTGACCATTGGCGTCTTTCGCAGCAAATGGAGCAGGTGGATTTTGATTCCCTGTACATCGAGATGAGCCACCGCGTCGGCTGTCTGCATCATCTCTTCATGGGTTTCTCCCGGCAGTCCGTAAATAATGTGCGAGCAAATGCGGATGTTGTGCTTGCGCAGCTTTTCGACTGCCTGCAAATAGCACTCGTAATCATGAGCCCTGTTAATCAATTGGGCGGTGTGTTCGTGAATGGTTTGCAGGCCGAGCTCGACCCACAGATACGTGCGTTCGTTCAACTCTGCCAAATATTCTACGACGTCATCGGGCAAACAGTCGGGGCGGGTCGCAATCGAGAGCCCTACCACGCCGTCCTGCTTGAGAATCACTTCGTACATGTCCCGGAGCTCTTCTACTGGTGCGTACGTGTTTGTATACGCCTGGAAGAATCCGAGGTACTTGGCGTTTGGCCACTTCTCGTGCATGCGGTTCTTGACGACGTGAAATTGGCGTTCGAGATCCATCCGGCGGTCTCCGGCAAAGTCACCGGATCCCCGAGCGCTGCAAAACGTGCACCCTCCTGTCGCCACTTTTCCATCGCGATTGGGGCAGCTGAAGCCGCCATCCAGGGGAACCTTGAAGATCTTTTCGTGAAAGGTGTTGCGCAAGTGGTAATTCCATGTATGGTATCGTTTGTCGCCCCACAATTGCGGAGCTTCGCTGTTGCATGCATGTGGTGCAAGCTTCATTGCGGTATTCCCTCCTCGTGGCCTGATTCTTCTGGCGGCCACTATCTGTGAGCACCCTTCGATCTTGCCTGGCTGCTCATAAAAATCTCTCTTCAATCTTGTCATTATACCAAATAGACATGGATTGCCGCCACTCGAAAAAAGTAGAAAAAACCACAGGTTTCCCTGTGGTTTTTGCCCATGTGCCTGTTATTGCTGGATCTCCTCGATACGGATCGCCCGGCTGTGAGACGTATGACTCCACACTTGGTTTTTCTTGGTGAAAAACGCGTAGAACATAATCGGCAGCCAGGTCAGGAAAAAGAACGGGAGCAATAATATACCCAAATACCCTTTGAGCGGTACTTTTTCCAGATAGAGCGCCAGAAACGGCAGCATATAAAATACGGCGGTCGAAGTGTATACCAACCAGCTTGGCAAAATGGTCGCGGCCGGCATCAGCATGTCAATTTCGAAGAAACGGCCTAAGAACAAGAGGGACATAAAGGTCACGATCAGCACGTACATCGGCTGGAACAAGTAGAAAGCCGCGTCCAGCATTCCCAATCGTCCTTTTGTAATCCCGTTTTTCAATACGGAACCGATGTAGCGGCCGGCGACATCGTAGTGTCCCTGCATCCAGCGCAGACGTTGACGCATGGAGGCCTTCAGGTCAATTGGTTTTTCATCCCATACTTTGGTGTCGTGCGCCCATGTCGGGTAAATGCCCCGCTCAATGCAGCGGGTCGCAAACTCCAGATCCTCTGTCAGGCTGGTCGCTCCCCAGCCCATTTCTTTCAGCAGGTTGCTCTCGATACACAGCCCGGTCCCTCCAAGGGTATTCGGCAGCCCCAGATTGTGCCTTGCAAGTTGCCACATCCGGTTAGTGAACCAGTATGTAACGGCATAGGACAGCGTAATCCAGGAGTCAAACGGGTTTTTGGAATCCAAGTAGCCTTGAATCACACGAGCACCTTTGCAAAGACGGTCATTCATGACACGCAGGAAGTTCTTTTCTACCAGATTGTCCGCGTCAAACATCACGACTGCATCGTACTGCTGAGGTCTAGCCCAAAGGTTTTCCAGCATCCACTCGATCCCGTAGCCTTTTCCGCGCTTGGACGTATCAAAACGTTCACAGGCGTATGCTCCGTGAGCACGGCTGATTTCCGCGGTGTTGTCCGTACAGTTGTCGCAAATGACAAAGATGTCGTACTTCTCGCGGGGGTAATCGAGCTGCTTCAGGTTTTCAATCAAGGGTGCGATAACAGCACTCTCGTTGTGCGCGGCGATGAGCACCGCAAATGTTTTCTCTGGTTCATGCGTGACTTGCTCTTTTTTCCGAAACAAACCGGCGCATGAGATCAGAGTTTGGTATGTGCTGATGACACCTACCGTTGAACTAAATCCGATGAATAATCCCTCAATGATCTCTCTAAATACACTCATGGGTTCTTCTCCTCGACCTGAATCAAATTTGGGTCGGTTTTGATTCAGGTAGTGTTTTTCCATCATTTCTCTCTTGTTTTTCTTTCAATTGGGAGTGTACATCAAATGCGCTGCATTCGCAATGACCCAAAAGTGGGAAAAAGAAGGCACTGCTATCACCTTTCCCACCTTTTCTTCTTTCTATTCGACATCTCACGACAGTGAGCAGAAAAAAAAGCCTTCGTGATAAAAGGCTTCAGTTTTTCAATCTTGCTTAAAGATGTGGTGACCCGTAGGGGATTCGAACCCCTGTATGACAGCGTGAAAGGCTGCTGTGTTAAACCGCTTCACCAACGGGCCAAGACAAACGCTATGGTGCGGTCGGCGAGACTCGAACTCGCACGGGTCGCCCCGCCACCCCCTCAAGATGGTGTGTCTGCCAATTCCACCACGACCGCAAACATTCATTCCCCAATCACGTTCTCGAGTATACACAATCCGTTTTTGTAAGTCAATACGATTTTTCGGTCATTCTAGCCTATTTTACTTGGACTGAAGCTCTCCTTGAATCACTTGATTCTTCCTTAATTATACAGATGGTCGAAAAAAGTCTATCAATGTAGAAAAATTTTAATAAGGTACCCGGCATCTGTTATTCAAAATATCATGAATTCGTCACAAACCCGATTTTTGTCAAAATTTATTTTCCTCTTGTTACATAGTTTATGGCAATGGTGGAAAAATAGGAGCGACAACTGGCAGGAAGGAGCCTCTCCTTTTTGCAATTCGATTGGATAGGAGATTGCCATGATTCCAGATGATATCAAGGGTGTGCTGCATGACATCAGGCTGATCGGTGGTGGCATGAAGGAATACGAGCTCTCCGATGACTGGCAGCTCATCCGCAGCCTGGTAGGAGATGAGCTGGCGGTGGACTCCAGTGATGCCACGCCAGAATTTTGGGAGAAGCTCCGTGCCTCCTTGGAAGCCCAGAAGGAGATTGCCTTGAACAAAGCGGAGAAACGGTACCTTCACGGTCTCTACTACTCCAACCCGTTTATTTGATTCCGACAGATTCCGCCGTTTTCTTCTAGGAAAATAGTCTCGGTTTTCCTTCCTGTGTCTCCTCCTTTTCTTTCTCACTCCCACCTCTGATCCATTCCGGCTGTCTTGCTTCTTGACCTTATGATGGGAGGCGTACCCCCTGCCTGGCATTCGATGCGGAGATCGTCTCATGATCTTTCCCATTTGGTTCGGTTTGCCGAGATTAGGTGAAACAGTTGGGAACAAGGGAGTTTGCCTCACTGACTAGGATAGCGTACGAAAGCGGGCACTGAGGAACCCTCATGCCCTATCATTTCTACTCTATATAGAAGAAAAGGAATCGGCTCTAACTCAGGACCTTGTGCTCAGTGTCCTATCTTTGCAGGTGGTCCCCTTGCAAAGCTCATTCTTGCATGAAAAAACCTCCTACCGACTCAAGTTTCAAACTGGAGTGGATAGGAGGTTTTTCGTATGCAGATGGCGTCCCAGGAGAGATTCGAACTCCCGACCGACGGCTTAGAAGGCCGTTGCTCTATCCTGCTGAGCTACTGGGACTTACTTTGGAGGGAGTACCCGGATTCGAACCGGGGGTGAAGGTTTTGCAGACCCGTGCCTTACCACTTGGCTATACTCCCATGCATGGGGCGATCGATGGGAATCGAACCCACGAGTGCCGGAGCCACAATCCGGTGCGTTAACCACTTCGCCACGACCGCCATCGTCACTATCGCCAGAACGGCTTCTGGCAGGGGCAGTAGGAATCGAACCCACACCAAAGGTTTTGGAGACCTTCGTTCTACCTTTAAACTATGCCCCTTTGGTAGCGGTGGAGGGAATCGAACCCCCGACCTTTCGGGTATGAACCGAACGCTCTAACCAGCTGAGCTACGCCGCCAAAATAAAAAATGGCGGAGAGTGAGGGATTCGAACCCTCGCTACGCTTGCGCATACTAACGGTTTAGCAAACCGTCCCCTTCGGCCTCTTGGGTAACTCTCCGCGATCATATGTACCTTCAAAACTGGATCTGCATGATTGCCAAGATTGTGTGGATAAGCCCTCGACCGATTAGTATTCGTCAGCTCCACGCGTTGCCGCGCTTCCACACCGAACCTATCAACCTCATCGTCTATGAGGGGTCTTACCAGCTTAACGCTGTGGGAAGTCTCATCTTGGAGGGGGCTTCACGCTTAGATGCTTTCAGCGCTTATCCCGTCCGCACATAGCTACCCAGCTGTGCCACTGGCGTGACAACTGGTGCACCAGCGGTGCGTCCATCCCGGTCCTCTCGTACTAAGGACAGCTCTCCTCAAACTTCCTGCGCCCGCGACAGATAGGGACCGAACTGTCTCACGACGTTCTGAACCCAGCTCGCGTACCGCTTTAATGGGCGAACAGCCCAACCCTTGGGACCTACTTCAGCCCCAGGATGCGATGAGCCGACATCGAGGTGCCAAACCTCCCCGTCGATGTGGACTCTTGGGGGAGATAAGCCTGTTATCCCCAGGGTAGCTTTTATCCGTTGAGCGATGGCCCTTCCATGCGGAACCACCGGATCACTAAGCCCGACTTTCGTCCCTGCTCGACTTGTAGGTCTCGCAGTCAAGCTCCCTTCTGCCTTTACACTCTACGAATGATTTCCGACCATTCTGAGGGAACCTTTGGGCGCCTCCGTTACCTTTTGGGAGGCGACCGCCCCAGTCAAACTGCCCACCTGGCATGGTCCTCTCGCCCGATCAGGGCGACGAGTTAGAAACTCCGTACATCAAGGGTGGTATCCCACCGACAGCTCCACAGAGGCTGGCGCCCCTGCTTCTCAGCTTCCCACCTATCCTGTACATGATGCACAAAGTTCCAATACCAGGCTACAGTAAAGCTCCATGGGGTCTTTCCGTCTTGTCGCGGGTAACCTGCATCTTCACAGGTATTATGATTTCAC